>CAZUMG010000215.1:0-2556 GCA_964621895.1 uncultured Anaerolineales bacterium | reverse complement strand
CTTCAATACCCTATGCTGTCGGTAATGGTTTGTTTCTAACAATCACCTGGATCTATCTGAACCGGACACTGAAAGTCACCAGCGCGTCCTATATGACCATGATGTCAATGGTAACTCCCATACTGGTCAGCCTTTTAGCAGTGACTTTTCTAGGCGAAACCCTGGCCTGGATCCAGATAGCGGGAGCCGGGTTGATCATTTTATCCGGGGTAATAACCTACTTCAGCGATATCTCCCTGGAATGATCCTGCCCGGATAGGATAAGCAGCAGGGTTGATGCCTAATATATCCAATTAATTCTTTAAGCACCACTGGACCTAACTCCAAGTTGACCCCCATAAGAATACTGATTGGCTTGAACGGATCGAATATTCCTCTTGAGAAGAATAATTTGATAAGTTTGTTAATCCTGATAATTAATCTAAACCTCCAGCCAGGATCTAGATTTTTCCCATGAATATCCGCAATCCGGGAATCTATATTTTAATCATTTTAGACATAGTATACTTTTAGGGTACATCAGGCAAAAAAGAGCAAATCTATGGATGAAAGATATTCAATCCTGTTCGAACCGGTTAGAATCGGTCCGGTGGTTGCCCCCAATCGCTTTTACCAGGTGCCCCACTGCAATGGTATGGGTTACCGCATGCCGCGCGCTCTCGCAGAAATGCGCAGAATCAAAGCGGAGGGCGGCTGGGGCGTGATCTGCACCGAGGAGGTTGAGATTCATCACAGCAGTGATTTATCTCCAAATATCGAGGGGCGGCTGTGGAGCGATGGGGATATACCAGCCCTGCAAATGATGGTGGATTCTGTTCACCAATATGGTGCCCTGGCTGGAATAGAACTAACCTACAGTGGAAATCATGCCGCCAACTTGTATTCCCGGTCCACAGGTTTGTCACCCCGATCGATGGGCTTTGATGGCTATACCCCTGGGCAAACTCGCCGGGTGGATAAGGAAGATATTACTAATTTACGCAGCTGGCATCAAGCAGCCGCAAAACGCGCCAAACAGGCCGGTTTTGATATTATTTACTGTTATGCGGGTCATAATCTATCCCTGGCGATGCATTTTTTACTGAGCAGATATAACGATCGGTCAGATGAATACGGCGGCAGCCTGGAAAACAGGACCCGCTTGCTGCGAGAAATCATTGAGGATACCAAAGCTGCAGTTGGTGATCGCTGTGCAGTAGCCGTGCGCCTGGCTGTGGACGAGCTGATCGGTGATCAGGGAATTACCTCCCAGGGAGAGGGGCATGACATTATCGCCAGATTGGCTAACCTGCCCGATTTGTGGGATGTCAACATCAGCGGATGGAGCAACGATTCCGCCACATCCCGATTTCAGCAAGCAGGATATCAGGAAAAGTATATTGGATTCGTGAAATCACTGACCGACAAACCGGTAGTGGGTGTTGGTCGTTATACCACCCCTGATGCGATGCTCTCTATCGTTCAAAGAGGCATCGTCGATCTTGTGGGTGCTGCGCGCCCTTCTATTGCAGATCCATTTTTACCATTGAAGATCAAAGAGAACCGGGTTGAGGATATTCGGGAGTGTATTGGATGTAATATCTGCGCCAGCGCGGATGAACTGGGGATCCCTATCCGCTGCACTCAAAACCCCACCATGGGTGAAGAATGGCGTCGGGGTTGGCATCCTGAAATCATACCCGGGAAAGAATCAGACCAGGATATTCTGGTAGTTGGCGGTGGACCTGCTGGACTGGAATGTGGGCGCGCTCTGGGTGCCCGGGGATATTCTGTAGTACTGCTGGATGCTCGCCGGGAGTTTGGAGGGCGGGTTGTCTTCGAATCAGCCCTACCCGGTTTAATTGAATGGAGGCGGGTGATCGATTGGCGTCTGACCCAAATCCAGAAGATGAAGCAAATAGTGCTGTATCCCAGCAGTCCAATGACAGAACAAGATATCCTGGAATCTGGACATCAGCATATCATTGTTGCTACAGGTGCCAGGTGGAGGGACGACGGGGTTGGCCGCTCCCACTGGAAGCCCATCCCCGGCCATTTGCTCCCTCAGGTGTTCACACCGGATGATATATTCCAGGGGAAAACCCTCAGTGGAGATGTACTGGTGTACGATGACGATCATTATTACCTGGGAAGTGTGATCGCTGAGCAGCTTATCCAGCTCGGCTGCCGGGTGACTATGGTTACCCCCGCGCCATTAATTGCCTATTGGACCCAATATACATTAGAGCAAGAACTTATCCAGCAAAGATTAATTCAGTCCGGTATCAGGATCATTCCCGGGCAAATCCTCAAAAAGATTCAGCCAGGAGCCGTCCGTATACTTAACTCTATCTCGAATCAGGAATCAGAAATCAGGGCAGATGGGGTCGTCTTGCTGACTGATCGTCTGCCAAATGATGATTTGTTCCAAGCATTAAAACCAGCTCTGAGCCGTGGGAAGCTGGCGTCATTGCGGGTGATCGGGGATGCAGAAGCTCCCCATATCATCGCCCAGGCTATTTTCTCTGGTCACCAGGCGGCTCGAGAGTTTAACCAGGTCCCTTCGGATGATCCCCC
>CAZUMG010000214.1:0-2566 GCA_964621895.1 uncultured Anaerolineales bacterium | reverse complement strand
TGGGTACCACAAACACCTTCAGCGTGGCCATTTTCCTGGAATTTTTTGAAAAGCTTCGTTATGGCTATGCCTCAGCTATGGCTTTTGTTTTGTTTGCAATTATTCTGGGGTTAACCCTGTTGAATAATCGTTTTCAAGGATCCCGGGTATTTTTCTTGTAGACGTATCATAGGATCAAGTATGATATTATCTCGTTCTCGCTTATTATCAATCCTGACCTACCTGGTACTTATCCTGGGCGCCCTGCTTTCCCTGGTACCGTTTGTCTGGATGATCTCCACCTCCCTGAAAAGTATCGGGGAAGCCCTGGGCAGTTCCTTCTTTCCCAGTCAGCTCCATTTTGAAAATTTCCTAGTAGCCTGGGATCGGGCGAATTTCTCCAAGTATTTTTTCAACAGCCTTAAGATTACTGCGATATCTCTGGTTGGCGGCGTCAGCATCAGTATCCTGGCAGCTTATGGCTTTTCGAGGATTAAATTTCCCGGGAGGGATCTTATTTTTGCCATCCTGTTGAGCACCATGATGATTCCGGAAATGGTAACCATCATACCAAACTTTCTAACCGTGACCTGGCTGGGCAGGATAGGGCCGCTGAACTGGATTAACAACTGGCCGGCCCTCACTGTCCCCTTCATGGGTAGCGTTTTTAACATCTTTTTACTGCGCCAGTTTTTTATACAAATACCAGATGAGCTTTATGATGCTGCCCGGATTGACGGCTCCGGCCACCTGCGTTTTTTACTCCAGGTGGTTTTACCGCTCTCCAGAGCGCCTTTAATGGTCATCCTGGTGCTGACGTTTATCGGTTCCTGGAACTCTCTAGCCTGGCCGTTGCTGGTTACCAATACATCGGATTGGCGTCCGATCTCGGTAGGGTTGATGAATTTTGTTACCGAAGCTGGACAGGAAATCCATTACATCATGGCCGGGGCATTAATCACTATCATACCCATCTTGATCCTGTACTTTTTCACTCAGAAGCAGTTTACCGAGAGCATCGCCCGCAGTGGACTCAAGGGCTGATAGTTCATTATTCAATCAATCAACGACGTTATTACCGAAAGAAGGAGGTGATGCAACTCAAGAGTAGATCCAGGCAAGTGTAACCAGACAACTAATATTGAGGAGAAAAAAATGCCTAAAAAGTTTTTAACCATGATTTTTGCTTCCCTGATCATCTTTTCGATGATCCTGACTGCCTGCGCTCCAAAACCGGCTGTCACGGAAGAGCCGGTTGTGGAGGAAGTAGAACAACCTGTAGTTGAAGAGGTTGTCGAAGAGCCAGTGGTTGAAGAAGCGCCCATGATGGACCTCAGCGGTACTACGGTGCAGTTCTGGCATGTTTACGGTGAGGGTGATCCCCGCAATGCTGCCGTCCTTGCCATCGTGGATGAGTTTAATGCCACCAACGAATACGGCATCACTGTGGAAGCCCTCGACCAGGGAGCCTACAATGACCTGGAAGATAAAGTGAATGCCGGCATCCAGTCCGGTGATACTCCCCAGATTGCCCAGGCCTATACCAGCGCGCTGAACAACTGGGATACCGTGGATATGGTTGTGGATCTGAATCAATTTGTCTACGATCCAGCTTATGGGCTGACTGAGGATGAAATCGCTGATATCTATCCCAGCGTATTTGGTCTGGGTGTTTCCCCGGCTGGTGCCCGTTTAGCCTGGCCGCTGAGCCAGTCCGCCAATGTGATGGTATATAACTTCACCTGGGCCCAGGAATTGGGATTTGCCGATCCTCCAACTTCTCCGGAAGAGCTGAAAGCCCAATTGTGCGCAGCAGCAGAAGCCAATAAAACGGATGACAATCCCGATAACGATGGGGGTACCGGCATGGTTTGGTTCCCCAGTGCATCCAACTTCCTGTCATTCCTGCATGCCTTCGGTGGAAAAGAATTAAATGCTGACAGCACCGCCTATGATTTTAATACTCCGGAAGCCAAGGCAGTAGCCCTGTATATCAATGATTTGAGAGACAGCGGCTGCACTTTTGAGACTGAGAGCTACCCCAACCCTGAACAGGGCCAACGTCTGGCTTTGGTGACCCTGAGCTCCAACTCCGGCCTTCCCTACTATCAGGCTGCTTTTGATGATGCCGGCAATGATGATACCTGGGGCTTCCTGGCTTTCCCGGGCCCCGACGGCGGACAGGGCGTGGATGCTTTCACCCAGACTCTAGGTGTCTTGAAATCCAGCCCGGAGCAGGAACTGGCTTCCTGGCTGTTTATCAAATATCTGACCAGTCCTGAGAATCAGGCTAAATGGGTAGAAGCCAGCGGCTACCTGCCCACCCAGTATTCCACGGAAGGCATGTTGGCAGACTATGTTGCCAGCAACCCCGTTTTTGCCTCCTCACTGGCTTTAGCTGCTCTCGGGCAGGGTGAGCCGGAGACCTTCACCGCCTGGTATTCTGTCCGACGGGCTGTTGAAGATGCGGCTGCCCAGCTTTACGCTGCAGAATCGCCAGAAGCTGTGGACGCCATTTTGGCGGAATTGAACATTACGGCAGCAGAATTGGTGGCAGAGATTCAATAAAATCTCTCCTTCCATATGA
>CAZUMG010000213.1:0-2571 GCA_964621895.1 uncultured Anaerolineales bacterium | reverse complement strand
ACTGGTCCGCAGGGCGGAATACAGCCGATCCTTACGAACCAGGTATCTATATGCCGCTTACCTCAACCGACCTCAACCTGTATCAACCTGAACTGGTTATTCTGGGACATATTCACCTTCCCCAGGAGAGTTCGCTTGTTCACTATCCAGGTTCACCCTGTCCCATTAACATCACGGAAACTGGTCTCAGGCAATTTTTGATTTTGGACACCGTAAAAGGTGAAATATCGTCCCAATTGGTCGATTCACCGCTGGTGTATTTCGATGAACAATTCAGCATGATTCCTTCGGAAAATGACCTTAACTACCTGGTTGATGATATGACCGAGCGGATAAAAGGCTGGCATTTACCGCCTGATTGGGAGAACCGTGTCCAGGTCCGGGTTAAACTTACCGGTTTTGCGTATTCCGACCGCCGTTCCATTCTGACTAAAATCAAAAAAACCTTTTCAGGATATGCTTTCTATCAAGGTAGTGAACCTGATTTAAGCGAGTTGTACCATTCCAGAGATCCTGACCGGGCTGAAATAGCCGCCCAGCTCCAGACCTGGGTTAAAAATCTGGACTGGCCGGAAAACCCATTAAACCCAACCAAAGCTGATATTCTTCAAGAAGCTCTCAAGGTGATCTACGGCAATAACTGATGGCTATTTATATTAAAAGGATTCAAATCAAGGAATTTGGACCGCTTCAAGACCTTCAGATGGACCTTGCGAGGTTAAATTTAATCTACGGCCGTAATGAAACCGGGAAAACTTATCTGGTTGAATTTTTACTTCAATCCCTTTTTCGCCATGCTAAAAAGTGGACCCTCCGGGATGCCTCAGGACAGGGCACGGTAGAAATCCAGGGTATCACGCCCGAAATAACAACTTTTTCCCTGTCATCTCCCAAGAAAATCGAGGATTACTGGTCTGAGAACGACGCCGGTTTACCTCTGAATATGGCCAGGCTGCTGGTGGTTAAAGGGGCTGAACTCGATTTATCTGCCAATTCACCGGATGGGGTCAATCGAGATGTGCTTAAAACTGCTCTGACCAGTGAGCTGCTTTTTGATCAAATCTGGGCTGCAATCCCAGCGACTGTCCGGAAGGCAACCCTTGAGTCCCAGGAAATCCAGGGAAATAACCAGGGAGACATAAAAACACGCCAGCAAATGGCTGAAAAACTCAAGGATTTAAACAAGCTGCTTGAGCAAATTGAACAGAATTATTCCCTTGCCCCAGCCCGCCAGATCGAAATTCAAATCATCGAAACCAGGCAAGAGCTAGCTCACCAGCATCAGGCCAAACGTCATCAGGCCTTCCTGCTGGCAAAAGAAAAAAACCAGCTTTTTTCCCAGAAGAATTCACTTTCTGAACAGAGCCTGGATTCCTTACGAGATCATATTCGTGACCATGGAAAACTCCAATCAGATCTTTATCACCTGAGCGAAAAAATATCAAAAAACCAGCTGTTCAGTGATCAATACACCTGGCTTGAATCCGCCATCGATGTTTGGGAGCAAAAAGGTCTCGATGAAAATAAACGCCCAAGCAGCCTGATTGGCATTGCAGGACTCACTATGCTGGGGGGAGGATTGACCACACTAATCTCCCAGCAGTATTATTCTTCAACCCAGCTATTTCTGGCAGGTATCATCTCCGCCTTACTTGGATTTGGGGCGGCGCTATTCTACGTTCTTAAGCTCCTGCAGTGGTCAAGAACAAGTTCCGATTCCAATGAACGGCGTCTGATCCAGGATGAATTCAGAGAGAAGTTTTCCTCCTCTTTGAAAGGGTTAACCGATTTAAAGAATCAGAAAAATAAGCTGCAGGAAAGGTATTTGCTTACAAAATCTTTCGATAAAGAAATCCAGCAGAAAACCAACCTGCTCGAACGAGAAACAGAGCTGATTGAACGTGCTTTTGGAGAAATTCTCGGAAAACCAGTCAGCATTCCTGACTGGGAAAAATCCCTCCAGGAATTAAAAAATAAAGCATCTAGTCTATCTGAGCAAATTCACGCACTTGATCTATCCTTGATTTCTCTGAACATCCCAGAAGGAGAAATACTTCCGGATCCAACTGGGATTGAGTATGACCTGCAAATCTGCGAGGACTTGGAGAAGAATCTTCAGAAATTAGAAACTGATCTCGCCGGGCATTTAAACGAGCTAGAAACCCTTAAATATCGTGCCTGCGAGAGAACTGGAGATGCTATAACAGTTCCCTGGCCTGATGTTCTTTATCATCTCCGTCTTTTGCGTTCTGAAACTGCCGCAGTTTTTCGAAAATTGACGGCCAGCCTGGTGGCAAAAATCGGCCTGACGGAAATCTTAACCGCCATCCAGCAGGAAGAAGATCAGAAAATCAAACGCGATCTGAACAGGCCGGAAGTCTCAGACTTGCTTTTAAAATTAACCAGCAAATACCATAAATTGGACCTGGTAAATGATCGGCTTTATGTCCAGGACCAATATACCCGCTACGCTCTGCAGGATCTCAGCACGGGGGCTCGTGAGCAGGTGCAGTTAGCCCTGAGGTTAGGTATCGCCAACCGGGTGACAGAAGGAAAGCCGATGTTTATAAT
>CAZUMG010000212.1:0-2631 GCA_964621895.1 uncultured Anaerolineales bacterium | reverse complement strand
CTTGGCAGCTGTCGCGGCAGTTTTGCTGGTAGCTCTCTCCAGCCTGGGTGGGACGGTTTACGCTGCCCAGTCCAGTCAGCCGGATGATTTGCTCTATGGGGTAAAAACCCTTACAGAGGAAATTCAGGTCAGCCTTGAAACCGATCCGCAGGACCGTCTTGACCTGTATGTTTCTTTTGCCAACCGCCGTCTGCAGGAAATCCAGACCCAGGTTGCTGCCGGGGAAGAAGTCTCCGAAAAAGCCCTGGCCCTTCTGGAAAAACATACCGAGAAAATGCTCGAGGAAGCTGCTCAAGTGGGAGAACAAGGCTTGAATAACGCCCTCCGGCAAATTGAAGAAAATTTACAGGAACAAAACCAGATGATGGAAAAACTGCAGAAACAAACACCAGTGGGCGGTGTGCCAGGTTTGGTTAAAGCCCAGGAAAAAATCCGCGAACGCTTGGAGCTGGTAGGAAATGGCATAAACGAACCCCAGGGGTTCCGGGAGACAATCAAAGAGCAGAAGGAAGACAAAGAAAACCCGGGGCAGGAGAAAAAAGAAGATAATCCCAACTCAAACAAACCTGACTCGGCTCCCGGCCAGGAAAAGAACAATGATAAAGGTCAGGGAAAGGGCAGTAATGAGGATGGACTCTATCCCACTGAAACCCCCCATGGGAATAGATCAAATTAATACAGATAGTTATTGATAAATTAGTTTTTGAAAAATCAGAATAAAACAAAAGTACCGGAGGCCCTATGATTAATAAAACCAGAACTTTAATTAGAGCATTGCTGACAGCAGTTATTCTTCTAACCAGCCTGGCAAGCACAGCAGGAATTGGTTATGCCCAGACGGGAGCGGAAGGGCTGGCTGTTTCCGTTACAGCCGTTGCTGACTGCGGTGATGTCCAATTTACCATCAGCTGGGAAAATGGATTACCCCCCTACCTTTTCCAGATGAATTATGGAGATGGGGATGCGACGGAAATTTTAACAGTTACTGATTCTTCTCTCACATTGAACCATACCTACACTGACCAGGGGAGTTACGAGTGGACGGTGCAGGTAGCAGAAAGCGCTGGAGCAGGTCTCAGCGGCACAACAACGGACATTCTGATCCTGGAAGGTCCCACAGTGGCCCTCACCAGTACTCCCTTCCCGCCATTGGTGCTCCAGGGCGTGGATGACGGGCTGATCGAGTTTTCTGCCGCAGTTGTTGGAGGAAGGCTGCCCTATATATATCAATGGGATGCCAATGGAGACGGCCTGGATGACGGAACAGCGGGTGATTCCGCATCCTCATCCTTTACCTTTACAGAAATTGGTAAATTCCAGGCTCGGGTTACAGTAACGGACGCGTGTGCATTTTCCAGCCAGGCAACCCTCCCCGTGGTTGTTTCCAACCCCGAGGATGTCTGCCAACCCACCGCCCAGAAGATCGCCGATGGCGTCAACACCCTATTCCCGGATCAGTCGGGAGACCTTTACACCTGCGATGAGATCTACAGCATCTTTGATAACGAAGGCGAGGAAAATAACCTCGGATTCGGACGGATGTGGAAAGCCTACAACCTGGCCCTTTCCATGGAAGAGCTCAGTTGGGAAGATATCCTGGCCTGGCATCTCAATGTCGGCGGCTGGGGAGCCCTGCTGCAGCTGGATCGATTCGCCGAACTGCTGGAAGACCACAGCCTGCCGGATTTAATGGCCTTGGTAATCAGTGAAGATTACAGCCTGGGTGATGTGCGCACAGCGGTTCGCTCCGTGACCCGCTACGAAGCGGACTTTGAGGATGCCCTAGCCCGCATCGCGGAAGGCGCCACACCCGGAGAACTGACCCAGTTCTATAAACTGGCAGGGGATCTGGAAGCCGATCCGGCAGTACTGGATAAATACCTAACCGACGGCCTGACCCTCTCTGAGCTCAAGCACAGCGCCAATTTTGCTGATCGGATGAATGTGGATTGGACCGAGGTTGCCGATGCCCGCAGTTCCGCGGACAGCTGGGGAGACCTCAACCAGGCCTATCACCTGGCAACCGACGAAATCAGTGCTGCGGAGATCCTGATCATCGGTGTGCAGGATTACAAAGAATCCCTGCGTGGAGAACCCAAGGCCGATCAGGAAGAACAAAAAGCTCAGCAGCAGGAAGAAAAAAGCCAGAATACCGCCGAGAAGCTGGCCGAGCAGTTCTCCGCCGAATTTGGAGAGGTGATGAACCTCTACAACGGAGAATGTGAGGGTGAGTGGGCCTGCGTCCGGGCCAGCCTGAAAGATCAGCAGCGAACCATGGCCGAAGGGTTCTCGGAAAAGGATTACCAGAACGCCCTGCAGATTGGCTCCAAGTACGGTTTCACCGAGGAAGAAGTGTTGGCTTACCATAAGGATTACTGTGGAGAGGAGGACTGGGCCTGCACCCGGGCTTACTTCCGGAACAGCTACATGGAGACCAAGGAAACCGGCAAATCTCATAAATAAACAAATCAATGAAAATTTCTAATAAAGCCAGGTGGTGTAAAGCCACCTGGCTTTATTAATTCTTACTAACATTCCTGCTGCAATAAACATCAGCAGTTTCCCATACTGCGGTCAAAACCCTACCGGGGAATGCCAGGGGACCTACTGAATCTGCTGGATACTCACTCC
>CAZUMG010000211.1:0-2680 GCA_964621895.1 uncultured Anaerolineales bacterium | reverse complement strand
ATTCCTCAAAATCAGGGGCAATGCGTTCATAATCACTCTCAAGCAGGGGCGAAGAGATGATGTAATCTGCTGAGACCCGGTTCATGGCAACAGGTATATTCCAAACCACGGAGAGCCGCAGCAGTGCTTTGATATCTGGATCATGAGGCTGCGCTTCCAGTGGGTCCCAGAAAAAAATCAGGACATCAATTTCACCTTCGGCAATTTTAGCACCGATCTGCAAATCACCTCCCAGCGGACCGCTCTGCATTCGATGTACCTGGACTCCCAACTCTTCCGACAGCAGGCGGCCGGTAGTACCGGTAGCATAAAGGATGTGCTCGGATAACTTTTCCTGGTTAAATTTGGTCCAGGCCAATAAATCATCTTTTTTATGATCGTGAGCGATGAGGGCAATTTTCTTAACGGCGATACCAGCTGGTTTTGCTTCTGCCATGATTCTCTCCCTTACATAAAATAAGCAGGATATCTGATAATTTAATCATACTCTTATGTTTTGAGGTTAATGGATGGTTAGGATGTTTCAACTGGACAGATTCCTGTAGATCAGGGTGATAATCTGAAATTTGGAATGATAATGCCCATCCGGAAGGAATTTTACCCTCGAAGTTTTCTCCCCCTATATTTTGGAATAGAAACCTTCTATAATTGTATGATGGTAATCTTTTTTTACAGGTGACCGGGTATTATGGATGAGATCAAGACAAAAACCAACATACTTGCCAATGATCTTGTTTTTGAATTAAACAAATCACTGGGCTTTCGACAGGATGGAATTATGCAATCCATCTTAAAACCGTTGGTCTGGAAACCGATGGTCCGTTTCTCCGAGCTGGCGACTGTCTTTGAAAATCGGGTTGTACAGGATGGTTTCCAAACAGCATCAGCCTGGTTTATCTCCCATTTTGTAGATCGGGTGAAAACTCTCGGGGAGGAATCCCTCCCCTCAAACGGTCCCCTGGTTGTTGCTTCCAATCATCCCGGAGCCTACGATTCCCTGGTGATTACTTCCAGATTACCCCGGGATGATGTCAAGATCATTTCGTCAGATATTCCTTTTGTGAAAAAATTGCCTGATACCAGTGAACACATGATCTATTCCACCCCTGATGCCCATACCAGGATGGGTGCAGCCCGGAAAGCTATCCGGCATCTGAAAGCGGGGGGAGCTTTGCTGGTTTTCGCCCGGGGAACCATGGACCCGGACCCAGCTTTTATGCCAGGATCAGAGGAAGAACTTTCCAGGTGGACTTCCAGCCTGGGTTTATTTGTCCGGGATGTCCCTCAAACTAAAGTGGCTATATCCTTGATTAGCGGGGTTTTATCCCCAAAATTCCTTAACCACCCTGCTACTTTCTTCAGGAGAGGACGGGTGAACAAGCAGCGACTGTCTGAATTTTTCCAGGTAATGTACCAATTATTAACGCCGGGAAGGTTGATGGTTTCCCCAAGTTTATCTTTTGGAATGCCGTTTGACCTGAAGGACCTGGGTGGATCAGGTGATATTGACCAGCTTACCGCGGACATAATCAAAAAAGCCCGCGATCAATTTGAGTTCCACCGCAATCATTTGCTGACAACCAGCTGAGGATAGTTTATTTGAGTGGGCTGAGTTAAAAACCCCCCCCCGGATGATAATTCTAAGAGGAGTGTTTTTTTGTGTTTAGCCTTAAGATTCAAGTCAGGCTGAGACAGTCTTTCCTGACATTGTCTGGGTGAAAGGTCAGTTTATGGATTCTGGTTAATCCCAGGCCGAGTGACTTTCTTCAATCGCTGGATCAAGGCAGCCAAACCCAGGCCGAAGTAAATCAGAAAACTTGTACTGATCAGAATCCATTTGGCGAGGGTTGAAACGGCAGCCAGCAGCTCTAAACCTGACACTTGGGTTGGGAACAAGCCCATAACCAACGAGGTCCCTATATTCTCAAGATAATCAAATATTATCCCCAGGAGAGGGAGCAGATTTACTGCTCTCCAGCGCTGGCTTTCGCCGGTCAAGTATTTATAAAACCAGCTGATCCCAAAAGTTAAGCAGCTGCCATAAACCAGAGGAAAGACCAGGTCAAAGGTACAGCGGGCCTTGATGTAGGCTTGACGACCCTCTGGTCCATAATCCTCCGCTAGGTGATAAAGTGAGCTGGGTGAGTAGATCAAGGATGTATCGGGCGATTGGGTGCTTCCGGTTTCCTGTCTGGCACTCTCAGCCTGCTGGGGAAGCACAAAAATCATGACTAGGATCATGATTATCGCACTGCCGATCAGCAGCCAGCCAGCCGAATTTTTTTGGATCCAGGACGATAGGTTAATGATCATATTTATATAGCGTTGCAGCTAATTATTCTTAGATTAATAAATGATCCAGAAACCTTTTACTCGCTTTCCTCCAGGTTATTTAGCTGTTCCAGTAATGTTCGGGCAGTTTCCTGATATCCGGCTAGTTTTTCTTTTTCTTTATTTACCACAGTCTCGGGCGCTTTTTGAGCAAAAGGACCTGCCAGTAATTCCTCCAGGCGTTTAATTTGGCCTTCCAGTGTGGAAAGTTCTCCAGATAAACGTTTTTTCTCTTCCTTGAGATCAACTAAACCACTGAGGGGAAGGTAGATTTCCACCGGACCAGCTACCAGTGCTATTTGCCCTTGGAGCTTCCCGTCTTGTTGAGCTGAAATGCTGGTCCGGTCAG
>CAZUMG010000210.1:0-2691 GCA_964621895.1 uncultured Anaerolineales bacterium | reverse complement strand
CCCAGTTTCCGTCCGATTCAAAAGGAATGGCAACCAGGGCGGCATCCGGCAAGGTGCTGAATGCTCTGGCTGCCCAAATACCCGAATTGATGGGTGGATCTGCCGATCTGGAGCCATCTAATAAAACCTGGATTGGTGGAAGTCTGGATTTTCAGGCTGGTCAATATCAAGGAAGAAATTTTCATTTTGGCGTCCGTGAGAATGCCATGGGATCTATTGTTAATGGGATGGCCCTTCATGGGGGGATCATCCCTTTTGGGGCGACCTTCCTGGTATTTTCGGATTATATGCGGCCGGCCATTCGGTTATCTGCTTTTTCCCATATGCCAAGTATCTGGGTCTTTACCCATGACAGTATTGGGGTAGGAGAAGATGGTCCTACCCATCAACCGGTGGAGCATCTGGCTGCATTGCGGGCAATTCCCTCCCTGGTGACTCTCCGGCCTGCAGATGCAAATGAGACCGCCCAGGCCTGGGCCAATGCAGTCAAACGTCGGGATGGTCCCACAGCCCTTGTTCTAACCCGGCAGGGGCTCCCAACTATCGATCGGAGCGTGTACCAATCTGCAGACCAGTTATTTAAAGGGGCCTACGTGATGGCTGATTTTGGAGATCAGGAACCAGAATTGATCCTGATGGCATCGGGTTCCGAGGTTGATCTGATAATTAAGGCTGGAGAACGTTTGGCAGCTGAAGGAATAAACCTGCGGCTGGTTTCCTTTCCGAGCTGGGAATTGTTCAGGAAGCAGGATCAATCCTATCAAGATCTGGTGCTTCCGCCCGGAGTTAAGAAACGCCTCGCTGTTGAAGCGGGTGTTTCCCAAGGCTGGCGGGAATGGGTGGGAGACGAAGGCTTAATTCTTGCGGTGGACCGCTTTGGCGCTTCCGCTCCGGCCGAAAGGATTTTTGAGGAATTTGGATTTACGGTGGATGGAGTCATTCAGATGGCAAAAGATTTGTTGAGGAGGGTCGATTAATGCGCATAGCCATTGGGTCTGATCATGGTGGATTTTCTCTCAAACAGGAACTGGTGGAATTCCTGGCAGGCTTAGGCTATGAAATCCTTGATTTGGGGACCGATAGTGAGGAAAGCGTGGACTACCCGGATTTTGCTGAACTGGTTGGGAGAGCGATTCAATCTGGCGAGGCAGATCGCGGCATTGTATTATGTGGATCAGGTGTGGGTGGATGTATTGCCGCCAATAAAATGTCAGGGATCTATGCAGCCATATGCCACGATACCTATAGTGCGAGGCAGGGCGTCGAGCATGATAATATGAATGTGCTTTGCCTGGGAGGAAGAGTTATCGGAACAGAGCTCGGTAAAGTATTGGCCCAAAGCTTCGTAGAAGCCCGATTTGTTGGTAATGATCCAGGTCAAGAGCGGCATTTAAGAAGAGTAAAAAAAATCAAGCAAATCGAGAAAAAAGGACTTAACAAATAATGGATGTGGTGCAAAAAATAAATCAGATGGGTCAATCTATCTGGTATGACAATATTGAACGAAAATTGCTGGATGAAGGAACCCTGGAAAGGATGATCGCGAAGGGAGAAATCCGGGGGATCACCTCAAATCCCAGCATTTTCAATAAAGCGATAAGTCAATCCAGCAGCTATGATGACGAAATAAATCTGCTTACTTCCAAAGGATTATCCCGCGAAGAGGTTTATGACCTGCTGGCAGTTCAGGATATCCAGAGAGCTGCTGATTTATTTCGCCCCCTGTATAAGGAAACCAGAGGTGGAGATGGTTATGTCAGTCTGGAAGTCAGTCCCTATTTGGCTAACGATACTGGGCAGACCATTTCAGAAGCAAAAAGACTTTGGAAAAAAGTTGATCGACCAAACCTGATGGTGAAAATACCTGCCACATTAGCAGGACTTCCAGCAGTAACTGAGGTGATTGCAGAGGGGATCAATGTCAATGTAACCTTAATTTTCAGTTTGGAACGTTACCGGGAAGTGCGCGAGGCGTATCTTGCGGGATTAGAACAGAGAGCTGCTGCTGGGAATAAACTGTCAGGGATAGCTTCAGTGGCTTCGTTTTTTATCTCCAGGATAGATACAAAAGTCGATCAGGAACTGGAATCCATCGCTAATATGAGCAGCTCGGAATCCAGGGAAAAGTTCCTGAAAATCGCCGGCAAAGCTGCTATCGCCAGCGGCAAATTGGCGTATCAAGATTACCAAGAAACCTTCGGGAAAAAGGGGAATCGCTTTGCTCCCCTGCAAGCGTTAGGTGCCAGTCCGCAGCGGGCTCTCTGGGCATCCACCAGTACAAAGAATCCGGCTTACCCGGATACAATGTATGTTGATGACCTGATCGGTCCCCAGACTGTAAATACTATCCCACCAAAGACATTGGCTGCGTTTCTTGAGCACGGTAAAGTTGAAAGAACAATTGATCAAGATCTTGACGCTGCCCGCCAGGTTTTTGCATCATTGTCCGGATTGGGCATCGATATGGATAAAATCACCCAGGAACTGGAACTTGAAGGTGTTCAGGCTTTTGCTGATGCCTTTACGTCTCTGTTGGAATCCCTGGAGAAAAGAATGGGGTCTTTTCAGCAGGCGTAGCCAAATCAGTTCCTTTTCTCGCTGGGAGAAGGGATAAGACCAGGATTAAATGAGATCATTCAAGACTGACAGTGATAGTACTCAAATCTGGCAGGCTGCCGAGAAATTAGTATC
>CAZUMG010000209.1:1426-2713 GCA_964621895.1 uncultured Anaerolineales bacterium | reverse complement strand
ATTTATAGTTGTCCCGCAAATCACGGCCAAACTGATTCCTGAAAGAAATATAAACCTGGAGGGAACCCGTAAAAGCGAAATAATAGGAATGGAATCTATCCATGAAATCTTAACAAGACCTGATCCTAAAGCCAAGCCAATGCTAATAAAAATCCAAATTATCCAGAAAAGGTTCTTCTTCCGCAGTTCCTTGATAAAAAATTGAATCGCAAACAGAGCAATGACTGCTCCACCAGAATAAATAAACCATTCAGGATTGACTCCAAAATTAGGAATGATCAGTCCCAATAAATTTTCTGGGGGTAATGAAAGAGATAATATATCACCTGCTTTCAGCTGCGATCTTGACGATACACTTAAAAATTCCAGCATCGGAAAAAGAAGAGGAGCAGATAGCAGAAAAGCCACCAGACCAGCTTGAAAATAATAACGAACAGCAAATTTCCAGCTGTTATAATGTCTATACGCAATCTGATAACTGAGGCTGAAAATTCCGGCATAAACGGCCCAGCGGGGATCCGCAAGGAATAGTCCTGCAGCTGCACATCCGGTTAACCATCCCTTGTGATCTGTTTTACTAAAGAACAGCAGCCAAGGCGTCCAGGAAATAGCGTAGAGCAACGAAATGTGACCAGCTCCATAATGGGCTGCCATTTTTGGCATCAACCCAAAAATCAAGGCGCCGAGTACAGCTGCCAGATCTTCCTGCTCTTTTTCTTTTAATAATAAATAAAAACCCCAAGCCCCAAAGATGCTGTGAATCGCAAGGACAACACTTATGCCTGCCGGGAGAGGAAATAAAAGTGCCAACCAGCCAGGCAGATAAAATAAACCAGCTAATGGATTGGCGGCAAATGGTGTCCCGGAATATATCAATGAAGACCACAATGGAACGCCATGTTGTTCCAGAATTGCATTTTTCAAATATAAGGCATTTGGATAGTGAGTCAATAATAAATCTGTCTGCAGGGCTGATCCGGACGGAAATGGAATTCTGCCGGAAATCCCAGGTAAATATACCAGAGCAGGAATACAGAGAAGAATTGGAATAAGCCAAAAGGCGAGGGATTTGTTTTCTGCTGATTTTCGGATCCAGTTCATGGTTTGCTCACAGCATATATGGATACATCAGAACTTTGATAAACCCTCACCAAATTATTCGCTATTGCCCTGCTTGCCAGAGCGTTTTGAAGGTCTCCCTGATAGATCACATAATCTACTTTCTTATTTTTCAAAAACGCAGCAATATCCGTCTGGTTCATCCTTCCTGCAAAGAAATCTTCAACC
>CAZUMG010000209.1:0-1326 GCA_964621895.1 uncultured Anaerolineales bacterium | reverse complement strand
TTCCGGAATAAGCAGCAAGAGCATTAATCCCAACCCAAACGGAAAATGGGGGTTGGTATACATTGATAGAAATGGAAAAGCTTCTGCAACCCATAAATCACTTGTAAACATTCCCAGGGAAGCTGCTATCCAACCAAGACCGGAACCCAGGGCAGCGATTAAAAATGCTGAATTTCGATATGCTTTTTCAGCAAAGAGAGAATTAAAGAATTTTCTGATTGACCACAATAAAAATAGCGCCCCTAAAATTCTGAACGCATGATACATAATTAATAAAGGTACATGGCTCAATCTTGAAAGCTGCCCTAACCCAATATAGAATAAAAACAAATAAGCGCCCTGCCCGGGTTCGGCAGTATACGGCAGCAAGAATCTCCACTGATTATGATATCCTTGCTGCATCTTTGCCAGATAGGAATGTCCATCAATGGGATTGATTAAAAATCCACCAAACTTTGCATCAAAACTGCCTGTTTCAAATGCATAAACATAAGGAAGGGTTATTAATAAAATCACTAGTGCACTGACAATTAAATAAAATCGTTTTTCAGGCATGGTTTTATTTTATCAGCTTTTAAATCTGACCCTTGCTTTCAACTAGTTAGCCATCTATAATCACTGCCAGTAAACCTCTATCCCTCGGAATAAATGTAAAATGAGTCGTTCCAAGATGTTGTACCAACTCCAGCAAATGGACTCAGCTTTGGATAAATCTCAGAAACGAATTCTAGAGATAGATGCCCTCATAAAAGATCACCATGAACTAGATCAAGCTGTCCAGATAAAAAATCAATCAGAACAAATACTCCGGGAGAAACAAAAATCCCAGCAGCAAGCTGAAGAGCAGGTTGACGGGCAGAATCAAAAAATTGACCAAAACCAGAAGAAGTTATACAGCGGAATTGTAACTAATCCTAAAGAGCTGGAAGATTTGCAGCTTGAATATAATTCTCTTAATAATTACTTATCAGTCCTGGAAGAGCGCCAGCTAGAAACTATGCTTGAAACGGAGCAGGCCCAAGCAGTTTTAGATAAAAAGTCCCTGATAGTTAAGGTGATATCTGAAAGAAAACAAATTTCAGATGAGGCTCTTAATGAAGAAAAAGAAGCCCTTGAGCAATCCATTAAAACTATTTCAAAAGAAAAAGATAATTTTTTGAAAGCTGCTACTATTCCGGACCTACCTGATTACCTATCGTTGAGGAAATCTCTGGGTGGTTTTGCAGTCACCCTGATGATTTCCAGCAGCTGCAGTTCTTGCGGCGCGAATATACCATCTGCAATCGAACAACAAGCCCGTTCACCAGTAAACCTTGCCCACTGCCC
>CAZUMG010000208.1:0-2750 GCA_964621895.1 uncultured Anaerolineales bacterium | reverse complement strand
CCGCCGCGTCCAAACACAAACGTGTCGGAACCATCTACCACAACACCCTCAAAATAGTCAGCTCCAACAGGCTGCGGTACATAACCGCTGACCTTGCTGGAGAAAACCAGGGGGGTATTATTATGGGCAACCCACAGGCGGGCAACGTCATCATGCAGCAACTGCTCAACCTGTTTGTATAATTCTTCTCGGGCAGCTTGATCAGGATTGATGGAAGCCTGGTAAAGCAGATAGGCGACTTCCGTGTTGGCATACCATCCCTCGCGGGCTTCAGGGCTCTTCACCCAGGCTGCCGGATCATCACCGACTTTATCAGCGCCGGCAAATCCAAAGAAGTAGTTCAGGAAGTTGTCGGGGTCACCATTGTCACCGCCCCAGCCGAGCATGTACAGGCCGTTGAATTTGCCTTCCCGGCGCAGACCCAGATAAGTGGGCCAGTCACCAGCAAGTTCAAGCTGGACATTAAATCCGGCATTGGACAGATCAGCAGCCATACCTTCTGCAATTTCTTTAGGGCTGGGATAATAGAAGCGGGTAACCGGCATGTAGTAAAGGGTCAGGGGAATTTTTTCTCCCATCGGCTCTGCTGCTGGTTCTTCTGCTGCTGGTTCTTCAACAACTGCGGGTTCTTCAACCACAACAGGTTCTGCAGTTGGAGCAGGTTTCTGTGCACAGGCGCCCAAAACCAGGGAGCTGAACATCAGTACTGATATTAATAGATAAAATAGTTTCTTTGACACTGTTTCTCCTCCTATTGAGAAATAGATAAAACAAAAATCAGTTAAGTGGATCTTCGATAATAATTTTTCCGATTATCACCTCCTTATCTGCTGTTATTCTATGAATTTATCTCAAAAACTTCAGAGTTTATTGTAGTATTCTTGATGTTAATTAGCGGTTTGATACCAAGAATAAAACCCTTGCCGATTCCAAGTGCCTTTATCTATTCCCTGCTTGGCACTGCCTAAAGGTATTGAATCTCTGGGTTAACCTTCAGGAATTTCCCCCTGGGGGTCATATTCATTAAAAATGTGTGTGGGACTTGATTATAAACAACTTTTGAAACCTGTCAACTTCTGGTTATCTTACACTCTGGAGTTCCAAGAATTTATAATGGCCACACTATCTGGATTCTTTGATTTAGAAGGTACGGATGATAGGTTCAGTATACCCTAAATGAGAAAAAATCAAGTCTTAATTTGGATCCAGATCAAGAAATCATCCTTCAGGAGGGAAAAAACGCTGCATTAACCCCCTACCAGCGAAGGTTCCGAGATAGTTACCGGCCTTCCTCGCTGGTTGATGGTGGAAATTCCTCCCCCATTTTGTAGCATGTATATCCAGCAATCCTGATAAAACTTTTCTATTCTTCGGGGGGAACCGGGATGAACCCTTTCGCTTCCATCATTGCAGTAAGATCCCTGGAGCGTTTAATCACCCTGGTGGCGCCTTCGAATAACTCATCATAGGTTTTTTCCAAACCAGCGACACCCTGTTCCTGGGCTTTCATTCCCACTGCAGCCGCTTCCCGCGCGAACACTTCCCAATCATCCATGGTGGGGAGTAAATGGTCCTCATCCAGTTGATCACCAATCTGGTTGGCCAGGGCTTCAGCGGCCGCAAAACACATTTCATCAGTTATGGTTGAAGCCCGCACATCCAGGGTTCCCCTGAAAATCCCGGGGAATCCCAGGGAGTTGTTGACTTGATTCGGAAAATCTGACCGGCCCGTGGCCACAACCCTGGCGCCAGCCTTTTTGGCCACCCAGGGCCAAATTTCAGGAATTGGATTAGCACAGCTGAACACGATTCCATCTGAATTCATCGCCTGGACCCATTCCGGTTTGATCACATCCGGTCCCGGTTTGGAAAGAGCAATCACCACATCCGCTCCCTGCATCGCTTCTGGGATACTACCCTTGCGTGCCTTACGATTGGTGATCTGGCACAGCCGCCATTTATCCTCAAAAAGCTCCTTCTTCGATTCAATATCCTCTCGATGTTTGCCCAGGATACCATGGCTATCCACCATCCTGCATTTGCCCGGATCCACACCCCAGGCATAAATTAGACGGGAAATGGCTACATTGGAAGCTCCGGTACCTATAAAGGCAATCTGGATATCCTGTTTCTCTTTTCCTACAACCTTAAGCGCGTTCATCAATCCGGCCAGGGTAACCGTTGCCGTGCCCTGCTGGTCATCATGCCAAACCGGGATTTCTGCCCGTTCGCGCAGTTCATCCAGAATGCGAAAACACTTTGGTTGGGCAATATCTTCCAGGTTGATTCCACCAAACGAAGTCTGCAGTAATAGGACGGTCTCAATAAATACATCCGGATCTTTGGTATCAAGCATGATTGGCACTGCATCCACGCCGCCTAAATACTTAAAAAGAAGCGCTTTTCCTTCCATTACCGGCAGCCCGGCTTTGGGGCCGATATCTCCTAAACCCAGCACCCGGGTGCCATCGCTAATGACTGCAACCGTGTTGCCCTTGCTGGTATGTTGATAAACCATTTCAGGATCCTGAAAGATTTCCCGGCAGGGTGCTGCCACTCCGGGGGTGTACCAAATTGCAAAATCGTCGATCCCCCGGACTGTGCACTTAAGGGTTGTTTCCATTTTCCCTTTATAAAACGGGTGCAGTCTTAATGCATCCGCAGCCGGTTTTTTTGCCTTTTCCAGCAAGTCATCTACATTTACTTGATCGTCTGACATGAGACCTCCAGTCCTTGCCTGATTGCAGGTA
>CAZUMG010000207.1:0-2752 GCA_964621895.1 uncultured Anaerolineales bacterium | reverse complement strand
ACCGGTTTATACAACCTCTGGGATAAAAGCCCGTATATCCCTATATAGATATTTTCGAGGTAGATTAACTGAAACTTTTCGGAGGAAAAATGGATTACGGAAAATTATTTTCTAAAGCTTGGGATATTCTCTGGAAGAATAAATTCCTGATCATGCTGGGTGTTTTAGTCGCGATAAGCGGAGTAGGTGGTGGTGGCGGGAATCAGGGTCGAGCTGCCTTCCGGGACAATGATTTCCAGTGGAGAGATCTGCCCTCCTTCGAATTTGGGCACCCCTTTCAGAATCTGGGTTTACCAGCCATCGCCATCGGGGGCATCCTCACTTTGATTGTTGTCCTGCTGCTGATTTCCCTGGCACTCTGGGCGGTGGGCACTATCTCGCGGGGCGGATTAATCAGCGCAGTGAATGAGATTGAACTTGGCAATCCCACCAACTTCTCTGATGCATTTCGAGCCGGATGGACAAAAGGTTGGCGGTTGCTTGGGATTGGGCTTATACCTTCAATACCCATGATTGTTTTGTTGATCGCCAGTGCAGTCACTATTGTTCTGGTTGGAGGGATTCAAGCATTCACCAGCGGAAACTTCCCCTTGATTGGGATGGCACCCTTCCTTCCCTTAATTATCCTGGCTTGTTTGTTGGTTCCCCTCATGGTGATTCTCTCCCTGTTCAGAACCTTTGCTTACCGGGCTTGCATGCTGGAGGATTTGGGTGTGATCAGTGCCTACCGCAGGGGCTTTGAAGTCCTTGGTGACAATCTGGGTCCTGCAGTTATTTTGTTTTTACTGCAAGCTGCCATCAGCCTCGGGATTGGAATCATGATGATCATTCCGGGTATCTTGATTGCCCTCTGCTGCCTGCTGTGGCCCTTGTTAATCCTGATTGGTGGGGCGTTTAAGGCCTATTATTCTATCTTGTGGACCCTGGCTTGGAGAGAATGGGTTGGCAGGAAAGCAGCAGCGGTTACCAATTAGCATCCATTACAGAATTCCCATTTAGCAAGGATAGGGTGGTTGCATTGATCGCTCTATCCTTTTCCTTTTTAATATCATAATTAGTTAAGACCATCAAAACTTCTCTTCACGTTAGGAGTCCCCGGTGGACTTTTCAGGGCAGCGCAATGCCTTGGAGTTGGAAATATGCAGGTGACCTCCACCTGCACATCAGGGTATAAGCATTATATAAATTCTCAGGAAGATTGTTTTCTAAATTCCGGTAAAAGGGTATCATAATGAACAGTAAAGGTAATTTAGTTATTAAGAAAGAGGAGTATTATGAAGATTAATGTTGGCGATCTTGCACCAGATTTTTCGCTGATGAGTCACCTGGATAAAGAGGTGACCTTAAGCGATTACCGTGGAAAAACAACCGTGCTGGTTTTTTTCCCCCAGGCATTTACCCCGGTCTGAACCAGCCAAATTCCGTCCTATGAAGCGGAATACGCTACATTTGCGGAATTAAATGTCCAGGTTCTGGGCATCAGCGTAGATCATATCCCGGTATTAAAAGCGTGGGCAGAAAGCCTGGGGGGGATTTCTTACCCCCTGCTGAGTGATTTTTGGCCTCATGGTGAAATTGCCAAAGAATTTGGCGTTTTCCGTGAGGGTGAAGGCCGGTCGGAGCGAGCCATCTTTATTATCGATAAAAATGGTATTGTGCAGTATGTGGATATCCATGATATTGATGAGCAGCCTGATAATGAAGTTTTATTTCGGGAGATTCGCCGGATTCAGCCAGAAGTAAGACCGGTAACCCCCAGCGTGGAGCAGCCTGCGGACGAGGAATTGCAGTTGGAAGGTGTGGTGCTGTTCTGCAATAAATGGTGTCCGGGCTGCCGCCGGGCAAGGTTGTGGATGGAGGAGCACCACATTCCCTATTCAGAATACGATGTCACCCGTAATCCAGCCGCCTCCCAGCAGGTGAAAGAGTGGACCGGAGGCAACCTGACCACTCCCACTATGTATATCAACGGTCAAATTGTGGTTGATTGGAAAGTGGATGAGGTCGCCCGTCTGCTGCTTTAACCAATCTGGGTGCATATAAACCCGCAGACAAAAAAGCCCCCTGTTTTCGCTTAATGAGTCGAAAATAGGGGGTTGTTTATTAATAGGATACTATTTACATACGGTATGCTTGACAGTTTCTGGAAATCCCCTATAATTACTCAGAATCTATATAGTCAATATTTGAATAGTATGGTAGATAAATCATCAGCCCACACCTTGGAATATATATTGCTCGGATTAATCCGGGAAGAGCCTGCCCATGGTTATGCCCTGTTTAATAAATTGCAGAGCACCAAGGAACTTTCCCTGATCTGGCAGGTGAAACGCAGCAAACTCTATTACCTTTTGGATAGATTGGAATTTGAGGGTCTGCTAACATCTTCTATCAGCAGTCCGGGAGCTTATCCCGACCGTCATGTCTACCGGCTTACCGCCAGGGGAGAGCAGGTTTTGGATGAATGGATGTCTTCTCCCGTGCTGAGCAGCCGGTATGTCCGCCTGGTTTTTTTATCCAAACTCTATTTTGTTCTGCGATCTGGCAGAGATCAAGCGGCTGATTTAATCTCTCAGCAAATAAACATTTGTCAGAATTGGCTCCGGAGTCTTGAAAGTCAGCACCAATCTCTCGGAGAGGACGAGTATATCAATTCACAGGTCTTTTTATTTCGGATGGGACAGATCCAGGCTATGATCACCTGGTTAGAAAATTGCCAGGAATCTATCCCGGACTGAGGTTCTATTCACAC
>CAZUMG010000206.1:0-2775 GCA_964621895.1 uncultured Anaerolineales bacterium | reverse complement strand
GCAATCATCAAACCATTCCAGTCTGTCAGAATTTTGTCATCCTTGAAGGGGTGAATTCGCTTTTCACGGATTTTAAAAAGCATTTGGCGCACATTTTCCCATAAGTCATGGAGAGAATCTTCGGGAAGCTCCAAATCCCTGGAAATCTCAGTAAAATCCTGTTTTAAGTAAAGGATGTTTCGACCTGTTTTGCTTTTTGTCGCCTGGTCATAATAATTCCCCTCCCTTTTTATATTGAAGGTCGAGGTAATCAATTCACCGCCTTCCGCGCCAAGATGCTCCTGCAATTCCGCCAGGCTCCAGAGGTAAAATAACCCTTCCTCACCTTCACTGTCCGCATCTTCTGCTGAATAAAATCCTCCTTCGGGGGAGGTCAGATCACGCAGCACGTAAGTGAGAATCTCCCTGGTTGTCCGGGCATAATCGAGCTTGCCAGTAGCTAAAAAAGCTTCGGTATAGGCCATCGTCAGCATGGCCTGGTCATAGAGCATTTTCTCAAAATGGGGCAAAAGCCAGGCTTCATCGGTTGAATAACGATGAAATCCGAATCCCACCTGGTCAAAAATCCCTCCCAAACGCATTTTCTGCAGGGTCTTTTCGACCATTTCGAGGGCTTGGACTTCTCCGGTCTGGTGCCAGTACCGCAGTAAAAAAACCAGATTATGAGGGGAAGGGAATTTCGGGGCTGGGCCAAATCCGCCATACAAGGGATCAAATCGCCCTTGCAGCTGCTGATAGGCTAAAGAAAAAACCGCTGGATTAAAAACTCCAGCTCTTGGTAAGGAATTCTGTTTTAGATGGCTGGTAATTTGATTGGCGCTTTCCAGCAGTTCGCCACGTTTTTCATCCCAGAGCTGGGCAATTTTGGGTATCAGCTCTAAAAGTCCAGTTCTGCCAAACTGGCTTTCTTTGGGAAAATAGGTTCCCGCAAAAAAAGGAAGTTTTTCCGGGGTCAGAACAACCGTTAATGGCCACCCCCCTGATCCAGTCAGGGATTGACTGACAGCCATATAGATCTGGTCAATATCTGGACGTTCTTCACGATCCACCTTGATGGGTATGAAATTTTCATTTATCAAGCCAGCCACTTGCTCATCCTCAAAAGATTCAACCTCCATGACATGGCACCAATGGCAAGTGGAATAGCCAATCGAGAGGAAAACCGGTCGATCAAGGTGCTTTGCCTGTTGAAAAGCCTCCTCCCCCCAGGGATACCAGTTCACCGGGTTCCCGGCATGCTGGAGCAAATAAGGTGATTTTTCAAATACCAGCCGGTTGAACTCAGTCCCGCCATCCCAGGGTAATTTCAGCAGCTCAGCTGCTGAGGGGAGTGGTTTGAGTGCCTCTTTTTTGTCAGATAGATCTTGGTTAACTGATTCATCGGTAATATTCATAGCGTGCCTAAGAGAAGTAGTTTGCTGATAGAAAAATTATTTACAACACAATAAGAGATTCATCTTTAGGATCCACTTATTTCCCTGTAGTGGACAATCAAAAAGGCAAGGTTAAATTGAACCAAAGTAGACAAGGTTTAAGGACGTTCCAGGCCATGTGCTTCAAGTAAACCTTCATCCTCAAGCAATTCTGCTGTCAATCCATCAGCCACAATTTCCCCTTCATCCATAATGATCATGCGGGGAAAAATTTCCTGAACCATTCTTAAATCATGCGTTGAAACCAGCATAGTGATAGGCAAATTCCGCAAGAAATTAATCAAGGACCTCCGCGCACGGGGATCAAGTTCAGCGGAAGGCTCGTCCAAGACCAGAATCTGGGGATGCATCGCCAGAACAGTGGCAATGGCAATCCGTTTCTTTTGTCCCATACTCAGGTGATGAGAAAGGCGACTATTTAAATCGCTCATTTGAACGGCGGCCAGCGCTTCATTGACTCGTTGGTAGACTTCTTCCTCCGACAGACCCATGTGGAGCGGTCCAAAAGCCACGTCCTCAAATACAGTTGGTGAGAAAAGCTGGTCATCAGGATTTTGGAATACAAGTCCAACCAGTGCCCGGATCACTGGCAGGTTTTCTTTTTCTAACGCCATCCCTGCAATTGAGATGGGGGAATTTTCACCCAAAATACCGTTGAGGTGGAGCATTAAGGTCGATTTTCCGGCACCATTGGGACCTACCAGAGCCGCCTTTTCCCCCTCACATATTGACAGATTGATCCCGCGCAAGGCTACGTGCCCATCCGGGTAGGCGAAGTGCAGATCCTGGACCTGAAGGATATCCCCTTCACACTCAGGAATTATAATTTCATGGTATGGTTGGTGTTCAATAGGCATTAGCGTATCCATCCCACAAGTTGAATAAGAATCAGAAGAAAGCCTGATGTCATGAGCAGGAACCAATCTAGCCGAGTCATTTCATGCGGGTTGAGGGTGCGTATATTACCACTGTATCCCCGCGCAATCATCGCGTTATAAATGCGGTCTGAGCGTTCATAGCTGCGCAGGAATAGCTGTCCAGCCATGTTCCCCGCTGTTTTGGCACGCCAGGGGAGGGATCCGCCTGGTTTTACACCAGGCAAGCCAGCGCTCCGAGCATCCCGCGCTCGGAGCAGACGGATCACTTCGTCGGTCAGAACAAAGAGATAGCGGTACAGGAAAGCAATAATGCTTGTAAGGACGCGCGGAACGTGCAGGTGTTCAAAAGCATGAATGAGATCTGGAAATTGGGTAGTTGATACCAGTAAAATCGCCATCTGGACTGACAGCCAGGACCGCACCATAATACTAAAAAAGCGGATCAGGCCAAAGTCGGTGGGGAT
>CAZUMG010000205.1:0-2788 GCA_964621895.1 uncultured Anaerolineales bacterium | reverse complement strand
CTATGCGTTCATGTTGGGGGGCGACCAGCATCTGCCGACCATCATCGAGCACGGGATCAAGCAGCAGCACGATGCGGGCTTCTCGTTCTGCGTGCCCGCCGGTGCGACGGGGTACCAGCGCTGGTGGCGTCCCGAGGAGATTGCGGAGATGAAGCGTTCGGGACAGCGCCACGACGACCGCGCGGACACGGGCCAGTACGCCGATGGATTTGGGAATCTGATCGATGTCTGGGCGGTGGCCAACCCGCCGACTAAGCGAACGTCGAAGACCCGGCTCGAAATGGGGCGGCAGAAGTCCGCCGGCTTTGGCATCGTCCGCGTCAACAAGGATAAGAGTACGTTTGCTCTTGAAGCCTGGCCGGTCGGCGCCGACGTTACGCGAAGTCGCAAGCCGGACATGTATCCTGGCTGGCCGATGACCGTCACCGTCAGTGATTGTGCTGGTACAGCCAATCCGACACTGCCGCCCGTGGCGGTGCGCCGGTGGAAGCGACGGACCCGGCCTGTCGTCCAGGTGTGCGACGCATCGGGGCAAACGATCAGCATGACGCGAATGAGCGGGATGCAATTCAGCCCGCGTGTATTCGATGCCGACACCGCCTATACCGTCAACGTCCTCTGGCCCGAGGCGCCCACGGATTCGCAACGCCTGCTCGCGACCTTCCCCGATGTCCGCGTCGGCCAGTCCGACCGCCTCATCGTCCGTTCGTAGGGCGAGCGTCCCCGCGCGCCTCGTCTCGTATGGTTGCACGGCGAACCGGGCGGCGGGAAAACACGCAACTCGCCATCGCCCGAAGGCCGTGGGACGCTAGTGTAGTGTTTGATATTTGATTGCAATTATTGTGTTTGTGCTGCGTCTTTCTTGATATCTGGAAAGGAGCAGTGCGATGCGGATAGCCCAATCGATTACGGTGACTGACGAAGAGCGCGTGACGCTTCAACGATGGGCACGAGGACGCCGCACACCCGTGCGGTTGATGCAGAGGGCCAAGATGATTTTGATGGCCAGCGACGGCCGGCAGAACAAGGAGATCGCCGAGACGCTGGGCGTGCAACCATCCACGGTCGGACGCTGGCGAAAGCGGTTCGCCGCGAACGGTCTGGCCGGCATCGAGAAGGACGCGCCGCGTGGTGGTCGCAAGCCCAGCAAGCAACGTCACTGGGCCAAACGGATCATCGAAACCACGCTGCACGAGACCCCGCCCAACGCGACGCACTGGAGCGTCCGGACGTTGGCCAAGCATCTGGGGATTCGTCCCAATCTGGTCCATCGCGTCTGGAAAGCCCACCAGCTCAAGCCGTCTCGAACTCGCACGTTCAAGCTCAGTCGTGATCCGAAGTTTGTCGAGAAGCTGGTGGATGTGGTCGGCCTGTACCTCCATCCCCCCGAACACGCGCTGGTTCTGTGCTGTGACGAAAAGAGTCAGATTCAGGCCTTGGATCGCACCCAGCCGGGCCTGCCGCTCAAGAAGGGACGATGCGGCACGATGACGCATGATTATAAACGCAACGGCACGACGACCTTGTTTGCCGCTATGAGCCTGCTCGACGGCAAGATGATCGGCGCGTGCATGTCTCGCCATCGCCATCAGGAGTGGATCAAGTTCCTCCAGTTGATTGACGAACAGACGCCGTCGGGTTTGGACCTGCACTTGATCGTGGACAACTACAACACTCATAAACATCCCAAGGTCCAGTCGTGGCTGAAACGTCATCGGCGATTCCATGTCCACTTCATCCCCACGAGCAGTTCCTGGCTGAACCTGGTGGAACGCTGGTTCCGCGAGATCACGGACAAGCGCATCCGCCGCGGTAGCTTTCATAGCGTTGAGCGGTTGATTGAGGCCATCATGGATTACATCGAGAAACACAACGATGCCCCTGAGCCGTTCGTCTGGACGGCCAAGGTCGAAGACATACTCGCCAAGGTCGCCCGCGCCTGGGACACGCTTAATGTCGCAACAGAATGAAACACTACACTAGCCAACCGCCTGTCAGCAACCCAGGTATCGGCTGGGTCATTACAGCTTTCGGCTTATCACAAGGCGTAAGAAGCTGGCACTGCGGACGTTTCCCTCCAAAAGCTACGAGAGAAGTTCCCGCTAATCTCAAGACCTATTCCCTTGGGCTCATGGACAGATGTGGTCGATGTGAAAGGTGTCCCAATAAGACTCAGAGTCGGCGGTTCGTCATTGTGCGCTGCTCTGGAGCACGGACGCTCCTGTAACATGCAAGGCAGTGGTTCTGGGGGGCGGATCGCCGACTCGGGGCTTGTCTGGGGCAATTCAGAACAGAATGCGCGACTGTATCCACGTTGTGTTCCAGAGTGGGCTGACGCAAGGTGTACCGTAGCCGACCGGCACCTGATTGAAAATGTTGATGCCATCAGTGCTTTTGGACAGGAGTCAGCTATGAAAACCAGATTGCTCGTTGCGGAAGGGCACGCGGTCTTCCGAGAGGCTATTTCCATCTGGCTCAGCCAGAAAAGTGATTTCGAGGTGCTAACGCCTGCCAAAGATGGATACAGCGCCGTAGCCCTGGCCTGTCAGTTGCGGCCGAATGTGGTTCTCATGGATGCGGTTCTGCCTCGTTTGAATGGGCCGGATGCTGCGCGTCAGATCATAAAAGAGGTTCCGGAAACCAAGGTCATTATCTTCTCCGAGATGGTCAACAGCCAATCCGTGCGGAGTGCGTTAGAGGCGGGAGCCGTCGGATACCTGTCGAAGTACTGCTCGTCGGATGAATTGGTCCAGGCCATCCGTGACGTAACGTGGGAAGGTACCTATCT
>CAZUMG010000204.1:0-2791 GCA_964621895.1 uncultured Anaerolineales bacterium | reverse complement strand
GGCGCACTGCTGCACGATCTCGGCAAAGCCATGGACCACAACGTGGAAGGCACCCACGCCCAGATCGGCGCCGAATTTGCAGAAAGACATGGTGTTGGCGCCAAAATTGTAAATATCATCGCATCGCATCACCATGAAGTTGAACAGGAAAGTGTTGAGGCTATTATCGTTGAGGCAGCAGACGCAATCTCTGGTGCCCGTCCAGGAGCCCGTCGGGAAAGCCTGGAGCAGTACCTCAAACGCGTCCGGGCCCTGGAAGATGTTGCTAACTCCTACGAAGGCGTAAAGAGCAGCTACGCCCTGCAAGCCGGGCGGGAGGTTCGCATCTTTGTCCGGCCCAATATCGTGGATGACCTGGCTGCTTCCCGGTTGGCCAGAGATATCTCCAAGACCATTGAGGAAACCATGCAGTATCCAGGAAAAATTAAGGTAACCGTAATCCGAGAAACCCGCACAGTGGATTACGCCAAGTAAAGTTATTTCTGAATAAAATCAAGGCTCCCGGAGCTTTAAAGCTCCGGGAGCCATTTATTATTTATAAACCCGATCGAATGATTTAACCCAAGAACGGGTTGTTCTCCTTCTCGAATCCAACCGTAGTTTCCGGTCCGTGGCCAGGCAAGATCCTGGTGTCATCAGGTAAAGGCAGCACCCATTTATTGATCGAGTCCATCAGGGTCTGGTAACTGCCGCCTAAAAGGTCCGTCCGTCCAATACCCTGATGAAAGATGACATCCCCGCTGAATAAAACCTGCTCTTCCGGACAGTGAAAGATCACATGTCCGGCAGAATGCCCCGGAGCGTGGTGAACAATAAAAACATTGCTTCCCACCAAGAGGGTTTCACCTTCCTGAAACGCATGGCCTGGTTTGGGAGCTGATTTCACTGGGACCCCAAACATGATTGCACCGCCTTTGACTTTCCAGAGAGGGTAATCCTTGGGATGCAAACCTACAAAAAAACCCGGCTGGTTTTCCAGATCCAGGCTTGACAATAAATCCGCCAAACCACCAAAATGGTCAAAATGAGCGTGGGTTATCCAGATGCTTTGCAGTTCCCAACCCGCTGCACGGATGCCATCTGCCAATTGAATGCCGTCCCAGGCTGGATCGATCAAGACTGCCTGGCGGCTGTCTGGATCTCCAACCAGATAAGTATTGGTAGCAACGGGTCCCAAAACCTGCTTCGTGATCTCAAGCATCAGGTAAACTCTCCTTGTAGAATACTGGTTTTTATTATAGTCGAGAACTGCTTTAACTCACTTGGGCAAAGGGCAGTTCCCATGTTAAACTTATAGAGCAAGCTAAGCGATTTCATCAGGAGGTTTTTTATGTTCAAGCACCCTCCGGAACCATTCCGGATCAAAATGGTAGAACCCATCCACCTGGTTGATAAAAAAAGCAGGGAAAAAGCCCTTCAGCGAGCCGGATATAACATTTTCGGCCTGCTGTCTGATGAGGTTTTTATTGATCTGTTAACTGATTCCGGCACCGGTGCAATGAGCCAGGAGCAGTGGGCTGGCATGATGATCGGAGATGAGTCCTACGCAGGTGCCCGGTCCTACCAGCGCTTTTCCGCAGCCATCAAAGACATCTTTGGTTTTCAGTACTTTGTTCCCACCCACCAGGGCAGGGCAGCAGAAAACATTCTATGTGCTGTCATCCTGAAACCCGGTCAGTATGTGCCCTCCAACATGCATTTTGACACCACCGAAGGTAATATCCGGGCGAGGGGCGGCCGCCCCACCAACCTGGTTTGTGAGCAGGCATTTAGCGATGATCCTGATATCCCTTTTAAGGGCAACATGGACCTGGAAAAATTGACCGAATTTATTGAGAGAATCGGATCGGAAAATATCCCCATGGGCATGATCACCATTACCAACAATGCCGGGGGCGGACAGCCGGTATCATTGGAAAACCTGCGGGCGGTCTCCAAGATCTATCGTTCTCAAGGGATTCCCTTTATTATTGATGCCTGCCGCTATGCTGAAAACGCCTATTTTATTAAAACCCGCGAACCCGGCTGCCAGGATAAGAGCACCCTGGAAATCGCCCGGGAAATATTTGCCCTGGCTGACGGAGCCACCATGAGCGCAAAAAAGGATGCCATCGTGAATATTGGCGGCTTCCTGGCAGTAAATGACCCTGAGCTTTTTGAAAAGATCAAGAATGAAACCATCTTGCGGGAAGGTTTCATCACCTACGGAGGTTTAGCTGGAAGGGACCTGGACGCGATTGCCATCGGATTGCGGGAGGGCCTGCAAGAGGATTACCTGGCCTACCGCCTGGGTCAAACCCGCTACCTGGCTAGTGAATTGAAAAAAATTCACATCCCGGTCATTGAACCCGCCGGGGGTCATGCTGTCTATATCGATGCTGGCAAGCTTTTACCCCACATTCCCCAGGCGGAATTTCCTGGCCAGGCCCTGGTGGTGGAACTGTACCGTGAGGGGGCAATCCGGGCGGTTGAACTGGGATCGGTAGCCTTTGCTTTCCCGGATCCGGACACAGGAAAGATGGTCCATCCGGAAATGGAACTGGTTCGCCTGGCCCTGCCCCGCCGGACATACACCCAGAGCCACCTGGATTATGTAGTTGAGGTGCTCGGGAGGATTTATAAAAAGCGGGATGAGTTGAGCGGTTTCAGGATAATCAAACAGCCCCCCCTGATGAGGCATTTTTCATGCACTTTTGAGCCGGTCTGAAAAAGACTCTCAGTATACGCACAATTTTTCCCTGTAATGGAGTGAAACATCACGCCTAATTAATTATCGCGCAGTAGAAAGATA
>CAZUMG010000203.1:0-2798 GCA_964621895.1 uncultured Anaerolineales bacterium | reverse complement strand
TTATTTTTTGAATTTATCCGGGTCGCCAGAGCACCGCGCGAGGACCTTTATGGAACACCTTCTGATTATTATATTGATCACCCTGGCCTTGATATTTGATTTTCTCAACGGGTTCCACGACAGCGCCAACGTGGTGGCAACAATGATCTCATCGCGGGCGATGTCACCAAGAGCCGCCCTGGTAATTGCCAGCATGGGGGAATTTATCGGACCGTTTGTCTTTGGTGTGGCTGTTGCCAAGACCATCGGGCAGGATGTTGCTTCCCCCAATTCAATCACCATATCGGTTGTCCTGGCAGCCTTGCTGAGCGCCAGCCTTTGGAATATCATCACCTGGTATTTTGGGATCCCGTCCAGCTCCTCTCATGCCCTGATTGGCGGTATCGTTGGATCGGTTTTGGTGGGTTCTGGCTGGCAGGCGATCAAGCTGGATGGATTGGCGCTGGTCGGGGCGGCATTATTTTTATCACCATTCCTGGGTTTCCTTTTGGGGCAGATCGCCATGAGAATCACCATGTGGTCCGTTCGCAAGGCAACCCCTAAGGCCAACCTGTTCTTTAAATATGCCCAAATTCCCACCGCGTTTTCACTGGCCCTCAGCCACGGTACCAATGATGCCCAGAAAACCATGGGAATTATTACCATGGGGCTGGTTGTACTGGGATATGAACAAACCTTTAAAGTTCCCTGGTGGGTGATTTTAGCCAGTGCATCAGCAATTACGATTGGTACCTTTGTTGGAGGCTGGCGGATTATTCACACGCTGGGAGGAAAATTTTACCGGATCAGGCCCATTCACAGCTTCACCTCCCAGCTAGCTTCTGTGGCAGTGATCATGGGCGCGTCCCTGTTCGGAGGCCCGGTCAGCACCACCCAGGTAGTCAGCTCAACCATCATCGGTGTAGGCGCGGCTCAGCGAAAATCCCAGGTACGCTGGGGAGTTATGGGTGATATCCTGATAGCCTGGTTCCTGACCGTGCCAGTTTCAGCGGGGTTGGCAGCCGCGTTATATTATTTGATTAATTACTTCGTCACCGTGTAAGACGGGGATGAGGTCTCGAAAGGGAGGGTTCTAATGGGCATCTCGGGTATGTTTAAACGGGGACCAAAAGAAGATAAATTTGTTGGGATGTTAATCGAGCAAACCCAGATTACAGTCGAAGGATTACGCTTGCTTGAAAAGTGGCTCGGGAAGACCGAGTTGAAGGAAAAGGCTATCGACCAGATGCGGGCCAAGGAAGTTGAAGCCGATGAGGTTCGCCGGATCCTGATTGATGAACTGCATAACACCTTTATCACCCCTTTAGACCGCGAAGATATCTTTATGATCTCGCTGTATATCGATGATATCCTGGATTATTGTTATTCGACTGTGGAGGAAATGCAGCTTCTGCATATTGATGCGGATGATTACCTGATTGAGATGGTTAAATTAACCCGGGAAGCCACCGAGGAATTAGAAATGGCATTTCACCGCATTTTTACCAACCCGCGGGTTGCGGGAGAGCATGCCCGGAGGGCAAAAAAGATTGAAAATGAAGTGGAGCATCTTTACCGGATCGCCATAGGTGATTTGTTTACCAAAGCCCTGGATTTTAGCCCATTAATGGTGATGCTCAGGCGCAGGGAAGTCTACCGGCATGTCTCCAATATGGCCGATCAGGCCGATATGGCGGCTGATATCCTGGGCATGGTGGTGATGAAGCTGACTTGAGGAATGTGATCAGAACCCAATTTTCTGACGCGCGGGGCAATGTCCCCCGCGCACTTTTTTAAGAGAGGGTATAGAGATAAAAAAATTTATTAGGTAGCCGACTGGATAATAGACGGAGACAGCCAGGCAAAGATATCCAAATAGATTTACAGGTCATAAATATCAGAACCAAGCCCTGATATAATCCCCCTGAGAAAAAGGAATATTCATGAGCCATAAGATTGCAATAATCACCGACAGCACCTGTGATTTGCCTAAAGAATACTTGGACCGGTATGAAATTATACTGGTTCCCCTGACGATTATCTGGGGAAATGAGCAGTTCCGGGACGGAGTCGATCTGCAAGCAGAGGATTTTTACAGGCGACTGGAAACCGATCCGGTCTTTCCCACCACATCCCAGCCCACTCCCCAGGAGATGGCCCGCGCATATGAACTAGCCATTAACAACGGGGCAGATGAAATTCTGATCCTCACCATCAGCAGCGCGATGAGCGGGACACACGAATCGGCTAAAAAAGCTGCTGAACTGGTGGATACCCCTGTCCATGTTTGGGATTCCCGGGCTAACTCCATGTCCTTGGGCTGGCAGGTTCTGGCAGCAGCCCGGGCAAGGGAAAACGGCGGAGGGATCGAGGAGATGATGGCGGCGGCAGAAGCGGCCCGCAGCAGCATGGTCTATATCATCACCCTTGATACTTTGGAATATCTGCATAAGGGGGGGAGGATTGGAAGCGCGAGCCACTTTATCGGAAATTTATTGAATCTGAAACCGCAAATTACAGTCAACCACCAAAGTGGAGAGGTGGAAGGTGGCCGGCGTTCCCGGACTCGCAAGAAAGCCCTGCTAGACCTATATGATGATTTTTTTAGCCGGGTAGATGCCAGCAAACCTATGCATATAGCCGTTTTACACAATGCAGCCCGGGAGGACGCTCAGCAGCTGGTAAAAACCATTAAACAGGAGCATCAGCCTGAAGAAATCCTGCTCAGCATGGTCTCTCCTGTTCTTGGTGTGCATACTGGCCCACGGGCAGTAGCGATTTGCGGCTATACCGACTGAGGGCCAGCTCTTTTTTCCGAA
>CAZUMG010000202.1:0-2800 GCA_964621895.1 uncultured Anaerolineales bacterium | reverse complement strand
ATGGGTTTTTGAATAAAGTCATGAGCCCCGTTTTTCATGGCTTCCACCGCCATGTCAATCTTGCCATGCGCGGTGATCATGATGATGGGTGGGCGGTTAGGAAGCAGGGCTGTTTCAGCCAATAAATCCGGTCCGTATCCATCAGGGAGCTGTACATCCAACACCACAATATCTGCTTCCTGGGCGGAAATGTGTTTCCGGGCTGTTTCCAAATCAGCTGCAAGGAGTACTTCATATCCTTCTGATTCTAAATAGCTGCCTATGTTATTCCTGGCGTTTTTTTCATCATCGACGAGAAGAATGGTTGCTGTCATTCCCTGGATTCCTCCTGGTTTACTCCCGGCAGGATAATCTGAAACGAGGTTCCTTCCGGGAGGGGGACTAAAGTGATTGTGCCTTCATGCATGGTAATTATTTGTTTGGTGATGGATAGGCCAAGACCTGTTCCGTCAGGTTTAGTAGTAAAAAAAGGTTCAAAAATGCGATCCTGAACTTCTGGTGGAATTCCGGGACCGGTATCTAATACATCAACCTGGACTCCCATTGAGCCGGTGGTTTTCTGGATAGGTTTAAGCCTTACTGATAAGACGCCCCCACCGGTATCTTCCATAGCTCGAACGGCATTGCTGATCAGATTGTTAAATACTTGTCCGAGAGCTCGATCATCTCCAGGGACTAATGGCAGGTCATCCTCAACTTTTAGGACATGGGATACAGAGATCCTTTTCATGCGTGGTATCCAGCGATTAAGAATCTGTCCAATCAGGGCAGGCAGGTCGATGGGTGTTCGGTGGTAGCTTTGTGATTTTGAAAAAGTCAGCACTGTGTCCACTATATGGGTCAGCCGGTCACAATCGTCATTAATTCCTTTTAAAACATCCCGCTGTTTAAAATCCTCAGGCAGAATTTTATCCAGCAGTTGGATCCCAGAGGTGATGTTGTTAATTGGATTGCGGATTTCATGCGCAAATATAGCATTCATCTGTCCAACCAGCGCCCGGCGTTCCAGCTGCTGGGTCTGAATACGGACTTTTTCTTCTTTACTGATGTCCTGGACAAAAATTAGGATTCCCTGGACTTGCTCTATTCCTGGGGGTGAAACCGGGAAAGTCTTGATTAGAGCCGGGAAAACGGTGCCATCCCGGTGGTGAATTTCCAGCTGTCCCAAATCATGTGTGGGAATATTTTCCAGAGCATCCTGAAGGGCGGGAGTAAGCCGATCGGTTCCAATGATGACATCATCAATATGCCGATTGATCACTTCCTGTTCTGCATAACCGAGGATCTGCTCCGCAGAGGGATTTACCTGCTGAATCATCAGGTCCGTGTTGAGATATAAAATTCCTTCAGGCATAAATTTGTTGATTGTATCGCCGATGGCTTTTTTTAGGGTAGTACTGGTTAACTTGTCGTTTAAGTTTGACTTTAAAATAAAGTTATTAAAAACGCCTTCGGCGGCAGAGACCAGCAGTTTCATTGCTGCCAGAGAAGCCGGTTTGTTGGGGGGTGTTATTTCTGTTGGCCCCATGGCGACGATCAAACCACTGATAGCCTGGTTATCATTAAGGGGAGCTGAGACAACGAAGGAGGAACCTTTTTGAGCAGCCCTTTCCATCAGGGGAGAAAGGGGAGGTTTGAACGGAGGAGAAAATTGGCTTTCCTTGTAGTGGGAGAAAAAATCTGTTGTCGTGATGGTATCAGGTAAAAAGCCAGATGGGTTGTCAAGGATGACAGCTTTTAATTGGGGATGGTTGGAATCAATTTTATAGATACCAAGGGACTCGGCGGAAAGCATCTTTTTTCCAACTTTGATAATGATATCCAACGCCTGTTCCAGACTGGATTGGTGGAAAATCTCTGCCAGCTCCAGGATACCGTCCATCTGACTGGCTTCCTGGTCAAATGAATATTTATTTTTACTGGTTTTTGAGAGGGGATCCAGGCGATATACGGAAAACCGCCTGTTTTTCCCCAGCATTTTTGCTTTGACCAACGTGGGTATCCTCTGCTTGCGCCGGGAAATTAACTCTAACGACCTTCCCTGGGTGCTGTGGAGCTCCAAATTTGTTAGATCATCTGCTTTGATAGATTGGAGTTTTGGTAATAATGCGTCCAGGCGAAAGGTAAGCAGCTCTTTGCGGGTATAGCCAGTTAGTTCCGACATAGCAGCGTTGGCTGCCAGGATACCAAAGTCCGTATTTGAAACCAAGATAGATGGTCCTGGAGAAATATCCAGGAGATGGTTTATCTCGGTAGCGTTCAATTCTATCTCTGGTGAAAATTTAGACGGATTTGAAATCAATGCAACCTTAAACCTTTTATGCTTTCTGGCGCAAGCGGGAAGATAATATTCCCTCCATCGCCCGGTATTTTGCGACTGTTCTCCGGGCTATATTATAACCGGCCAATGATAATTCTTCGGCCAGTTCTGTGTCTGTCAATGGGGCTCCCTCATTTTCAACCAATCGGAGCAGGGTAGTTCGGATCGGCAAACTGCGGTCAAAGAACCGTTTTAGGGGGATGATCTTTTTATTGGGGAGCTGAACCGATTTATCGGATACAGCCCGCGAAATTGTTGATTCGTGAACACCAAGCAGCTCTGACATTTCTGCCTGGGTTTGGGGCTGGATATAAGCAGGATCTCCACTTAATATGTAGCTGCGTTGTTCTTTAACTAATTCGGTCATCAGCTGTTCCATGGTGTGGTTTCGTTGTTGGAGGCATTTTATCAGCAATGAGGCTTGCTCGATATCCTTGGCCCAGGCTTCGCTTTTCTCTTCTGGGGCTTGTTTCTGGGCTT
>CAZUMG010000201.1:0-2820 GCA_964621895.1 uncultured Anaerolineales bacterium | reverse complement strand
TAGCTAGAAAGGTGAAAAAAGCATTGAATACTGGTATACTAGGCTGAGAAAATTGTAACTGACATTGGTTTCACTGCCGCTATTCATCACATAATGATAACTATTAGGAAAAAGTGTTGCGCGAGCAGCGCCCCTGCTGTATTAAATTGCACCCACATTTATTGGTATCAGGGCTTTGAAACAAGGAAACCAGATATCAGGGGATTTATTTGTGGGGGAATTTGCGGAGGAGCAGCTCCCGGGGCGTAGAATGGCGACCAAGATGCTCCTCTTTTTGTTTTAATTGTAGTACTTGGCAAAGGAGAAAAAAATGGCAAGCTTGTCTCTTGAACTTCCATCAATGTATGGAGACCATCACGTCCTTGAAGTCAGGCGAATATTGCTTGGTTTTGAAGGCGTGAAGGATGTTTATGCCAGCAGCGGATTCCGGGTTGTAGAAGTTGAATATGATAGTAAAAAAACCCCTAAGAAAGATCTTGTTGCTGCCCTTGAAAGTGCAGGTTATACCAGTGATTTCAACCTGCCTTTTGAAAGCTCAGTTCCCGCCAATGAACATCCGGAGAGTGCCTATTTCAGGCATACAGAAGCCAGTGAGCAGACAGGAAATAACGTGAATTTTGAGCAGACTGTACGGGTTCAAAAATCACCCCTCTGGCCCTGTCCGGGAATGGGTCCGATAAAACCGGCAACTTTAGAAGTGGACAAGGAGAATGAAGATGGCTAAAGAGAAGAGAACTATTGATGAACAAAGTATCGATCCCGCAACCAGGGAAATGCTTCAGCGCGCTGAGGAGCTGGGGTTGCAAACTGCTTTTTCCCGGGCAGATCAGATGTCTCCCTGTAATATTGGAGGATCCGGGATGTGCTGCAAAAACTGCAGCATGGGTCCCTGCCGGCTGACCAAAGACGGTCAGGTTGGCGTTTGCGGTGCGACCATTGGTACCATTCAAGCCCGCAATTTGCTTCGGGCAATCTCTGCTGGTGCATCTGCTCACTCTGACCACGGCCGCGGTATGGCTTTTACCCTCAAAGCTGTAGCCAACGGAGAAGCGGAAGGTTACATTATTCGAGACGTTGCCAAGTTAAGAACATTGGCTCGCTATTACAATATTCCGGTAGATGACCGTTCCCCCAACGAGATTGCCAATGATTTGGCCGATCTTTATATTGCTCAATTTGGTCAGCAAACCGGCCAGGTTGCTCCGGTAGTTCGTGCGCCTAAAAAGCGTCAGGAAATCTGGCGAGAGCAGGGTGTGATGCCCCGCGGCGTGGACCGCGAGGTTGTGGAAGCCCTCCACCGCACCCACATTGGAGACGATCAGGATCCGGAACACATTCTCCAGCACGCTATCCGTACGGCAATCGCTGACGGTTGGGGCGGCAGCATGATTGCAACCGATATCTCTGATATTCTCTTTGGCACGCCCGCGCCTGTATTGGGGGAGGCCAATCTGGGTGTACTTAAAGAAGACTATGTAAATGTGGTCATTCACGGCCACGAACCAACCCTCAGCGAGATGATCGTTGCAGCCTCGCAAACCCCGGAAATCATTGAATATGCCAAAAAGGCTGGGGCCAAAGGAGTTAGCCTGTCCGGCATTTGCTGTACTGCTAATGAGGTGTTAATGCGCCAGGGCGTCCCCGCGGCAGGTAACTTCCTCCAGCAGGAATTGGCCATTCTCACTGGGTCAGTGGAAGCCATGGTGGTGGATGTGCAGTGCATCATGCAGGCCCTGGTAGGGCTGGCAGAAAACTTCCATACCAAGATCATCACCACCTCGGAGAAAGTTAAAATCACCGGGGCAACCCATATCGAATTTGATGAACACAAAGCGCTGTCTATCGCCAAAGAGATCTTAAAACAGGCTATTGATAACTACAAGAACCGGGGCAAGGTACAGATCCCGGATTACAAATCCTCGCTGATCCCGGGATTTTCTCATGAGTACATCAATTACACGCTGGGAGGATCCTACCGGGCTTCCTTCCGGCCGCTCAATGATGCCATCATCTCCGGCCGCATCCGCGGTGTGGCCGCGGTAGTTGGCTGCAACAACCCCCGCAGCCAGCATGATTACCTGCACACGGTAGTAACTAAAGAACTGCTTAAGCAGGATGTCCTTGTGGTGGAAACTGGCTGTTCGGCTATTGCCAACGCCAAGGAAGGACTGCTGATGGGCCAAGCTGGTCTGGACCAGGTAGGCCCCGGACTGCGGGAAATCTGTGAAGCAACCGGTTTACCACCTGTGCTGCATATGGGAAGCTGTGTGGATAACAGCCGTATTCTTACCGTGCTGAGTCAGATGGTGGAAGAGGGGGGTCTGGGAGAGGATATTGACGAGATTCCCGCTGTGGGCCTGGCTCCGGAGTGGATGAGTGAAAAAGCGCTCTCCATCGGCACCTACTGCGTGGCATCCGGCGCTTATGTGATCTTTGGAGGTACCTCGCCTGTTGGCGGCATGCCGGATAAAGTCTCAGACAGCGATATCGTTACCAAACTGATCAGTGAAGGGTGGGAAGAAAAATTCGGCGGCAAGCTGGAGTTTATTCCTGATCCTGATGAGATGGTCAAAGCAACCCTGGACCATATTGATAAAAAACGGGCCGCATTAGGACTGGTGAAATATGACCCCAGCCTGTTTGGAAAGAGCGGTGATAGAGACATGCTTGAGTTGGAAAAACTTCCCCTCAAGGAACGTCGAGAAGCAATCTACGGAACCGCTGCGAAATGAAGGAGATAAGATAAATGTCAAAGTACATTGCTACCCGAGCCGTTCGCGGCGCGAACGCCCTTGTGTTTGAAGCCGAAATTATGCTGCA
>CAZUMG010000200.1:0-2851 GCA_964621895.1 uncultured Anaerolineales bacterium | reverse complement strand
ACCTGCAGGTGCGGGTCACTGATGGACAATTTAAAGTGATAGTGAATTAATAAATTTGCCCCCATTAAGGACAACCGCAGGGATCTCATGGATTAAATACTTTCTATTAATATATCTCTTATTAATTTCATAGATTTTCAGTCTATAATAACCTTATGAATCCAACCCCTGAAGTGGGTTGGATTGCTGTCAGCGGTTGATTCTAGAGGAGAAATATGAATTTAGATAATTACACAACCAAATCCCAAGAGGCAATTTTGCGAGCTCAGCGCCTTGCTGAGGATCATAATCACCAGGAAATTGAACCGGCCCACCTGTTGTATGCCCTGCTTGAGGAAAAAGAAGGTGTTGTACCTGCTGTGGTCACCAAAATTGCCGGCAGCAGCGATAAACTCCGCCAGGAAGTCTGGGACGAACTTTCAAAACGATCGAAGGTTCTCGGCGGTAATGTTCAAGTTGGTTTAAACAGGAAAACTTCAGATGTGCTGGCTGCCGGAGAGCGATACGCTAAAGGCATGGGTGATGAATTTGTGTCAACCGAGCACCTGTTGTTAGGTTTAATTGAGAGCCAGGAAGGCAGCCGGTTAAAAGGATTTGGATTAACCAAGGATGCTATTCTTGCGGCATTAAAAGAGGTCCGGGGGTATCAACAGGTCACTTCCCAATCTCCAGAAACAACCTATCAAGCTCTGGAAAAATACGGCCGGGATCTGACTGATTTGGCCAGGAGGGGAAAACTGGATCCGGTGATCGGCCGGGATGAAGAAACCCGCCGTCTGGTGCAGATCCTTTCCCGCCGAACTAAAAATAATCCGGCTCTGATCGGAGAACCAGGTACAGGGAAAACTGCCATAGTGGAAGGTTTAGCCCAGCGGATCATCAACGGGGACGTCCCGGAAGGGTTAAAAAACAAGAAACTTATTCAGCTCGATATGGGAGCCCTGGTTGCGGGAGCAAAATACCGGGGAGAATTTGAAGAACGCCTAAAAGCTGTATTAAAGGAGATTACTTCTGCGGAAGGAGAGATCCTGCTTTTTGTGGATGAAATGCATACTGTCGTTGGCGCCGGTGCTGCCGAAGGGGCTATGGACGCCGGCAATATGTTAAAGCCGATGCTGGCCAGGGGAGAACTGCACATGATCGGGGCTACAACCCTGGATGAATACCGGAAATACATTGAGACGGATGCCGCCTTGGAACGCCGCTTCCAGCCATTGTTGGTTGAGGAACCCAGCGTGGAAACAACCATCAGTATATTACGGGGTTTGAAAGAGCGCTACGAAATTCACCATGGGGTGCGCATCACCGATCCTGCGGTTATTGCAGCCGCAACTTTATCCAACCGGTACATAGCAGACCGCCAGCTTCCTGATAAAGCCATCGACCTGATTGATGAAGCTGCAGCCCGGTTAAGAACCGAGATTGATTCAAAACCCCGGGCTCTGGACGAGGTTGATCGCCAGATCATGCAGCTGGAAATTGAACAGGAAGCCTTGAAAAAGGAGAAGGATAAATCCTCCCAGAAACGGCTGGATGTATTAAAAGAAGAGCTGGCGAATCTGAAAGAAGACCAGCAGCAGCTTCAAACCCGCTGGACCCTGGAAAAAGAAGTCATCAGTGAAGTCCGCCAGGTGAAAAAGGATATTGATCAGACTAAGTTGGAAATGGAGCGCGCAGAGCGAAAAGCAGATCTTGAGCAGGCTGCCCGACTGCAGTACGGAACTCTGCGTGAGCTGGAAGACTCACTGAAAACCAAAGAAGAACGTCTGCGAGAAATTCAAGCCGATGGTGCCTTACTTAAGGAAGAAGTAGATTCTGAAGAAATCGCCGGGGTTGTTTCCCGCTGGACAGGCATTCCGGTCTCGCGGTTGCTGGAAAGCGAAACTCAAAAGTTAATCCACATGGAAGATCGCCTCCATCAGCGGGTCGTCGGCCAGGATGATGCCATCAAGGCTGTCGCTAACGCTGTCCGCCGCTCCCGGGCCGGTTTACAGGATCCCCATCGGCCGATTGGTTCGTTTATTTTCATCGGCCCCACAGGTGTTGGGAAAACTGAACTTGCTCGCGCCTTGGCAGAGTTTTTATTTGATAATCAGGAAGCCATGATTCGGATCGATATGAGTGAGTACCAGGAAAAACACACCGTTTCCAGGTTGATCGGTTCGCCCCCAGGTTATGTCGGTTATGGTGAAGGCGGCCAGCTTACGGAAGCTGTCCGCAGGCGCCCCTATAGTGTGGTCCTGTTTGATGAGATAGAAAAAGCCCACCCCGAGGTGTTTAATATCTTGCTGCAACTTTTGGATGACGGACGGTTAACTGACGGACAGGGGCGAACGGTGGATTTCAGAAATACGGTTGTGATCATGACCAGCAATGTTGGCAGTCAGGCCTGGGCTGGGCAGGAAAAAGATTGGAGTGAGGAAAAAGCTCAGGAAATCACCCTGGAAGCACTTAGGTCTATCTTCCGGCCTGAGTTCCTCAACCGGATAGATGAAATCGTAGGCTTTCATCCCCTTAACCGGGAGCAGATCCGTGAAATTGTTGGCATTCAGCTATCCAAAGTGATCAGCCTGGTTCGGGACCAGGGATATTCCCTGGAAGTCAGCGATCAAGCCCAGCAGTACCTGGCGGATCAGGGATACGATCCTAACTATGGGGCCCGCCCGTTGAAGCGAACCATTCAAAAACAGCTTCAGGATCCGCTGGCACTGGCAATACTTGCCGGGGAATATAGTTTAGGGGATACAATCCAGGTGGATGCAGGAAAAGATGGACTTGTATTCAAAGGGGTGATGATCGGCGAAGGCTCTTAACTGTCACGCTCCCGGAGCCTTAAGGCTCCGGGAGCATT
>CAZUMG010000199.1:0-2865 GCA_964621895.1 uncultured Anaerolineales bacterium | reverse complement strand
AACTGGTCTACAACCTGGGCAACGGGGTGGGCTACTCGGTCCGGGAAGTGATCGAGACCGCCCGTTTGGTGACCAACCACCCCATTCCGGCGGAAGAAACCTCCCGCCGACCAGGGGACAGCCCCCGCTTGGTGGCCTCCGCCGAAAAAATCAAAAAAGAACTGGGCTGGGAGCCGGAAATCCCCGCTTTAAAGGATATTATCGCCAGCGCCTGGGAGTGGCATCAGGGGCATCCCAATGGGTATAAATAATTGATTGAGAGACCTGGTGACGGGGTGACCGAGAAACTGATCCCAGGGACTGAAGTCCTTAGTTGGGCAAATGCCAAACGTCCCTCTCCAGGGACGTAAGATTTTTCTCAATTCAACGAAGTTTCCGAAATAAGATCGGACGCTTGATCGTCGGCGCAGGCCGACGTTTGGACATCCGGCTGCTCGTGATGGATGTCCCATCTGAGGATTTTAATCCCTGGATAAACTCTCTTTTAAAATCAAAACGGGCAGTTTGAGGCTGCCCGCCGGTAGGATCGTTTCAGCTCTCAGCGCCGGAACCAGACTGAGTAAACTCCCAGGCCAACCCCTAAAAGCAGCATCAAGATGCCCAACACCCCCAGCAGCGGGATGCTGCCGGTGCTCTCAGGTAAGGTCATGTTTTCGTCGATGACCACCGATCCAGCCTGGGCGCCAAAGGACAGGTAGGTGCTGTCACCCGCCAACAGGACAATCCCTGAATTCAGTGAGGTGGTCGGGTTGTAGCCTTCCGGGATAGCCACGCTGACGTTGTAATCCCCCTCTAAAAGCGGGTCGGTGCAATAATAATCATCCGTGGCCGAATCGGGGTCATGGGCCGGGGTATCGGCGGTAATTGAGATCGAGCCGTCCCGGCTGCTGATGTTAATGGCCCCGCCTTCCAGGCTGACTTCCTCTTCCTGGCGCATCGAGTCCCCGTTGACATCCACAAAAAGTAAAACACACAGCACCCCGTTGCCCGGGAAAGGTGTTTCCGTTGGAGCCGCGGAGGCCTGGGTATTTTGGGGAGCTGCTGTCGGTTGAGCAGCCGCCGGACCTCCCAAACCCAGGAACAGGCGCTGCCCGGGATAGACGATATCTTCAGGACCCAGCATGTTCAGGTCGCGCAAATCCGCCACATCAATACCCGAGACCGCGGCAATCCGCCAGAGGGTATCTCCCTCCTGCACTACATAGACGATCCTGCCGTCCGATCCCGGTGTGGGCGTCGGGAAGTTGGTCATCTGGGGTAGCGGCGCGGCCAGAACCGGAGCTCCCCACGGCAGGGCTGCCGCCAGGCCTCCCAGGATAACCAGGGCAAGAGTGACTTGGGTCCAGAGGGACTTTTTCATAGCTTAAATTATACTCTATCAAGATTGGCAGGTACAGCTTTAGAAAAACCATCCCTGATACTTGTTCAAAACTGTGGTAAAAAAGAGAGACAGAGTGTCCCTTAAATTCAGGAAGTGTTAATCATATGACCAGCTACGAAACCGTGATCGGATTGGAAATCCATGTCCAGTTAAATACCAGCAGCAAAATCTTCTGCCCCTGCAAGGCAGACTCCTGGGGCGACCCGCCCAACAGTAATATCTGCCCGGTATGCACCGGTCAGCCGGGTGTTTTACCGGTACCCAACCAGGCCGTGATTGAAAAAGGCGCCCTATTAGCTGCAGCCATGCACGCGGATATCCAGCAAATTTCCTTTTTTGACCGTAAAAACTACTTCTATCCCGACCTGCCCAAAGGCTACCAAATCTCCCAGTATGACCTGGCCCTGGGCCAGGGAGGCTACCTTGATCTGCCCCTTGAGGACGGCTCTACCCGCCGGGTTAAGATTGAGAAGCTGCATATTGAAGAGGATGCCGGCAAAACCATCCACAAACCCGGGCGCCGGCTTTTAGATTTTAACCGCTGCGGCGTTCCTCTGGTGGAAATGGTCACTGCCCCGGACCTGCGCTCCGCGGATGAAGCCGCTGATTTTATCCGCTACCTGAGGAAATTGGTCCGCTGGATTGACGTCTCCGATGCCGACATGGAAAAAGGTAAAATGCGCTTTGATGCCAATGTATCCATCCGGGAAAAAGGCTCCCAGGTGCTGAATCCAAAAACAGAGATCAAGAACATGAACTCCATCGAGCACGGCCGGGAAGCCATCAAGGCGGAGATCAACCGCCAGATCAAGGAAGTGGAAGCCGGTGGGAAGATCGCCTCCTGGACCCTGGATTGGAACGAAGAGACCAAAACCCTTTCCAAGATGCGCTCCAAGGAAACCGAGGCGGATTACCGCTACTTTAAGGAACCCGATCTGCTGCCGGTCCTGCTGACTGAGGAACATATCGAAGAACTGCTGGGGTGTCTGCCGGAACTTCCCCAGGAGCGGGAAAAGCGCTTGATCAGCGATTACCAACTTTCCGAGCAGGATGCCAGCGTGCTCACCAGTGAGCGCTCCCTGGCAGATTATTTCCAGGAGATCCTGGAAAGCTACCCGGGAGATGCCAAGACAGCTGCCAACTGGATCATTAACGACGTGCTGGGGTTGGTTAATGACTTAGGTATCGCCGTAAATGAGCTTTTCCTCACGCCAAAGAGGCTTTCCGCGATCCTGACCCTGGTGGACGAGGGTACTATCAACACCACCACCGGGAAGGATTTAGTCCGGAAAACCCAGGTGCTTGGGAAAGATCCCAAACAGATCGTGGCAGAAGAAGGTCTGGCCCAGGTAACCGACAGCCAGGCTATTGAAGCCATCTGCCGGGAAGTCATCCAGGAGAACCCCTCCCAGGTGGAGCAGTTCCGGGTGGGCAAAACCGGCCTGATCGGCTGGTTAATCGGCCAGGTGATGGCCAAATCGGAC
>CAZUMG010000198.1:0-2869 GCA_964621895.1 uncultured Anaerolineales bacterium | reverse complement strand
CCCAATCGACTCTTATCTGGAATATTCCCTGGCATTAATCCGCGAACATCCCCTGGATACCCTTTAACCCCCTTCCCATAAGCTGAAATAAGTAGCTGAAAGGTGATGAGTATTTTCGGGCTTGCATGGGGAGTTTTAGATACAATACAAATGCTGGGGACTAGCTTGTAAACATGATGAATAATAAATTCCCGCTGAGTGTTATTGTCCTGTATACCTTCCTGGCCGCCTGCCAGCGGCCTCTGGAAAATCCTGCTCCTGCGGGCAGGCCTGGTGCGTTGTATACAGAAGCCGCCCAGACTCTTTCGGTGCAGTTTACCGCAGCGGGGATTGGGAAACCCTCCGCCACATTTAACCCGGATGAAACTATATCTCCTGATGCCGCCCCTACCTTTGAGATTCCTACCCTGACCCCGGCAGGTGTGGTTCCTAAAACGCCCCTGTCGTGCGATCAGATTAAATTCATTAAGGATGTCACTATCCCTGACGAGATGGATTTAGCTCCCGGAGAACATTTTACCAAAATCTGGCGTTTGCAAAACGATGGATCCTGTCCCTGGACGATCGGGTACCTGGTGTATTTTGAGAGTGGCGATATCCTGGGCGGACCTCCCTCTCAAGAGCTTACCTCCCAGACCATCCAGCCGGGAGAAACCGTCGACATTTCAATTGATCTGGTGGCCCCTCAAGAAACCGGCTCTTACCAGGGATTCTGGATGCTCAGGAATGTTAAGGGAGAAGGTTTTGGGGTGGGGTCATTCTCTAAAGCATTCTGGGTGAAGATTAATGTGGTTGAGGGATCCGGGATGATGTTTGATTTTAATGCCAGGGCGGACGAAGCTGCCTGGGGCAGAGGATCCGTGCCGGTTGATTTTAATGATTTGGGAGGAAAAATTCTCAACTTTGACCAGCAGGGGGACCCTGGCGACCCCTATGTCGCGTTGCTGAACCAACAATTCCTGGAAGGAGGAAGAATTTCCGGCGTACTTTTAGCAACCTATCCTCCCCAGGGGAAAGGGAAATATATCATTGGTAGGTATCCAGATTACAAAGTCAATCCTGGCGACCTGTTATTCGGGCGGATAGGATTGACTACCAATACGAATGGAAACTGCGGGGACGGAAATGTAGATTACTGGATTAGCTTGATGATAGACGGCGACCCGGAAACCCTGGTCAATCTCCTGGAATGGAACGAGATTTGTGATAATCAAATGAAATCGTTTGAAATTAACCTGGATCCTTATAAAGGAGAGATTGTCCAGCTGTTTTTTGTGGTGATTGCCAATACTGGGTCCGCTGAAAACCTGGCAGTATGGGATTCTCTCTCGGTTCATCGCTAGAGTAAATATTGCTGGGGGATGACCACTCGCGGCTGGAAAATAAGGTAAAATAAAGTTAACTGACCTGGAAATAACCAGCTGGAGCATCAAACTCCCTGTATCAAGGAAGTGGTACAATGGATGCTCACTGCAGGAAGGACAGACTCCTATGAGTAAAAAGGAATCAACCAAAGAAATCATTAACTCTTACCGGAAAAAACAAAATCAGTCCTGGCAGAACATTGCTCTTTTCGGCGGCACAGGGCTTTTGATTGTTCTCGGTGCTGCGTTCTTAATCTTTGGGTTAACAGGAAACAAATTGAATGTTGGCGGGCTCTTCGCCTCGAAAACGCCTACTCCAACAATTACCTTTACGCCCAGCCCGATCCCGCCGACAGCGACGATCACGTTAACCCCAACAGAAGCGCTTCCAACCGCAACAATTGAACCCAGCCCAACACCAACCCGTTCGGGGGCAGTGATTTACATTGCCGAGGAAGATGATACTTTCTCATCCATCGCTGAAAAATTTGACATGGATATTTTTACACTGCTGGTATACAACGCCGGGGAAGACCGCTTAAATCTGGATCTCGCCAACCCGATTCTTTTTGTCGGCGATGAAGTTCTAATCCCAGCTCCGGGAGCGACTGTGCCAACGCCTACGGCCATTCCATACGACGTGCTGCCGGGTTTCAGGGTTGAATATATGGTCAGACCCGGTGATTCGATTGGATCGATTGCCTACGCGCTGCGAAGCACAGTAGATGACATTCTGAAATATAACGAGGATCTGGATGATCCCAACTCGATCTATCCGGGACAGATCCTTTTCGTTCGGGTCAACCTGGTCACCCCAGAGCCCACCGATAGAGTGCAGACAACCCCTGCCAACACTCCGGGTTCTATTTCGACCCTAACGCCTTCCCCATAATTGGGCTTGAGCATTAACAACCAGCCGGACACGCACTGAGCGGTCCGGCTTTTCTTTTTAACGCTGCCGGAATCTTGACAGCCCCCTACGCAATAGTATAATGTCCCTTATTGATAATGATAATTATTATCAATAAGGATAAATCATATGGCAGTTGCTGATCTTCAGGAAATTCTTACCACCTGGGAAACTACCCTTCACCGTCACGGCTACCGGGTGACCAAGCCGCGATTAAAGGTGATGGAAATTATTGCCTCGAGCAATACTCCCCTGACCCCCCAGGAAATTTATCAGAAATCCCTTGATCTGGAACTCCCCCCAGGAATTGCCAGCGTGTACAGAACGATTGAGATGCTTGATGATCTGGGTTTAATCCAGCAAATTCACCAACCGGGAGGATGTCACAGCATCTGGCCATCCCTCGAGGGCCACAAACACTATTTAATTTGTAAAGATTGCGGCCGAATGCGGGTGATAGAAGGTAATGAAGCCATGGATGAGTATATTAACTGGATAGAACAGCAAACCGGCTATCAAATCGATGAGCACTGGCTTCAGTTCTTTGGATTGTGTGAGGGCTGCCTGAATTAGCCGGTCCAGCTAGGAAGGTTAT
>CAZUMG010000197.1:0-2871 GCA_964621895.1 uncultured Anaerolineales bacterium | reverse complement strand
CGGAAGGTTACCTGGGTTTGGATATCTGTCAGGTCCATAGTCATCTGCCAGACATGATCGGTCACAAAATTGTGGTCCAATGAAATCATCTTGGGGATATCGGTAGAAATTGCTGGGCGAATATTTATAGCGGCCATAGCCAGTTCCTGGTCAGTCAGTAGGAATATCTACATACAAGAATACCGAGCAGGGATCCCTTGAGATGCCCTGATTATCAATTACAACCAGACGAAGGTTATAATTACCCGGGTCCAATTGAGTTGTATCCCAAAACCCTAAAATCTCATCCTGTTTCGGTGAATCTCCCGCCTGTATGGTTAACCAATTATTTGTATTCGCAGAAGCAACTTCAAATTTATAAAAACCAAAGTCGGGAATGTTCACTGTCCCTTCGATTTCCACAACTCCACTCACCGTTAAATTGTTTTCAGGATAAGTAATGATCAGCTCACCGGGGATGCACCCTGCCGGGACGGACGTGGTTCCGGATTCAGGGGTTACCGAAATATCGGTTTCCAGGGGCCCTGTATCTGCCGCCAGGGTGGTAGTCGGCGTCGCTAATAAATCAATGGTTGCGGTAGGTAAAGGTTCTACATTCGGCATGGATGGGATGATGTACGATACCAGGCCAAATTCTGCTGTCCCTAAAAACAATAATACTACCAACAATGCAGCGGACCGGTTTAATCGCAGCTGGGCACTCTCTTTCTCCAAACCGAAAGCTGCTGCTCGAAGCTCTTCCCAGGCGAGATAGAACTTACGAAGCTGCCAGACAGTAATCGCCCCGATAATGATATAGATCAAGTATTCCAGATCTTTTAAGTATCTTAATATTTCATTCATCAAATGTTGTGGTGTCTGAGCAAGGCTGTTCCAGTGATATATCCCTGGATCCCGTCCCTGAATTAATTCCCAACTCTTATCAGGAAATTTAGAGTGCTCTTAATACTCCCCGGATTAATTTCATCATGATTGGGGCCAGGACTTTCCCTGTCTCTATAACTTCGTCATGGGTTGTCTCTGCTTCTCCGAAAAGATTGGAGCTGTTGGTGATTCCAGAAATACCCAAAACCCGCTGGCCCCCATGTTTGGCCACAATCACCTCCGGTACCGTGGACATACCAACTGCATCCGCCCCGGCACCGAGCAGGAACCTTAAATCTGCCGGAGTCTCAAAGGTCGGGCCAGCCAAACATACATAAACACCTTCATAAAGGGTGATATCCAATTGCTTGGCAACATCCTTGGTAAGTTCAATCAGCTTTTTGTCATAAGCCTGACTCATATCCGGGAAGCGGGTGCCAAATTCATCCATATTGGGACCCCGCAGTGGATTTGTTCCTGCCATGCCCAATAGGTTTAAATGATCGGTAATTAACATCGGATTTCCCGGGATAAATCCCTGGTTGATTCCACCAGCAGCGTTGGTCACAATGACTATTTCGATTCCGAGCCGCTGCATAATCCGAATGGGTAAAGTAACTTGGCTCATCTCATACCCTTCGTAATAATGAATCCTGCCGTTCATGACAAAAACATCTTTTCCTTCCAGCGAGCCAATCACCAATTCCCCAGCGTGGCCTTCAACCGTAGAAAGAGGCCAACCGGGAAGATCATGATAAGGGATTATTGTTGGATCAATAATGGATTCAGACAATTGTCCCAAGCCTGAGCCCAGAATGATTCCAATATTGGGATGAACCGAGATTCTGGAGCGTATCTCATCAGTAATCCGGTCCATATCCTCGATCGAATACTTGGTTTTCATAACGTTTTAATCCTTATCATTCCTGACGGATTGACCATTCTATTATAACATCTGGCATTTGGGCACTGTCTTAGAGCTGGCTCAGAACAATCCCCAGGTCAGAATGGATAAGATCAGGACAAAACCTGGCGGAATGCCTGGATAACCTCTCCTACCTGATCATCTGTTATCCACAAATGGGTAACCAACCTGAATTGGCGGTATCCAGTAACCCCTACCAAAACACCCAACTGTTTTAAATTAGCGGCAGTTTGGTCCGCATCCTGGGGCAATTGGGGGTCAAGACTCAGGTAAACCATATTGGTTGGTGGAATTTTGTAATCCAGCACCAAACCATTTATTTTCCCTAAGCCCTGGGCCAGTAATTTTGCCCGGCGGTGATCTTCTTTTAAGAGCGGCAGATGGTTGTTGAGGGCAAATAACCCGGCAGCCGCAAGCACTCCCGCTTGCCTCATACCCCCTCCCAGCATTTTGCGGGTTTTCCGAACTCGTTGAATAAAGGCTGTTTCTCCACAAAGCACCGATCCCACCGGAGCTCCTAGTCCCTTGCTGAGGCAAAACATAACAGAATCTACCGGAGCTGTCAGAGCTGCTGGGTCTATCTCCAATGCTGCTGCAGCGTTAAAGATCCGAGCGCCGTCAAGGTGAAACTTCAGCTGATGGTCTCTGGCAATTTCTCCAACCGCCTGGATGTACTCCAGAGATAACACAACCCCTCCACAGCGATTATGGGTGTTTTCGAGGGTAATCAAACGAGTCGGCGGATCATGAATATCATCCATCCGAATAGCATCCCGAATATCCGATAAAAGCAAAGTGCCATCATTTTGATTAGGGAGGATATGAGCCTGAATGCCTCCCAAAGCCGCTATTCCCCCGACCTCGTACAAAAATGTGTGCGCTTTATCACCTAAAATAATCTCACTTCCCCGCTCACAATGAGTGAGCATCGCTGCAAGATTTCCCATTGTACCTGACGGGATGAATACCCCAGCATCTTTGCCCATCAAGCGAGCAGATTCTTCCTCCAGCTGATTTACTGAGGGATCTTCTCCATAGACATCATCACCCACCTCCGCCCGGGCAATGACTTCCCGCATGGC
>CAZUMG010000196.1:0-2928 GCA_964621895.1 uncultured Anaerolineales bacterium | reverse complement strand
TCAGGAGCATAGAGCCAGAGTAGGGCAGTGCCTTCGATAAGCGAACCAAGCGCGATTGCAGCGTCCCGGGCATTATCTACCTGCAGTTCTCCGGCATTGACGCCTTGTTGAATTAAAGTTACCAGTATCTCGAGGTTTTGTTTGTAATACTTTGAGATCGCTTTGCTGATGCTTTCCTGGCGGAACGCAAGGGCAATAAAATCATACACTAATGGCATCCACTTAAGCATCTTTATCATGTCATCGCCCGCTCGCTCAACATAAAAAAGCAAGCGTTCCGGTGCGGGCTGCTGTTCTGTTAATAAAATTCGAAAATCTTTGAGTTCTGGTTCAAAAACTCGCTCAAGCAGTCGGAGTATGATAGAGTCTTTACTTTCAAAATACCAATACAGTGTCCCTTTGCTAAGACCTGAGGTAGCTGCAATATCCGACATGCGGGTTTTATGAAACCCTCTTTCAGTGAAAGTCTCCATGGCGGCATCAAGAATTTGAGATATTCTTTCTTCTGAAACATCGTTTTTCGGCGACATACATTAATCCCGCTTGGATATATACTGACCAGTCAGTCAGTTATAGTATACAAATATTTTTTGGGGATGTCAAGCAAAATATAAAGAAAGGGTGATGAGGAAAGGATCCTGATCAAGCCAATTTTAGACGCTGGGAGGAGGTTTTGTTTCGACCAGACTGTTTTGATTGGTACATATACTGATCTGCCTGGTTGATTAAATCTGCCAAATCTTCGATTTCTCCAGTCAACTCAACAACTCCCAAGCTGATGGTGATTTGAATCTGGTGAGAATTGACCTGGAAAATATGTTCTGAGATAGTATTCCGCACGCGCTCTGCCACCTCAATGGCAACAGGCAGATTTGTTTCCGGGAGGATGATCAGGAATTCTTCTCCACCGATCCGGGAAAAAATATCAATTTTGCGGATTACCGTCTGGCAGCAGCTAACCACTTGCTGGAGTACATCGTCCCCGCAATCGTGACCAAATTCGTCATTAACTTGCTTAAAATGGTCAAGATCAAAGAAAATCGCCGATAAGGGGCTGTTGAACCTTCTTGCACGCTCAATCTCATACTGTCCCCAGCGGTTTAAACCGCGCCGATTATAGATTAAAGTCAAGGGATCTGTTACAGCCAAATCTTGGATTTCTTTGTGCAGGCTGGCATGGGCAAGCGCAATGGCAGCCTGGCTGGCGAATGCTGATAATGTATCCTCGTGCTCTGGGGAATAATAATTTTGGGTTTGATGATTAAGCGATAGAAACCCAATGACCTGATCTCCATTGAGGATCGGTGCGCCTGCCCAGGAGAGTATTTTTTCGGTTGACTTGGTTTTCACCCAATCCGGATGCGCTCGGGTATCCGGGATAATCAAGGGTTTTTTTGTTTCAATCATGGTTACCAGGGTACTGAAACCGGTAATATCAAAAGGCTGGATTTCACCCGGACTGTCCTCATCCGTTGTCCCTTGTTGGAATCCTTGTTGGCGGACTACCCTGGCATTTCCATTATCGATTAAGATGAGATTCGCAGAGTGGTAAGGGATCACATTAGATATCTGGGTAAGGATTTGATCTAAAACGACCTCCAGGTCCAATGAGGATTGAATTGCCCGACCGGTGTGCTGAAGCGCCTGGGCAAGTTTTCGTTGATCGCGTTCCGCCTCAAATGTCCGGGCATTATTTATGGCAATAGCTGCCTGATTGCTGAGCAAATCCAAGGTCTGAAGCATTTGTTCACTCAGGTCTCCAGGTTCAAAGAAAGTGACGTTCATGATGCCGATCACTTTTTTGTGAAAAATTAGCGGCAGGCAAATTAATGAGCCGGTTTTCCAGCTGCCTTGGATGGTTTTTTCAGCTAGAATGTCTGGCACCAGGATCCTTTCACAGGTCTGGGCTGCTCTGTAATAAAGGCTGCCTTTTTCAGGAAGCTGGACAGGTTCGGAGGGGACATCGGCTGAGCACATGACTGCCCCAAATTTAAGAGTTTCCCCATCGTAGAGGTAAATGTGACAGTCCCGCGCCGCAGCCAATAATAATACTTGTTGAAGGATACTATCCAGGACTTGTTTCAAATCAAGATTATTTGAAAGCAGCAAGTTAGCCTTTCTGAGAGAATCTGAAAGATTTCGCTGCTTCCGTTCTGCTTGAATATATTGGGCATTGATGATTGCGGAAGCTGCTTGATCAGCCAGCAGCCTTAAGATCGTTTTTTCCTGTTCTGTAAAATTGTGGGCACCAGCGTACCAGATATTTAAAATGCCAATGACCTCAGATGCAGCCTTGAGGGAAAACGAGATTAATCCTTCTTCTTGATTCGCTGCCTCGAAAGGGTATGAATCAAAGAGGGATATATCAGGGATAAACAGATCCTGATTGGTTTTCGCAACCATCTGGGCAATTTCCAAATCTCCGACGTGAGTAAAGGGCAGGGATTGCTGTTTGTTATTGGAAAGTGAAAAATAATATTCCAGCTGGTTATTCCTGCAAAGGAAAATACTTGAATCGTAGGCAGGTGTTAATTCAAATACCTGGCATAAAACAATTCGAAGTCCGCTATCCAGCTGATCGCTGGAGGCAATATTGCTGCTGGCTTTCTGGAGCGAATCGAGTTCCCTGGCACGCAAGGTCAGGTTTTCTTCGATGAGTTTATAATAGATAACCGATCCCAGGGATTGGCTAATATTCTTAAAAGTATTGAGTTCGGGAGAACTCCATGGATTTTCAAATTGATTGTTTTCAAATCCGATTAATCCCCACACTGCGACGTTTGTAAATAGGGGATATAAAGCAAATTCTCCCTGATTTCCAAGGGAAAAACAATCTATCAATTCAGGCGACGTTTCTAAGAGGGAGTTAATTAATTGAGTTCCATTTCGGGCAGCCTGTATCCAGCTTAGCAGCTCTGGAGGCAAAAC
>CAZUMG010000195.1:0-2976 GCA_964621895.1 uncultured Anaerolineales bacterium | reverse complement strand
CGAACTCATAGCCATTTTTTAAGTGTTCCTCCCGGCAGTATTGTTCTGCTTTATAGCGCACATAAGCCCCATTCGGGTGCCAGAGCACCAGTCCGGCTCCAACCTCAGGGCTGGTGCTGTAAAGATCCAGGTCCTTACCCAGGCGGCGGTGATCCCGCCGTTTGGCTTCCTCGAGTCTTTCCAGATAAGCTTTCAGCTCATTTTCATTTTCCCAGGCGGTGCCATAGATGCGCTGCAGCATGGGATTGTGCTCATCCCCCCGCCAGTATGCCCCGGCAACGTTTAGCAGCTTAACTGCTTTGGGATTAATCATTTTGGTGTTCTTTACATGAGGTCCCCTGCACAGGTCAACAAAATCGTCATGCACGTAGGTCGAAATCACGGTTTCCTCATCCAGGGGTTCTCCGTACTCATCCACACCGCCAGCCTCCAGGCCGTCGATAAGGTCCTGTTTGTAGGGCTGGTCCTTAAAGATTTCCCGGGCTTCATCAGCAGAGAGCTCTCGGCGGACAAATTCATGGTCCTCGCCGAGGACTTTTTTCATTTTCTTCTCAATTTCTTCCAGGTCTTCCAAAGTTAAGGGACGGGGAAGATCAAAGTCATAATAAAATCCATCGGCGATCGGAGGGCCAATCGCGATCTTGGCAGAACCCTCGGGAAATAAATCCCGCACAGCCTGAGCCATGACATGGGCAGTTGAATGCCTGATCTTCCATAAATCCGATCCCACATAGTTATTTTGTGCCATAAAACACCTCCATTAAAATAAAAACTCCTACCAACTGGGGCAAGAGTTTCTCACGGTTCCACCCAGATTTAAGCCAGATCTGAAAGGATCATAGGCTTATCTCATTGAGCCGGTAACGGGGCCAATCGTATTGCCTTACTCGCACAGGGTGTTTTCAGGTCTCCGCTCGCGGGGGGTTTTCACGGTTGATCTCTCTTGAAAGTTCTCAGTCAATGACTCTCATTCCCTGTTGAGGATCTGGGCCGCTACTCGTCCCGGTCGTCGCGTTTATCTAATTGTCCCCTATTATAGCGTCTTTTTGAAGAAAAACAAGATTTTTGGTCCCGGGTATAATTTATCCTTGCAGTTTTTCCATATAGGATTTGATTTCAGGGATGGTGGTTAACTTTTCGTAAAAGAAATTATTGACGATATTGATGACTTCATCCCGGGCTACTTCAACATTTATTGGTAGCCCCTGTCCTTTTTTCTGATCTTTTATGGCATCCTTCAGCGACAGCAGGTGTTTGACGACGATGGATTCTTCGTCGCCTTCCAGGGTTCGAACCACTTCCAAGATCAGCTGGTCAGCTTGAGATTGCACGGTCTCAACCGATATATGGGAATCGGGGTTACTGCATTCATCCATGGTGCGAATAAGAGCCCAGACCTGGTATAACATCGAGGAAGGTTCGTCAAATAGTTCTCGGATGATGGCAGCTTCATTGTATCTGCCGGTTAATCGGAAGATATTGTACATCCTCTTGGCGGCTTTGCCGTAGTTGATGTCTTTGGTGAGGTATTTATTGACTTCTTTTTCCAATTGGGCCACATAGTCATTCAACGCATTTGCAGAAACATGCTGGGAGAGCTTGGAAAAAATCGGAATGGAGGCGCCATCCAGGTAAATTTCCTGGAAGTAGGGATCCAGAAAACCATCCAGGGGTGTGATCGATCCATCGGGAGCCTCCCAGGTCACATCCAGCATGTTGCTGGCATTCACCAGTTCATTGCGGATTGGGTCGGCAACCACCCAGTCCAGTTTACACCAGCCAGGATTCTGGGCAGCCTTTTCCCAGTGGATTTTGACAGTATCACCCGAAGGGGATCTGCCTTGAAGAAAGCCCCGCTTGATTTGGTTAATATTCCAGGATATTGAACTGCCCGCCGTACAGCTTTGGTCTCCGATCCTCAGGTCAGCCGGATAGGAGCCGAAACGGACTTCCATTAATTGATAGGTTGGCCCAACGGCAGTTTCCAGGGCTTTGTCGCGAATTAATTCAGCAAGGATCTGGCAAGATTCTTCCCGGGTGTCAGCATAAATGTTAATGCGTTCAAAATAATCCGCGTCGCCTGGATAGGTTTGGATCTTGGATTGAGCAGCCGATCCTGACAAGGCCAGGGCAGTTTCCACTTTTCCGGGGATATCGCTAAATTCAACCAGCTTTCCCAGCTTCCTGAAGTGTGCCAGGTCCGCTGTGCTGAAATCGAGCATGGAAACGACATGCCCGAACACGCCTGCTCGTTCATCAAAAACCACATCCTTTTCTTCACGGGCGGCTGCAATGGCGGTAAGCCACTGCAGGGCATCAGGTTCGTTGAGTTCGATCCCCAAGCGTTGGGCTGACTTGATGATTTGTTTCAGATCCTGTTTAGGGTGGGGTTGATTTGCTTTCATAGGAAAACGTTCCTGGTTGATATTGAATTTATCTAGGGGGAATCAAGCCTCAGATTGCCAGGCATAACATTTACCGGTTTGCTCTGCGCGGATTTCTCCCGAGGGCTTTTCCCTGTTTACCCGGTAATTAGTGAGGCGACTCACATTCAGAGATGAAAAATGCATACTCTGGACAAGATGAACCGTCTGGAAAGGTACAGGTTGCGATGTTATCCCCAGCCTGGATGTTATAGCCCTGCCGCTGGCAGAAAGACCATTCGATCGCGCAGCTGCCGGCGAGGAATTCCCACTGATCACATTCTTTACCATCGGGAAAAATGCATACTCCCTGGGTGCCTTGATCGGTCTCCCGAAGGTCGAGCTGGTATCCCATTTCCTGACAATAAAATGAGGCCGGATTTGGAACCCCAATAAAGGGATCTTGCTCTCCTTCTTCCTGATCAAAAGGTGAGGGGGTTATTTGCTCTGAGCCCGCCGCTTTGCATCCGGCCAGGAGCATCAGGAAGGCTGCTGCCAGGACAATTATCAGGAATCCTTGACGCTGTTTTTTCATCCTATCTCCTTAAAAGGG
>CAZUMG010000194.1:0-2992 GCA_964621895.1 uncultured Anaerolineales bacterium | reverse complement strand
GGGAGAACAGGATTCCAACGCCCCACTCGCTATTAGTGCGTAGTGGATAAGCCAGTTGAGAGTTCAGGAAAAGCAGCTCACTCATCTTTACTATGAGCTTATTGCCATCAATAATAACACGGCCACCGTGAATTGTGATAAAGGCAAGCACATCCATCACAATGGGATCCTTCAGAAACCGCTTGGTTAATTCGTTTGTCGTGGTTTCAATCCGAACCTGAGTGTTGAATTCATCAGGTCTAATATGGATTTCTAGGAGGGAATTATCCTTGCCTGGTAGGCTAAACCCCTTCTTGGTGAAAACGGCTTCTATTTTATAACCAGAAATCTCCGTAATCTCCCCTTGGGCTTTCAACCAAAATGGTTTGACGTAAGTGCCCCCGGTTTTACACACGAGCGTCCCATACCTTTGGAGGGGGCCAAGACGGGCATCTTGTGGGGATCCGAGACATGATTTACAAATTAAAGCACCATGGATTGTATCGAATTCATTTCGATGTTGACCGCAGATACTACAACTAGCCTGTTTATCTGATCTGTTCATAGGATTTCTTCCCAACCACAATTCTTGTCGAATGCCGATCCGAGAATGACAAGTGGGCTTGCTTCTAATTAAGTTCTAAGTACCGACCCAAACATCTCAGGTCCTAATTCAAATCCTTCTCTTTTTAAGCGTTCCGCAAACAGAGGACGAATACCAGTTGGTTCTATCTCACCCAGTACCTTTCCTCCTTCAACTCCGGTCTGCCTGAATTTAAAAACATCTGTCATCACAATTATGTCCCCTTCCATCCCCGCTACCTCGGTGATATAGGTTAGCTTCCTGGTGCCATCAGGGAAACGGGACTGCTGGACAATGACATCTACTGCAGAGGCAATTTGTTCCCGGATCACCCGGACCGGAAGTTCCATACCCGACATCATTGCCATAGTTTCAAGGCGTGATAAAGCATCCCGGGGTGTATTGGCATGCAAGGTGGTCAGAGACCCATCATGACCTGTATTCATAGCCTGAAGCATATCAATTGTCTCTCCCCCACGCACCTCACCGACAACGATCCGATCAGGTCGCATGCGCAGGGCATTGCGGACAAGATCACGGATGGTGACTTCATTCTCTTTATTAATATCTGGAGTTTTGGTCTCCAAACGGACCACATGTTCCTGGTGCAGCTGCAGTTCCGCAGAATCCTCTATCGTCACTATTCTCTCGGTGAGGGGAATGAAACTGGATAGAATATTTAACAGGGTTGTTTTTCCGGATCCGGTTCCTCCGGAGATGATCACATTCAAATGGCCTAATACACACATTTCCAAAAAGTTAGCCGCTGTCTGGGTGATCGACCCGAATTCAATCAGGTCAGTAATGGTTAATTTTTCCTCGGCGAACTTGCGAATGGTGATCGACGGGCCATCAATGGCAACCGGGGGAACAACAGCATTAACTCGCGATCCATCAGGAAGACGAGCATCCACTGTGGGGTTGTCTTTGTCAATCCTCCTCCCTAAGGGGGCTACGATTTTTTCAATGATCTTGATAACATGATCGTTATCATCAAAAGTGATGTCGGTCTTCTCCAACTTGCCGCCGCGTTCAATATAGATCTGTTTTGGCCCGTTAACCATCACTTCCGTTATCGTGGGATCATTCAGTAATGACTGGATCGGACCATATCCCCGTACTTCATCGAGTACCTCGCTAAAAATCTTAGCTTTGATGACTTTATCCAGGTTCAACTTCGATTGTTGATAAATCTCTTCCAGGGTCTCTCTAATCATCTCGTCCGTAATAGGAGACTTGTCTTTGGAGACATTATACTTTCCTTCCAAATTGGTAATAAGATGCTGCCGTATTTTCTTTAGCTCTTCGCTGGTAAAACGACTAGATTTGGGGGCTTCTTGCTGTGTCATTATGTACTCTCTGCCCCGACCTCGGGTTCGTGTTTTTCTTCTGGTATGATCCACACAACCTGGTCACGATTGAGAGCCAGGAATTCAAACCGATAAAGCTCTTCTCCTTCATTATTCAGCACTTTGCCATCTGTAACAGCAATAAATTGGGGATCATCATTAAGCCCATCTTTCAATCGTTGGTCCGGCCTAATGTAAACGTATCCTTGGAGGAGATTGACAATCGTTTGAATGGAGACGCGGATTTTGTCCTTCGTCACCTGGTCTGTATAGTATTTACCTTTCCTGTCCTGTCGGATGGGCATCATTAGCTCCTGTTTTCCAGTCTTCTATTTCTCCAACCACGGATCCACGTTATCAGTTCTTGGTATAGCTAATCATCAACAGCCTGTGCGCTCTCTTCTCTCGCTGTTTCAAAAACGTTCTCACTGAAAGATTTATTGATTCCTCATCCCGTGTTTCCCATCATTTAGTGCTTGAGGCATTTGATGGTAAGCAATCCAGTCCGGATATCAGCTTTCGTCCAGCATATTCTGGATTCGTCCCTCTTCTTCCTTCTAATCATTCCTGTTTACCCATTCGTTTCAGGAACACTTCCATACCCTGAGGATCAAAGTGTTTACCCAGATTTCTATTGTAGCGCAATGGAGAGAGCAATGGTTTGCTGAACTTTCCTTCTCCCCCTGAATAATCAATACCCTGCTTAAATATAATTATAATGGATTTTCATAAGCAATCTGAACATTGTCAGACCTTGTGAGACCATTCTTGTGAAACCATAAAGACGGCTCTAAAGGAATTACCGAAAAAAAACCCAGAACCAGCCGGATCTGGAGCTAAATTAGATTCTCATCAGCACAATAGAAGAACGATGATTGGTCTATCAATTATCTACTGATAAACGAGTCACCTTTTCGGGTTGACAAACCTAGTTCTAGGTGCATTTTGGGTGCAATTCGCATGGAAAGTATGGAAATAATGGACAAAATGAACAGATTTTCCCCTCTATTTTAGACACAATAGACGCTATTTCCCCCAATGGACATAATAGACACTCCCCAGCCTGATTAAGAGTCAGTTG
>CAZUMG010000193.1:1800-3019 GCA_964621895.1 uncultured Anaerolineales bacterium | reverse complement strand
GGGGAGCATGTTAGAATTAACTGCACGGGTAATTTAGTAAGTAAAATTTATCTTCGGTTTTGGCCAGGAACAGCGCTTGTAAAGATCGGCCAGCCCTGATAAGAGGGTTGGCTGTACTGGGTGAAATCTCAACCACGCTTGAGGAGTAAAAACTGGTGGTTCAACATTCCATATTAATCGCCGATGGAGACCCCCCTTCCATCCAGTATCTTACTGGGTCATTAAAGGCGAATGGCTATGAAATTACCCTGACTCCCTCCGGGGTGAATACCCTGAAAATGTATCAGCAGGACAAGCCTGACCTGGTTATTGCTGACCTGTCCCTGGCGGATATGGACGGTCTGCAGCTCCTGGAGGATCTGCGTAAATATGATCCTGAGGCGAAAGTGATTCTAACATCCGCCTTTGCTGATAAAGACCTGGTCACCCGGGCATTTCGGATGGGTGCCCTGGATATTCTTGAAAAGCCCCTCGATCCAGAGTCTCTAATCTCAAAGATCAGGGATATCCTGGCGCGGGAAGACCACGCCCTTGAAGGCGATCTGCAAATGATGAGTTTGGCCAGTATCATTCAAATTAATTGTGAAGAACGCAACCAGTCCCAGCTTACCCTCAATCATCTCGGCAAGGATGGAACCATATTCTTTAAGGAAGGTGAAATAATCCACGCTGAAAACGGGGGATTAACTGGAGAGGATGCGATCTACGCATTATTGCGGTGGGAACAGGGATCCTTTCGACTGAGGATGGGAGCTGAACCTTACATCAGGACCATTAACAAACCCTGGTCGGGTTTGCTGCTGGAAGGTATGCGGCGCATTGATGAGTCAACTGCCGCCTGGAGTCCGGAATGGGAAGAGGGAAGTGAGGCAGCTCTGGATCAAGCCGTAAGCAGCAAATTGCCGGAGAGGATTATCAAAGCAATCAGCAGCCTGCGCGACGTGCAAAGCGCCCTATTATCTTCTCAAGACGGCACAGTCATTTATCAGGAAAAATGTGTTAACCCAGATGAAGATGTAAACCTTGGGAAATTGATCTTAGAGAAAGCAGCTCTGATGGGTGGTTTTCTTGATGGGGGAGCACTTGAGCGAGTTGTATTGACCGGTTCAAAGAAAAGAATCTTTCTCTTGCCAGAGGGAGAGAATTTCCTGGTATTATCCCTGGCAAAACGTTCATCGGCTGATTCTATTTTTGAGGAAATACAAACCATCCATAAGCG
>CAZUMG010000193.1:0-1700 GCA_964621895.1 uncultured Anaerolineales bacterium | reverse complement strand
GAGATGGTTACCATGCTGGCCAGTGTGGTCAAGAGTGTGCCGGTATTTGAAAACCTAAGCACTGAATTTACCAGTTTGGAAGCGCTGATCACCAAACTGCAGAAGGAAGACCACACCGGTTATATTGTGGTTAATTTTGAAGGAAATCAACAGACCGGATATATTTTCCTGTTGGCCGGCAGAGTGATTGAAACCCTTTTGACAGCCCGCGGGGAAGAAATCTCCGGCACAAAAGTATTAACCCGAATTCTGGAGATCACTGCTGCCGGCAGTGCAACCTTCAGCGTTTATAAGGCTGCCGTGGAGGACGCCCTCTCGGAAAGTGAAACGATCAAGGTGAGTTATGATCTGCCCCAATTGCTGGAAGTTTGGGGCGCCGTGATCAATGCCGTGGAAACCGCTGCCGACGGCTTACTCGGAGCCGGTGAATTTCTAAACACATTTAAGGATACCTTATGTGTTAAAGCTGATGATTATCCTTTCCTGGATCCGTTTGCTGCCAAATTCCAGTATAAAGATGGCCTGGTCATTTTTAGCGGTGAAGTCAGGAAAAATTTCAGCCAGGCTGTTGGGGAAACTTTATGGGAGGCGGTGGAAACGCTGGCAGAACGGGCAGCCCTTGCGGGCAAAGATTTATTTGGTCCGATTCGGACCACCCTGGAACCAATTAAAAATGTTTATCAGTCCCAAATTGACCGCTTTAACTTTCCAGGAATTTTACCGGATTTATTCAAATAAGTTGTATACCTTATGAATGATGGCTTAATGGAAATTAATCAATTAACCGGGGTGTGGGGGAGCCTGGTATCCAATAATCAGGGGGGAGTGATCGCCAGTGCCGCTCCCGCCGGGCTTAATAAACCCACCCTGGAGAATATCACTCGCCATGCCATTGAGCTGCTCTCAACCGCGGGTGCAGTGATGGATGGCCTTTCAGAGGGTGTATTCCATTATGCTCAGAAAAAATTGTTTATTATGGATCTTGAGCAAGCCGTCCTGGTAGTGATTTGTACACCCAGTGTGGATATTTCCCTGCTGCGGATGACCGTCAATGTTGTCCTGGCGGGCTGGAGCTCTGATTCAAAAGTCCAAAAGCAGTTTAAAGATCATTTTGTCGAGCGGTACTGACCCGGAGAGGTTATCTCTCTGGGACACCGCCGGGCTTAAAGTAGTAAAACGAGGAGAATTCAAATGGTTGAAGTGTTAAGAGGTAATCTTTCCCAACTTACCTTATTGGATATTTTAAAGATGCTCTGCGGTGGTCACCGAACTGGACGGCTGGATATCCGCCAGGGTGCCAAGTCAGGTCAGATTTACCTGCAGCGGGGCATGCTGGTGCATGCTGTGACCGGTGTGCAGATCGGAGAAAAAGGCTTGTACACCTTAATGGGCTGGCTGGTGGGGGACTTTAGCTTCACCCCCGATATTGAAGCCCCGGAGCGTTCCATTGAAACCACCAGCGAACAGATCCTTTTGGAAGCAGCCCGCCAGGCAGAGCAGTGGGAGGATATCAAGGAAGTCCTCTCCTCGACTGATGCTGTCTTTAATATCTCGCCTTCCGGGTCTACCAATACGGTCAGCCTTAAACCCATTGAATGGCAGGTACTGGCCCAGGTGAATGGTGAGCGTTCTGTCATTCAGATAGCTGATATTCTCAATTTACATGAATTTGAAGTAGCTAAAATAATTTACAGCCTGAC
>CAZUMG010000192.1:0-3033 GCA_964621895.1 uncultured Anaerolineales bacterium | reverse complement strand
CCGATGCGTTCGAGCTCGCCGGCAATGTCAATGATCGAGGAAAGCCTGCGCAAATCGGTGGCCATGGGCTGCTGGGTAGCCACAGTGATCAAGGCGCGCCGCTCAATTTCATGCCTTTTTTCATTGATCAGTGTATCGCCTTCATAAAGGGCTTTGGCGGCGGTGAGGTCGCGGTCCTCCAGGACAGTAACACTGCTGAGGATGGCCTGCTCCACGATGCTAGCCAGTTCAATGATGGAATCGTTTAGTTCCCTGATTTTGGTATCAAGTGTTCCTCTGGTATCTCTGGTCATTGTGTCCTCTAATAATCAACAGGAGTTAAGTCTGCTATAATTTTTGAGTTATTAATATAAATTTCCCGATGCCTTCTGCTTGATCTTCTTTTCCGGTAGATCAATGTATTTATCCTTGCCATGGTAACAATCAGTATACCTTATCCAAACCTTCCCTGAATGTAATCCTGGGTGCGTTTGTCCTGGGGATTAGAGAAAATAAATTCTCCCGTACCTGTTTCCACGAGCTCTCCCTGGAGAAAAAAGCTCGCCTGATCCGCTGTTCTGGCTGCTTGCTGAACGGAATGAGGAACCAGAATGATGGTATATTCCCTCTTCAATTCTTGAAGGGATTCTTCCACTTTACCAGTGGAAATGGGGTCGAGGCCGGATGTCGGTTCATCCAGCAAAATCACTTCCGGTTCCAAGGCGAGCACCCGCGCCAAGCAGAGCCGCTGCTGCTGGCCTCCCGAAAGGGCGACAGCAGGCTCATCCAGTCGGTCTTTCACCTCGTTCCACAAAGCTGCTTTAGATAAACTTTTTTCCACGGCTTGATTAAGGAGATTTCTGTTTTTCTCTCCACTCACTTCTAACCCGTAAGTTAAATTCTCTCGAATAGAAAAAGGCAGGACAACCGGCCTGGCAAATACCATACCTACTTTCCGCCGAAGTTGGATCACATCAAGAGAAGGATCCAATATATTCACCTTATCCAGATAAATGCTGCCTTCCTGGTGGGCGACATCAGCCAGATCATTTAATCGGTTGAGGGTTCTTAATAAGCTGGATTTTCCTCCTCCCGCAGGTCCGAAGAGGACTGAGATTTGGTTGGCGGGAATGTCCAAGGATATTTTCCGAAGAGACTCGGTGCCATCAGTATATTGCAGGGAATAATTTTGTATGGATATCTTATTCATTGCTGATCATCTACCATTGGCGTTTAGCCCTGGCCCGGGATCGAATCGTCGTGGCGATTAAATTCATGCTGAGCACAAAGGCCAGCAGTACCAGGGCGGTTCCATATTGGATTTTAATGGGCATGCCCGGTACCTGGGTGGAGATGACAAAGAGATGATAGGGCAGAGCCATGGTGGCATCAAACGGAGAGTTGGGCAAACGTGGCAGGAAGAAAGCCGCAACCGTAAATAGGATCGGTGCAGTTTCGCCTGCAGCCCGTTCTAATCCTAAGATGACTCCAGTAAGAATTCCAGGAAGAGCTTGAGGCAAAACAATTCTCCGGATGGTTTGCCATTTTGTGGCTCCGACCGAGATGCTCACTGTTCGAAAAGACTGGGGCACAGCTCGCAAGGCTTCTTCAGCAGTACTGATAATCACCGGAAGAGTCATGATCGAGAGGGTGAGAGACCCAGCCAGGATGCTGGTGCCAAATTGTAAAAAAAGCACAAATAAACCCAACCCGAACAAACCGTATACAACCGAAGGAATCCCTGCCAGGTTAATGATTGCGATCCGGATCAGTTGGGTTGCCCGATTACCCGGTGCATATTCCGACAGGTAGATTGCTGCCCCAATACCCAGAGGGACAGCGAAAAGAGCGGTTCCCAGGGTCAAATAAAAAGTGCCTACAATGGCAGGCCAGATACCACCTGCCCGCATGCCTTCCCGGGGAAATCCGGTAATAAATTCCAGATTGATGGCAGGAAAACCCAGGATGAGAATATAGACAATCACTCCGATGATCGGGAGGATGATTAAAAAGGTCATCAGGGTTAATAGGCTAAAACCAAACTGCTGCCTGGAGTATCTGGAAGATGATTTCATAGGTCAGGATAATATCCGTTCTTGTCTTTTTCGCTGGCGGAAAACGACCGCAGATGCGGTGATATTTACCACCAGGGAGATCAGGAATAAAACAATCCCGATCAGGAATAATACGTGATAATGGGTGCTTCCATTTGCCACCTCGCCCATTTCTGCAGCGATGGTTGCAGTCATCGTCCGGACCGGTGAGAGTATATCTTGCAGTCTCTTGGGCAGGATAGGGGCATTTCCGGTTACCATCATCACTGTCATGGTTTCCCCGATTGACCGTCCAATTCCCAGCAAAACTGCTGTAAGCACACCTGATTTGGCTGCTGGTAAGGTAACTCTCCAGATGGTTTGCCATTCGGTCGCGCCAAGTGCCAGCGATGCGTCCCGATAGGATCTGGGGACAGCATCTAGGGCATCTTCTGCGACGGTTACAATTGTGGGTATGGCGATGCCGCCAAGCAGAATGGCTCCAGCGAGAGCACATAAACCCGTTGGTAAATTTAATATAATTCTCAAATAAGGTGACAAAACCAGCATGCCTAAGAACCCCAAAACGACCGAGGGCAAACCGCCGAGAATTTCAACCAGCGGTTTAAGGAGTTCACGAATCCACCGGGGGGCAATCTCTGACATATAGATGGCTGCACCTATGCCAAATGGCACTGCAATTAACGCTGCGCCAATAGTAATAATGAGAGATCCTCCAATTAATGGCAGGATTCCATAATACGCTTCAATCGGGTACCAGCGGTCAGAAAATAGGGATTTGAGGTCAACTAGTTTCAGTGCGGGCAGCCCCTCGATCATTAAGAAAAGGAAGATCATGCCCACAAAAACTATCGCAGAGTAACCCGCAACCTTGATCAGAAAGGTGATGAGAAGTTCGTTATATTTATAGCCTGGTTGGGTGGTATCTTCCGGTAAGAGGCTGTTCATCTTATTTTAGGATGGGCACAAATCCAAGTTCAGTAACAATTAGCTGGGCTTC
>CAZUMG010000191.1:0-3036 GCA_964621895.1 uncultured Anaerolineales bacterium | reverse complement strand
CGACTCAGATCAAGATAATGTCTATACCCGGGCAAACGCTTTCCTGAATCAATGGATGGCTGAGGGGATTTTAATCCAGGAAGCAGGACCAGCTTATTATGTCTACCATCAAACCTTCACCCTGCCCTCAGGACAATCGATCACCCGGAATGCCTTTATCTGCGCTTTTGAATTGACCGAGTTTGAACAAGGCATCGTCCTGCCGCATGAAAAAACCCATGCCGGCCCCAAAGTGGACCGCCTGAACCTGACCCGGGCAACTGAAACCTATTTTGGCAATATTTTCATGCTCTACCCTGATAAGCTAAATCGGATAGATGCCCTCTTTGCCCAGGCCATAAACCGTCCAGCGGACATCGAAGCCAAAGAACTTTATGAAAACGATGTCCTGAACCAGGTCTGGATCGTCAGGGACCCGGATATCATCGAGCAGGTCAGCCAAGAGATGGCCCAAAAACAGGGATTAATTATCGCTGATGGACACCATCGTTACGAGACTGCCCTCAACTACCGGGAAGAAATGCGGAAAAAATATCCCGATGCCTCTCTAACTACCGGGTTTAATTACCTGATGGTTGCCATGGTCAGCATGAGCAATCCCGGCCTGACCATCCTGCCAACTCATCGCTTGATTTTCAATTATCAGCAGCTCAGCAGCGCAGAAATCCTAGCCACAGCGGGGAAATATTTTGACATCAAAAGGCTGAAAGATCGGAAAGCCCTGGAGGATGGCCTGGCAAACACAGGATCTCAAATCGGAAGATTGGGTTTTGTATCTCAAGAGGGATTTTACTTGCTGCGGTTAACTGATTCTGAAATCATGACCAAGCTGGCTCCCCAGCACGTTCAAGCCTGGAGGAACCTGGATGTAAGCATCCTGCACGAATTGATTTTAACCAGCATCCTGGGGATTAACCCGGCGTCAATCGACAACCTTGAGAACATTAATTACCTCAGGGAACCTGACCAGGGCTACCAGGAGGTTAAAAATTCCAAGACTTCTTTCCTCTTTATCCTCAATGCAACCAAGATTGAACAGATCACTGCCTGTACGGATGCCGGCGAGAAAATGCCCCAGAAATCGACCGATTTTTATCCCAAGATTATCACTGGATTCACTATGCTGTCGGTGAAAAAGGATCAAATCCTCTAAGAGATTACCTTGCTGAAAAGAAAAACAAAACAGGCCAGGTTTTTAAGAACCTGGCCTGTCTTATAGCGATCAGCTAAATTTATTTTTCAATAAAATTCATTAAAATTAAATTCTTCTGGCAGTCATTATACGTAACCAGGTATATTTTTTCAGATATAGGATCTCCCTTGAGATTGAATAACTGGATCCAGACAACTGAAGTGGTAGCCTGCAGGGAAGCGGCCAGGGTCATTTCATAACCACCCGGCCCATAGGCCAGATCAACGGCCGGCTCAGCTAACGGCATGGTCATATTCTCAATCAGTTTAGATCCATTAATTGTCCCACCTGCCTTAATCAGGATGTCCTTTTGGACCTGGCCGTCCTTACTGAAAACCTGTCCAGCTACTCCCAACCACTTGCATCCTAAATCTGGATGGGTGAAATTCGGCAGGTAATAGGGGTTCATCAACTGCAGCGAATAAGGCACAGCTGTGGGGGTAAAGGTTGCTGTCTTTGTAAATGTGGCTGTTAGCGTGAAGCTAGCTTTACTGGTAGCTGTAAGATAGGGTGTAGAGCTAGGCTTTGGTGTCACGCTGGCTTTCTGGGTGGCAGAACTGGCTGCCGTAGTATTCGAAGCTGTAATTACAGGTAACCTGGTTGCCGAGGGCTTGATAATTGGAGTGATGCTGGATGGAATGGCCGTGGCCTGGATCACCTCACTGGAGGCGGTTGGCAGCACCAGTCCAACCGTTATTTGAGGAGTACGAATGGTCACCGTTGAATCCAGGGGAGGCAAGGTAGGGATAGCGCCGCAGGAAGACAGCCCTATTCCGGCTATTAATATAATCAGAATTTTGACCTGAGATCTCATGGTTGACTCGCTTTGTTCGATGATCTGATCAGCCTGTGCTGAAGTAAGGTTAAGTTGACTGTCCTACGATGGTTATAAGTGCAAGTTCCTTGCCAGAAAACGGGTGTAAAGCCGATTGAAAGCACCCTGAAGGCACCCTGAAGGATTGACGAGTTTCCTCTATCAATGCTACAATCCATTCGATCATATTGTCAGGCGACCGGAGTGTTTTTAATGGAGCAATTAACCTCAAAACGAGCTGCAGCCGAGCGGCGGAAAAAACAATTCAGTAAATTGATCTCCAGCAACTCGACCTACCCTCTCGCAACGGTAACCTACCACGGCCCCAGCCCAGATAAGGCCACAAAGATAGTGGTTGGCATTCTGCCTTCAAAAGATCAACCTCCCATCTTCCAGTCCTGGACCGGAGAAAATATCGCCGAGGATGTGAAAGCCGCCAGTGAGATTGCCATGGTCCTAAAAAAGTATGCTGTTGCCCGGGTGCTAACCAGCGAGTGGGTGCTCTCCTGCCCCCACGAAGAAGGGGTTGATTATCCTACGGGATCCTCCTGCCCCCTCTGTCCGGAGTGGGACTAATTGACTTCCCCCAGTAAACCGCCCAGGATGTTGTCCTTATGAAAAATATCATTCAAACTGTAAAAGGAACCCGTGATTTTTATCCAGCTGAAAAAGCGGTCAATACCTGGCTGTATCAAACCATTCGGGAAGTATCCGCATCCTTTGGCTACCAGGAATTTGAGGGACCATTTTTAGAATCCATTGATTTGTACGCAGCAAAATCAGGAGAGGAGCTAGTCAAGGAGCAGTCCTTTGTTTTTCCTGATAAAAATGGGAACCTGATCACTCTACGTCCGGAATTAACCCCCTCCTTGGTCCGGATGATCGCTCAACGGCAGCAGCAGTTATTTTACCCTTTACGCTGGTGGTCTTTCGGCCCTTTCTGGCGGTATGAAAGCCCCCAAAAAGGACGCGGGCGGGAGTTTTTTCAATGGAACGCAGATCTGATCGGGGTGGACAGCCCGGAAGCCGA
>CAZUMG010000190.1:0-3052 GCA_964621895.1 uncultured Anaerolineales bacterium | reverse complement strand
GTTCTCGGATTGGGCTGCCTGCAGGACCTGTCCAAACGCATCCAGGACCTTCGGAGAGTGAATCTTTCCAAGGGCATACACTAGGAAGATGCGGCACTCTTCGCTTTCCTCACATTTGTAGGATTCCAGCAAAGGTTCCAGGGCGACTTCGCCCACCCGCCCAAAGGCTTGTCCAATGGCCAGCTGGGCTTTCATATCGCCGGCATCCAGGTTGTTCAGCAGGATCGGAACCACGAACTCCCCAAAATCTGCCACCAGTCCGACCGCTTCATCCAGCACAAAAGCATGCTCAGGATGGTCCAATAGGTCAATGTAGAATAGGGCAGAGACCATATCAAATAACGAGTGGGCATCCCCCTCGCTGATGGTGGGTAATACTTCCCTGATCATCACCAGACCCTGGTGGATCTCTTCGGAATGGGGGCTGTTTAATAAGGATTTGATCTGGGCATATTTTTCTGCTGTCATGCCGGCCTCCTGGATGCACTGTTAAATGGTTTGTTTTTTATAGCTTCCTTTTCTCGCCAGTAATTTCAGTTTGGGTAAACCCAGTCCTTGGATATCGGTTCTGCTATACTGGATTTGCCGTATGAATATTTATATCATAACTGGTCTTTTTGGTTTTATCTGAAACCTTCCCGGCTAACAGCTTATTGCCCCGGGCTTCAGGGAACCTCCCTGGAAAATGACTGAAACCAGCATATCAAATATGATAGGAAAAAACATTATTTTCCCCTTGTTTACCTAACCCATCTACGTTATATTTAGATAGATTTCCCTCTCAATAAAAAACAAATCCAAGAAAACATTTAAGGATTTTTAGTTAACAAGCTGAAATCCGTCTGGCATTCATTCAGATCATCTCCGGAGGTAGCCCAATGAAATCAAACCTGAAGTTCCAGCGCACCCTATTTATTGTGGTAACAGCTCTAGTTCTGATATCCTGTTCCCTGTTCAGCAAAACACCGGAAACCCCTGCTGAACCAACCGGGGAAGATCAACCTGTTACCGCACCATCATCCGGCGCGGTTTCAACCCTGGCTGATGTAAAAAGTGCCGTTATCCAGATTGAAGCCCAGGGCACCTTTGTAGACCCGGAATTTGGAGAATACAGCGGTGCCGGCCGGGGTTCAGGCTTTATCATTGATCCATCCGGTTTGGCGGTCACCAATAACCACGTAGTTACCGGGGCAGCCCTGCTTAAGGTCTGGATCGGCGGAGATACTACCCGCTCCTATAACGCCCGGATTATCGCTGTTTCAGAATGCTCTGACCTGGCCTTGATCGATATAGAAGGAGATCAATTTCCTTACCTGGACTGGTATCCTGACGATATAAAAGTTGGACTGGAAGTCTACGCAGCCGGTTTCCCCTTGGGGGATCCGGAATTTACCCTGACCAAAGGCATCGTCTCCAAAGAAAAGGCCAGCGGAGAGTCCAGCTGGGCTTCGGTAAACCAGGTGATTGAGCACGACGCCACCATCAACCCGGGCAACTCCGGGGGACCTTTGGTGACTGCCGACGGTCAAGTTGTGGGCGTCAATTATGCTTCCTATGCGGAAGCTGGCCAGTATTTTGCCATTGGTAGGGACACCACTCTGCCAATACTTGAAAAGTTCAAATCCGGTGATGATGTTGATTCTTTGGGCATCAATGCTACTGCCGTGGTTTCTGATGACGGAACACTTTCCGGTATCTGGGTTTCATCGGTAAAATCAGGATCCCCCGCTGATGAGGCTGGCGTGCAGCCCGGCGACCTGATCACCACTCTGGAAAATTTACCGCTGGCAGCTGACGGCAGTATGTCAGCCTACTGCGATATCATCCGCACCCAGGGTGACCAGAACACCCTCAGTATGGAAGTCCTGCGATTCCAAACCGACGAAACCCTGGCAGGTCAATTTAACGGCCGGGCTTTATCGGTCACCGGAGTTTTGGATGATTCCGGGTATGCCAATAATGCCAACACCGCTGGTGTTGGGACCGGTGATCAGCCAGACCTCTCCACCTCTGATTACATCCTGGAAACCTTTGACGATGGATACATGTCCATTACCGATGATTACGGCGCCTTGTACGTCGAAGTTCCTACCAGCTGGGATCAAATTGACGGTTCCCTCTGGTCAGATTATTGGGGCGACCTGTATTTTGAGGCCGCTGATGTTGCTGCTGCCCCAGATTTGGATGGATTCTTATCCTACTACGATTACAGCGGGGTAAGATTCTCCGCCTCGAAAGACTGGGGTGCCATCGGAGGGTATATCCAGCTTCTGGACGGCGTGAAACCCTGGTACGAGGATATCTGCACCTGGGATGAACGGGATACTTATGTAGACCCGGTTTACGAGGGCGCTTATGACTACTGGGTTTGTGGAACAGATTCAGATGTTGTTGTGATCGGAGCAAGGCCGATTGCTGACCCCACAGCATACCTGATCCTTGTACAAGTCCAGATAATATCAGATTTTGATGTGGATGCCCTGTCCCGCATCATGGACACGTTTGACCTGGCACCTGGATACCTGCCTTGAGCAAGCTCATTTTTTAGCTAAAATCAAAAAGCGGCTGTGCTATTTCAGGCAGCCGCTTTTTATTGGGTTAGCTCAGCTGGAATTCTCCAGAACCCCCCTTTTGATTAACTATCCAGCAGGACCCGGATTCGGCGCACAGCCCGGTTGGTCGCCCGGCGGTAAACCTTTCCAGCTGGCACGATGGCACACAGGGAGATCCAGTCGCTGCCGGTCCGGATGGTCCGGCAAACCAGATGGGTTTGCTGCTCTGTCCGGATGGTGATCTCATCCACAGGTGCCAGTCCCAGATGGTCCTGGGTTTCTGAGCTGACCTGACCCAGCATGGCAACCATGGCGCTTGCCAATTCATGATCCGAACTCATCGACGCTGAGGAAATCGGAAGTCCCTCGGATGTGGCCAGAACCGATCGGGTAAACCCTCCCTCTTTATTCATTTCTATTAAAATATCATCAAATGACAGGTCCGGTTTTTCTCCGTAAGAAGGATTTTTATCACTCACTTTTGATCTCCTAGACAGGAT
>CAZUMG010000189.1:0-3082 GCA_964621895.1 uncultured Anaerolineales bacterium | reverse complement strand
GGTACCAGTGAGATCCAACGGATGGTGATCGCCCGAATGGAAACGGGGTTAAGGTGACCTGTTCCTGACAGCAGCTGACACCGAGATAGATAACCATGCCAGAACGTGCCATTTCTTCAGATACCCCCCGGCAGCAAAGGCGTCCCCGGGTTCTCACTTTCTTAAGCATCCTGTTCCTGCTGTCAGGTTTTTTTTATCTCCTAAAATTCAGCCAGGCGGTTGCTCGGTGGGGCACGCTGGCTTCTCTGCCAATAACAGTTTCTCCAGCGTACCTGGCAATAGATGGTTTGCTCTGGGGGCTCGCAGGGTTATTCTTGGCCTGGAGTCTGTGGACGGGAAAATCCTGGTCCCGATTTGCAGGCATCATTATCAGCTTGGTGTTCACAGCTGTTTTTTGGATTGACCAGATTTGGATCAGTGAGCCGGAAATTTTACAGACTCGCTGGTTATTTAACTTAATCCTAACTATAATAGGCCTTTCAGGGATTGTGTTGATTCTGAATATTAAATCCTCCCGGGCTTTTTTTGAAAAAACACCCGCTAAAATAAACTAACGGTGTAAATCTATGGCAGAAAAAAAACCTAACCCTAAAATCCAGGAGTTACATGATAAAAAAACCCTCAGCAGACAGGGTGGGGGTGTGGAAAGGGTCGAACGCCAGCACCAAAAAGGGCGTTTAACAGCCAGAGAAAGATTAGACCTGCTGCTAGATAAAGGGTCCTACCGCGAGGTGGACGCTTTCGTGGAACATCGCAGTTCAGATTTCGGCACGGATGAGAATAAAATTCTGGGAGATTCGGTGATAACGGGTTGGGGAACCATCAACAACCGCCTGGTCTACGTTTTTTCACAGGATTTTACTGTTTTTGGAGGAAGTTTGGGGGAAGTCCATGCGGAAAAAGTGGTCAAAATCATGGACATGGCATTGAAAAACGGGGCTCCGATCATTGGCATTAACGATTCCGGGGGAGCCCGCATCCAGGAGGGAGTTGTTTCCCTGGGTGGATATGCTGACATATTTCTCCGCAACACACTTGCATCTGGTGTTATTCCCCAGATCAGCATCATCATGGGTCCCTGTGCCGGCGGAGCTGTTTATTCTCCGGCTCTGACCGATTTTATCTTTATGGTTCGCGGTTCTTCTTTCATGTTTATTACCGGACCGGAAGTAGTAAAGACGGTTACCCATGAAGAAGTCTCTTTTGAAGAACTTGGCGGCGCCGATGTTCATGCCGAAAAATCCGGCGTTTGTCATATCGCCGCAGATTCTGAAGCCAATACGCTTTTCCTGGTTCGTAAATTACTCTCCTACCTCCCCCAGAACAACCTGGAAGACCCACCCTTCCTGCCTACGGAAGACAGCCCGTTACGCCGGGAGCCTACCCTGGACACGATCATCCCTGATGATCCCTCAAAGCCATATGACATCAAAGATATTATTTGTCTTTTAGTTGATGAAGCGGAATTCTATGAAATCCAAAAAGGCTTTGCGCGCAATATTGTTGTGGGTTTTGCCCGTTTGGGCGGACACAGCATAGGAATTGTTGCCAACCAACCAGCTTACCTCGCCGGTGTCCTTGATATCGATTCTTCAGAAAAAGCTGGCCGGTTCGTTCGTTTCTGTGATTCCTTTAATATCCCCTTGCTCACGTTTGTTGATGTGCCGGGTTTTCTTCCGGGTGTAGAACAGGAACACGGCGGAATTATCCGCTCCGGGGCAAAGCTACTTTACGCGTTCTCTGAAGCTACCGTTCCTAAAATAACCCTGATTACCCGCAAGGCATACGGCGGTGCTTATGACGTGATGAGCAGTAAACATATCCGCGGTGATGTAAATCTTGCCTGGCCCAGCGCTGAAATTGCTGTGATGGGACCGGAAGGCGCAGTAAATATCATTTTCCGTGATGATCTGGCCAAAGCTAAAAACCCTGAAAAGAAGCGGAGGGAGCTGGTAGAGGAATACCGGGCCAAGTTTGCCAATCCGTACATCGCCGCCTCCCGTGGATATATTGATGATGTGATTGAGCCCAGCACCACCCGGGCAAGATTAATTAACGCCCTGGAAATGTTGAGCAATAAACGGGATAAAAACCCGGGTAAAAAACATGGAAATATTCCTTTATAGGGTGCTGGGCAACAAGGTATGATGTTCAATAAGATACTCATTGCCAACCGAGGAGAAATTGCCGTCCGGATTATCCGCAGCTGCCGGGAATTAGGTATCCCCACCGCAGCTGTATATTCTGATGCGGATCGTTTCGGCCTGCATGTCAGATACGCGGATGAAGCCTACTATCTCGGACCTTCCAAAGCCAGCGAATCCTACCTCCGGGGTGATAAGATCATCCAAATTGCCAAAGCCTGCCAGGCGGATGCTATCCACCCCGGTTATGGCTTTCTAGCAGAAAGGGCGGATTTTTCTCAGGCTTGTCAGGATAACGGGATCATTTTCATCGGACCCAAACCATCTTCAATTGCTGCCATGGGGGATAAACAGGTTGCCCGCGACACAGTTACCAAAGCCGGGGTTCCGGTTGTCCCTGGTACCGAGGGACAAGGTGATCTACCAGACAAAGCCCTTTTAGAAATTGCGCCATCTATTGGCTTTCCCCTCTTGATCAAACCAAGCGCAGGGGGCGGAGGCAAAGGGATGCGGGAAGTTCAAAACCTGGAAGAGATGCCGGGGCTTTTAGCTGCTTCCCGGCGGGAAGCCGAATCGTCCTTCGGAGATGGCAACATCTATCTTGAAAAGTTAATTCAGGGAGCCCGGCATATTGAATTTCAGATTCTGGCAGATCAACACGGCAATGTCATTCACCTCGGTGAACGAGAATGCTCCATCCAGCGCAGACACCAGAAACTGCTCGAAGAAGCCCCTTCACCATTTATTGGCAGGGACCAGAATCTGCGCGATCAAATGGGAGCAGTCGCGGTCCAGGCAGCCCGGGCGGTGGATTATATCAACGCCGGCACAATAGAATTCCTGGTTGATGAAGATAAAAATTATTATTTCCTGGAGATGAACACCCGGCTCCAGGTGGAACATCCTGTAACCGAAGCGGTAACCGGAATTGATATTGT
>CAZUMG010000188.1:0-3119 GCA_964621895.1 uncultured Anaerolineales bacterium | reverse complement strand
GCGGATAGCTATTGGACGCAGCATCCTGATTTTGGAGGCCAGCTGGTTTATGTAAAACAGGTTGCCCTGGCGATGGGAGAGCTTGGGCACAAGGTTGATATCCTGACCCGCCAGATTACTGATCCCACCTGGCCAGAATTCGCAGGCGCCTGGGATGCTTATCCTGACGCTCCAAATGTTCGTATTATCCGCCTTCCCGCCGGCCCGGAGCAATTTCTCAGGAAAGAATTGCTCTGGCCGTATTTGGTTGAGGATTGGGTACCGAATATCATCCAATTTTATACTCAGGAAGGAATCCAACCGGATTTTTTCTCTGCCCATTACGGTGATGGCGGGCTGTGTGGCGTTTTATTAGAAAACCTAACTGGAATACCATTTTCGTTTACAGCCCACTCCCTGGGCGCCCAGAAAATGGATAAGCTGAAAATAAATTCTGAAAACCTGGAGAAGCTGGAAGGTTATTATTTTTTCCGGCGGAGATTGTTTGCGGAACGACTATCCATGAACCGCTCGATTGTAAATATCACCAGCACCGATCAAGAGCGGTACATCCAGTACAGCCATAATGCCTATAGAGGAGCTGTGGATTGGATGGATAACAGCCGATTTGCTGTCATTCCTCCAGGCGTTAATCTGGATATATTTGATAAAAGATCCAGCTTCAAGGGGGAAGAAGAACTTGGTTTGTATATTCTGGAGAATTTATCCCGGGATCTAACCAAAACAAGACTTGATTACCCCTGCATTATCGCTTCCAGCCGTTTAGATCCGAAAAAAAACCATTTAGGGCTTGTAGAAGCTTTTGCATCCAGCCCGGAACTCAGGCAAAAAGCCAACCTGGTGATCCTCACCGGCAACCTGGAAGATCCATTAAATGGCTTTGCAAACGCGGGTACCACAGAGCAGAGAGTGCTGGAATCATTAGTCAAAGTTATCAACGATGGAAATCTGCGCGGACAGGTTTCTATGTTCGCCATCCAGGGGCAAAGAGAATTAGGAGCCGCATACCGGTTTTTTGCTAAGAAAAAGTCTATCTTCACACTGACAGCATTATACGAACCATTCGGGCTGGCTCCACTGGAAGCCATGGCAGCGGGCATGCCGGCAGTGGTAACTAAATTCGGGGGACCAAGTGAGAGCCTGATTGATGGGGATCAGGAATACGGGATCCTGGTAGATCCAACGGACAAAAATGAAATCAGTACCGCCTTGTACAAATTAACCGCCAACCCTGAACTCTGGGAAAAGTTCGCCCAGGCCGGGTACCAGCGAGTAATTTCCCGGTACATTTGGAAAAGAACGGCTGAAGGTTATTTGCAGATCCTCCAAGCTGCCGGGGAAAATAATAAACCAGGATTTCAACTCCCTCTCCCGGCTTACTTCCTTGATCCGAAGCCAGAGAATGATATCACCATTGCCGAACTTGCAGCTTTGTACCTGGATTTCGAAGTGCTTGGTGTTGGCGAAACCCTGGTTGATTTTATTGCCACCAGCCAGTCAAACTCGCTCAGAACAGCAGAAGTATTTCAGCGGTTCCTTGGCGGCCAACCTGCCAATGTAGCTGTGTATGCCGCGAAACTAGGCTCCCGGTCCGCGGTATTGTCAAAAATCGGCCAGGACCGTTTTGGTGAATTCCTAGAGCAAACCTTGCAGTACCATGGGGTTAACACCGCCTACCTGCTGAAATCCAGCCAGCTACCAACTACCTCTGTTTTTGTAACCAAAACGACCGGGGTGCCAGACTTTCAAGTAAACCGGGGATCGGATAGCTTGTTATCAATTCATGATACCCCAGAGGACTTCATCAAACATTCCCGGGCAGTGCACACATCCTGTTTTGCACTCTCTCGGGAGCCTTCTCGATCAGCAGTGTCCCGAGCTCTTCGTTTGGCTAAAAAGCATCAAAAAATCGTCTCCCTGGATCCCAATTACAATCCAAGGATCTGGCCAGATAAACTCGAAGCCTGGGAAGTATTAGCCCAGATCATGCCATACATCACGATCATTAAGCCGTCGCTGAATGACGCCAAACTGCTTTTTGATCCCAACATGAGCGAAACTGAACTGGAAACTGCCTGCCTGGAGAGATTCCATGATTTGGGTGCTGAAGTTGTGATCGTGACCCGCAGCGGGGGCATCGTTACCATCTCCGACGGCAAAACAGTGGAACGGGTTGGTCCTCTTCCCCTGGTAAAAGTCGACAGTGTTATCGGCGGGAGCGACGCCTTTTGGGCTGGACTCCTGGTTGCTCACCTTGATGGAAAAACCTGGAAAGAAGCGGTTTGTTTTGCCCATCAAGTTGCTGCTTTGAAGCTGCTCAATGTAGGTCATGTGCAGCATTTGATTAACAAAGAACTGATTTATAATCAATTAAAGGGAAAAAAGAATTCCTAGGAGGATTATAAAAAAAGCATGACCCGGGAGATCTCATTTATTTCAATTCATGGAGACCCACTTGCCCCTCTGGGAGGACCTCATCATGGCGGGCAAAATGTGTATGTGAAAGAGCTCTCCCGCTACCTGGGTGCTTTTGGATTAAATATTGACGTTTATTCCCGTTGGGAAAATGAACAGCAGCCCAGTCATGAAAAATACTCTCGCGGTGCCCAGGTGATCCGAATTCCGATAGGACCTCCGGAAGCCATTCCAAAAGAGGAAATCTTCAGCTTACTTAAGGATATTGCTGCCTGGATCCCTTCCTATCAGATAAAAAACGGAATTAAATACCAGCTGGTACACAGTCATTATTATCTCAGCGGCGCTGTTGGGATCCACCTGAAAAATACCTGGGGAATACCCCTGGTTCACACATTTCACTCCTTGGGTGCCATCAAGGAAGAAGTACTCGGCTTTGAGGATCCCAGCCCAAAGGCAAGAATAGAAATAGAACAAAAACTCTGCCAGTACGCAGATAGAATTATTGCCACCAATTCCCAGGAAAAAGCCGACCTGCTGGATTATTACCAAATCGACCCGGACAAAATTACAGTTATTCCGTGCGGTGTTAACCTGGATTTATTTACACCGCTGCCACAGGATGAATCCAGAAAAGAGATTGCCTTTTCTTCTGATATCTTCCTGATCACCTATGTTGGACGCTTAGAAGAAAGGAAAGGCAT
>CAZUMG010000187.1:0-3156 GCA_964621895.1 uncultured Anaerolineales bacterium | reverse complement strand
TCCCTTTCTCTAGCTTGCTCTCTGAAAAAAGGAGAACCGTATGGTAGAAGCTACTCAATCTAAAACCTCTCTGAAATCAATCCTGGAATGGTTTGGGACCACCCTCGGCCAAATTGTTGTGGCTATTTTGGTTCCCGCGATTACTGGTTATGTGATGGTCAGAGGATTTATTTTCCTTCGTGATGGAAATGCACCAAAATACGTCATCGCCCTGGTTGCAATAATCTGGGGTGTTGGAGGCGTGGCTTTGATCTACTACATCACTAATTGGCTGATTGAAAAACTGCCCCCCATCTGGATAACCAGGCTGCAGCCATTTCTATTTATTGGGCCTGCCGTGGCGATCCTTTCCTGGTATCTTGCTATCCCCACATTGAGAACTTTTGTTTTCAGCCTAAAAGACCGGGCCGGGGAATCGTTTGTCGGGCTTGATAATTACGTTGCAGTTTTTACCCAGAGGGTCATGTTAACTGCTTTCCGCAACAACCTGCTTTGGATAGTCTTCGGGGCATCTTTATCTGTCATTTTTGGCCTTTTAGTCGCCGTTTTAGCTGATCGGAGCAAATTTGAAAAGTTTGCCAAGTCGATGATCTTTTTACCCATGGCAATCTCTTTCGTTGGTGCCGGTGTTATCTGGAACTTTATCTATGAAGTAAAAGGAGCTAACCTTCCCCAAATCGGCTTATTAAATGCTATCTGGGTGGGCTTAGGAGGGCAACCTCAAGCCTGGACATCCATGCTGCAGCCCTGGAACAACCTGTTTTTAATCATCATTGTGATCTGGCTGCAAACGGGGTATGCAATGGTGATATTTTCTGCGGCGATTAAAGGCATTCCCGGAGAATTGCTTGAAGCAGCCCGAGTAGATGGCGCAACGGAAATTCAGATATTTTTTAATATTATGATTCCCTATATCATGGGAACAATCATCACTGTAGCCACAACTGTAATCATTTTCACTTTAAAAATCTTTGATATAGTCATAGTGATGACCGGCGGCCAGTTTGGAACCCACGTGATTGCCACTCAATTTTATGTCCAGGCATTCACCAACCAGAACAAAGGATATGCATCAGCGATTGCTATTGTCCTGGTGATATTAGTGATCCCTGTCATGATTTACAATTTGCGTCAATTTGCTGACGAGGAGGCATTCTAAATGAGATCTGCAAAAGGACAAGAACGCTTTCGCGACATTATCATCAATGGAGTCCTGTTCCTGTTGGTTTTTGTCTGGACCATTCCAACACTGGGTCTGTTGGTCTCCTCATTCAGAACTCGTTTTGATATTCAAACCTCCGGCTGGTGGAAGGTGCTGCCCCATAAGGAATGGGTCCTGGTGGAAGAATATCCAATTCCAGATGGCTTGGATCCTAATGGAATCATGGAAATCGGAGGGGTGACAGGAACCTTTGATGAATTTCGTACAGGGATCATAGCCGAAGACGGACGCCAAATTACCTGGTCAGGAAACAAGAGCCTCGGAACGATCAGAATAAATAAGGAAAAATTTATCCTCCTGCCCAAGTTAACCCTGGAAAATTACGGCCAGGTGCTAGCAGGTAAAACTTTCAAAATTCAAACAGCTTCGGGGGACATCCGAGAAGTCCAAGGCGATAACTTTGTTGGCGCGTTTTTAAACAGCATAACTGTAGCAGTTCCAGCAACAATCATACCAATCTTAATCGCTGCTTTTGCAGCCTACGGCTTTGCCTGGATGAAATTCCCTGGCAGAAAAGTCCTCTTCATTATGGTTGTTGCCCTGCTGGTAATCCCCCTGCAAATCGCCCTGGTGCCAATTTTAAAGGACTATGTGTTCTTAAATCTAAATGGTACTTTCCTGGCGATCTGGCTTGCCCACACAGGATTTGGTCTCCCCCTGGCTACCTACCTGCTCTTTAATTACATCAAGGGGTTACCCAGGGATATCCTGGAATCTGCCTTCATCGATGGGGCATCCCACTTTACTATTTTCATTCAGCTGATCATTCCACTTTCGCTACCAGCGCTGGCTTCTTTCGCCATTTTCCAGTTCCTGTGGGTCTGGAATGATTACCTGGTTGCGTTAATCTTTATTGGCGCAAAACCTGATGTCCAGGTTTTAACTATGCGAATTGCTGAAATGGTCGGATCTCGCGGCGCAGACTGGCACCTGCTGACTGCCGGCGCATTTATCTCGATGGTTTTACCATTGATTGTTTTCTTCAGCCTGCAGAGATTTTTCATCCGCGGTATGCTGGCAGGTTCTGTCAAAGGATAATATCTTGCCGCTTCAGTTGGTTTGAATAGATTAAAATTAGGCCTGGGTGAATTAATTTACCCAGGCTTTCTTTTCAAATGGCATCCCATAAAACTAGCTCCGGTTGATGTATCAACCCCGAGGCGTTAGGGAATCACCATGAATAAAGCAGAATATATTTTTCCGGAAAATTTTACCTGGGGTGCTACCTCCTCCGCGTATCAAATTGAAGGTGCCTGGAATGAAGATGGGAAAGGAGAAAGCATCTGGGACCAGTTTTCACGCCTGCCGGATCGGGTTCTCAATGGGGATACCGGCGAGATCGCCATAGATCATTATCACAGGATGCCTCAAGATGTAAAGCTAATGAAAGAGCTCGGCCTGCAAAGCTACAGTTTTACCTTATCCTGGCCAAGAATCCTTCCGAATGGAATTGCTAAAATCAACCAGCCAGGACTGGATTTTTATGACCGTCTGGTCGATACACTGCTGAACGCTGGTATCAGGCCAAAAGCGACCTTATATCACTGGGATTTTCCGGCAGCCCTCCAGGAGAAAGGCGGTTGGCCCAATCGTGACAGTATTGCCTGGTTCGGAGAATATGCCTCAGTCGTTTTTGATACCCTTGCTGATCGGGTAAATCTCTGGGCAACCCATAATGAGCCCTGGGTGGCTGCCTTTCTTGGTTATGGCGCTGGCTACCACGCGCCGGGAATCGTTGACACCCCCAGTGCTTACCAAGCCGCCCACCACTTATTATTAGCCCATGCGAGCGTTGTTGATATTTATCGATCTGGCAATTATGGCGGAGAAATAGGCCTTGTGCTTAACTTGAACCACCTGATCCCGGGATCGAACCGGGAAGAGGATCTCAGGGCAACCCAGCGGGTTTATGATGAAACGCACAGTTTATTTCT
>CAZUMG010000186.1:0-3164 GCA_964621895.1 uncultured Anaerolineales bacterium | reverse complement strand
CCAAAAAACTATCCAGCAATTCAATTCGCCTATCATCTTGGTTTTGAATTTTCCGGCTACAACGATCAATTTTATCGAGACCAGGAAATCGCAATCTTCTTTTCCACTTTTATATGAACTTCCTTAGTTTAGTCCAGACGATCAATCAGCTTCTTTCAGCCGGGATATCCATCACCGCTTTTTCCCTGCTGCTCTATGCTTTGTCCTTTAATTTAAAGGATAAAGTAGCCCGCTCATTTGCTTTTATCATGGCATGTGTTGTAGTTGTCTTTGTGGCTGAATCAGTTGCGGGAGTCCTCAGTTCTCCCCGCTGGATTGAGGTCTGGTACCAAATCCAATGGGTTGGGATCATTTTCCTGCCAGCTGCCTATGCTCTCCTTTCCGATGCTGTCCTGGCAACAACAGGCCGCCCATCGCGGGGACGGCGAACAAAATTAATCAAGATCACTTTTGGTTTGTCTTTTGTATTCCTGGCTGCCATGCCTTTTTCTCTGTTAGTCGGACCGCTGGTTACGGAAAATGTCGTAGCTCCCCACTTAGCAAGAACCAGCCTGACCTGGGTGTTCTCAGCTTTTTACATTTTAAACATGATTTGGGCGTGGTTAAACTTTCAGCGGGCTTACCATCGGACAGGGACTCGCTCTGGACGGCGGAGAATGGTGTATTTAATCGCTGGATCACTGGCTCCGGCATTAGGATCGTTTCCTTATTTATTGTTTGGATCCACATTTGCTTCAATTCATCCCTATGTATTTTGGCTCTCAGCTGTTGTCAGCAATATTCTGGTGTCCGGCTTAATCATCATTATGGCCTATGCTGTGGCGTTTTTCGGCGTTTCCTGGCCAGACCGGGTTGTCAAGCGTAGATTGGTTAAGTGGGTATTGAGAGGGCCGGTAACAGCCAGCTCCGTGCTGGCCTTAACCACCCTGACCCGTAGGGCAGGCGAACCGATCGCATTTTTTGCCCCGGTGGTTATGGCAGGTTCGTTATTATTAATGCAGTACCTGATCACCATGTTTTCTCCTTTATGGGAGCGGTGGTTCATATTTGGGGAAGGCAAAGATAACCTGACCTTGCTCCAAAATCTTGAAGAAAGGTTATTCACCCTGGAAGACCTAAAACAATTTCTGGAATCTGTCCTTGCAGCAATCTGCGACCGGCTTCAGGTGAAAAGGGCTTTTGCTGCTTCCTTGACTATAAACGGAATGGAATTTCTGGTATCCGTGGGCGAAGGGGTTAACTATGATGAAAATGAGCTCTCCCAAAAAATATATGAAGTCAATTCAACCGAGAACCGGGAAGGTGAAATTAACCTCTTTTCATGGGGAGATTTCTGGATCATCCCGTTGATCAGTGAAACGATTGGGCATGAATTGTTGGGCTTAGTGGGGGTAGAGGTTCCAACTGAGGAGCTTCATGAAGATCAAAAAGATGCTTTGCGAATTTTAATCCAGCGTGCTCACCTGGCATTAGAGGACCGATCCTTCCAACAGCAAGTCTTTAGCTCAATTGAAGATTTAACACCTCAGGTGAATCGGATTCAGCAATTAAGGGCTGCGGCCCGCTACGATGGAACCAATGTTTTAACATCGGCCAATGTCACTGTTGTAGATGAAGGCACATTAACAGAGTGGGTAAAAGACGCTTTATCTGATTATTGGGGAGGTCCTGATTTATCAGAAAGCCCTCTGCTGCAGCTGGAGGTTGTTCAGAATTCCCTTGAGGAGCATGATGGCATTACGGTCAAAGCGGTCCGGGCAATCTTGCGGGAAGCGATCGAAAAGATCAGACCTGAAGGAAACAGACTATTCACCCTGGATTGGGTTTTATATAATATTCTGGAGATGAAATTCCTTAAGGGGCAAAAGGTAAGGGATGTAGCTAAACGTTTGGCGATGTCGGAAGCTAACCTTTATCGCAAACAAAAAATTGCCATTGAGGTTGTTGCAAAAACCATCCTCGAAATGGAAAAACAAGCTTGCGAGAAAGCTAAAAATTCTGTCTCTGGAAAAGATTAAAAAAATGTTACAATAATTCTTGCCCAGCTTGTTTTATCAAGGTTGATTAATGGTTCACGAAGATCAAATTAAGCAAGAATCCATTGAAGCTCCCCAATTGGGGGATTCTTGGTGGAAAGCTGCTTTATCTGAAGGTGAAGAGAGCTTTACGAATCAAGAGAAGGGGAATAGTTGGCAACAGGATGCCCCTGAATTTTCAACGCAGCTGAACCTATTATCCCAGCCTGAAAACGATTGGAATTTCGTTGATCAACTGTACCAGGCGGATGAAATTATCCAGTTAAAGGTTGTGGGCTGCAACCAGGGCGGCTTGCTGGTCCAGGGGGAGAATATCAATGGATTCGTTCCCAGCTCCCATTTATTAGCCGGTCATAAAAAGAAAGAATACCTTCAGCAGATTATTTCCCTGAAAATTATTGAGTACGATCGCGACCGCTGCCGGGTTGTTCTATCAGAAAGGGCTGCCCAGGCGGAACCCGGGACCAGGATCAAATTGCTTGATACCCTGAAAGAAGGCACCTGTATTCCCGGTGTTGTCACCACGCTGACTGATTTTGGTGCCTTTGTTGATCTAGGAGGGATGGAGGGCTTAATTCATATCTCGGAACTTTCTTGGGGAAGGGTTGATCATCCTTCGGATGTGGTTGCAATTGGAGATACCCTTGAAGTCTATATCCTGACTGTTGACCGAGAAGAAAATAAGGTAGCTCTGAGTTTGAAGAAAATGTGCTCTAACCCCTGGGAAACAATTACTGAGCGCTATCAACCAGGGCAGATTGTTGAGGCAGTGGTAAAGAACATTGTGTCCTACGGCGCTTTTGTGCGCCTCGAGGAAGGCGTAGATGGGCTCATTCATATCTCTGAATTGGGTTGTAATGGAGAAGAGCTATCACCCTGGGATGTTCTGGAGGAAGACCAAAAAGTATCGGTGGAAATCATCCACCTCGACCCAAAGGAACAACGTCTCGGGTTAAGTTTGATTGTGGGGGATTAACAAGAAGTACCAAAACCAACGATGATTAAGAAATAGGGTGATCTCTTTATTGGAGTTCTGTTTGGCTTGTTAAGCACTGGGCTTGTCTTGCTGGTCAGCAAACCAAAAACCGGGACGGCAATCCTGTTGCGGCCGCCACCGACTCCTGTGCC
>CAZUMG010000185.1:2012-3167 GCA_964621895.1 uncultured Anaerolineales bacterium | reverse complement strand
TATTGTTAAATAGCGGCATGTATCTCAGGAATCTGGATCTCTATTCCAACCCGTTGTCAACCGAACCGGGTCGGGTCATTTCTGACAAGATCTCGATTAATGGTTTTTATGTCAATTTATTAAGAAATACCTCGATGCATCTAGCTGTCCCACTTCCAGATTTAAATGTTAAATTAACCAACCTGGTAACAGGATTATTGGGCGATGAGGCCGATAATGATAATTATTTATTCCCGGGATCAACATTTAAAATCAAATTTACAATTAATGAAGATGAGGCAGGAAATTTGCTCCATTTTATTCTGCTTTTTGGGTGTATCCTGATCCTGCCTTGGTTTAAGAAAGATGAAGGTACCCAGATTTCCTTATATACAGGCGCAATTTTATTATCGATATTCTTGTATTCCCTACTTATTAAGTGGCAGCCCTGGGGAAGCAGGCTTCAATTACCTATTTTTCTATTGGGTATTCCTGTGATGGGGTACACACTTGAAAGATTAAACAAGCGAAAACAGTTCCCCTTAGCGGTCTTGATGATTCTTGTTTTTTTCAGCTCTCCCTATATCCTGCTTAATTCAACAAGACCTTTGATTCCCCTGTTTCCGAAAAACTCTATGTTTCGGTCCAATCAAATTAGAAGGTTTTTCTCAGATAACCCTGATCTTTATAATGAATATTCTGATATTATTTCCCCGTTTTACCTGGATTTATCTGTCTTGCGGGCAAACCGTCCGCAATTGTACTTTACTAGTAATAAATCGATCTATGATGACTACCAGATTGTAAGCGAGGCTATTAGAGGATTGAATGAAGAAGAAATAGGCCTTCAAATAGGAGCAAATACTTGGGAATATCCTATCTGGGTATTCACTGATAAGCTTGCTTCGGCAGAAACCCCTCTGTATAGGCATATTGCTGTTGATGATATCTCTGCCAGGTTAGACCCTAATCCGGGATTAATGCCAAGAGTTATCATTTCATCTGTTAACTTGAAGACTGAAAATCTACTCGAATTGGGTTATCAGTATTTGGTTGATACGCCTTCAATTGACTTGCTTGCCCGATAATTTCTTGATTTGAGATATAAAACCTGGAAGATGAATCTTGACAGCGGGAGGAAAGAATTTATAATTCATGGACTGAATTATAAAGTTT
>CAZUMG010000185.1:0-1912 GCA_964621895.1 uncultured Anaerolineales bacterium | reverse complement strand
ATTGCCAAGGTGAACTCCGAAGGGGTTCCCTATGCCATCTTCAGTTATACTGCCCTGGTACCCTGGACTTTCTTTTCCAGTTCATTGAGCAGTGCAAGCGGTAGTTTAATAACATCGAGGAACTTAATAACCAAGGTTTATTTTCCCCGTCTGGTCATTCCAATCGCTCCAGTTCTGGGGAAAATGGTTGATTTTCTTATATCCTTCCTTATTTTATTGGGATTAATGGTTTGGTTCCACGCAAAGCCCACCATCTGGGCTTTGATGATTCCCGTTTTCATTTTATTAATGATGCTGACTTCGGCAGGTGTGGGGATGTGGCTGACTGCGTTGTCACTTCAATACAGGGATATCCGTTACGGTGCTGACTTTTTTATTCAGCTGTTGATGTACGCCTCCCCGGTTATTTATGCAGCCAGCAGCATACCTCAAAAATATCAGGTACTTTATGCCTTAAACCCGATGGTTGGTGTGATCGAAGGTTTTCGGGCAGCCTTATTGGGGACCAGGCCGATGCCTTGGGATTTACTTGGTGTGGGAACGTTGATGGCCATTGCCTTTTTTATAAGTGGTGCACTCTATTTCCGGTCGATGGAACGATATTTTGCTGATGTTGCTTGAGTAATATCAGATAAAATCAACCTAATAGATTAGAAAGAAAATGTCTTATGTCTAAAACTGCAATAAAAGTAGAAAATCTATCTAAACGATATAGAATTGGATTTGAAAAACAAGCCCGAGATACCCTGGCTGAAGTGATTTCAGATTGGGTTACCAGTCCAATAAGGAATTTTCGCAGGCTTAAAAAATTGACCCAGTTTGACCAAGAGAATCAGGAAGCCGAGGATATTCTTTGGGCATTAAAGGATGTCTCCTTTGAAACCTACCCGGGTGAAGTAATTGGTGTTATCGGCAAAAATGGAGCAGGAAAAAGCACCTTATTAAAAATTCTCAGCCGTATCACATATCCTACACACGGTATAGTTGAATTGAACGGCCGAGTGTCTAGTTTGTTAGAGGTGGGGACGGGATTTCACCAGGAGTTAACTGGCCGGGAAAACGTCTATCTCAATGGAACTATTCTTGGTATGACCCGAAATGAAATCGATAGAAAATTTGACGAGATCGTTGAATTTTCTGGAATAAGCAAATTTATCGATACACCGGTAAAGTTTTATTCCAGCGGTATGGGGGTTAGATTAGCGTTCTCAGTTGCTGCCCACCTTGAACCGGAAATTTTATTGATTGATGAAGTTCTTTCTGTGGGAGATGCAGCTTTCCAGAAAAAATCGCTTGGTAAGATGGAGGAAGTTTCCAAGGCAGGAAGGACAGTCTTATTTGTCAGCCATAATATGGGCGCGGTTCGTGCCCTGTGCTCCCGGGGATTGTTGTTGGATGGGGGAATCCTCGTCCTGGATGATGATGTGGATAAAGTTATCAATACCTATTTATCAAGCAAGGATGTTTCAACAGCTGGCCGTTTAGGTTGGTCAGCAGCTGAAGCTCCTCAAGATAAAGAGTTAATATTATTTGGGATTGAGCTGGTATCCGAAACTGGTGAGGTGAAAACAACCTTCCAGATCGATGAAGGATTTGAAATCCGGGTGCATTATGAAATTCTGGAAGAGGTGAGAAACCTCAGACTTTACCTGAGATTCAAAACTACTTTAGGGGAGACTGTCTTTGCCACATATGAGGACTCTCAAATTCAGCAGGGATTCAATCGAAAGCCCGGTCACTATACTGCAATATGTAAAATCCCACCGAATATTCTTAATAACCTTACCTACAGAATCAATATTGGTTTTGATTCCCCAGGGTACAAAGTATTAATCCCCAACCGGGAATATCTCGAAGTTGATATCGTGGATACTTCCGATGGCTACCGTTATGACCGGGATGCCTTTGATGG
>CAZUMG010000184.1:0-3244 GCA_964621895.1 uncultured Anaerolineales bacterium | reverse complement strand
TCAAATTCATACCCGCGAGCGTATCCTTTTGTAATGGATCATGGAAAAGGCACGGAAGTTTGGGATGTCGATGGAAATAGATTTCTCGATTTTGCTTCCGGCATAGCAGTAACTGCAACCGGACACAGCCACCCGAAAGTGGTTAAAGCCATAAAGGATCAAGCTGATAAATTCCTGCATATTTCTTCTGATTTTTATCATCCGATATGGGTAGAATTAGCGAAAAAACTTAGCGGTATTGCACCATTCAACGAAGATGCTGTCTCCTTCATGACAAACTCGGGAACTGAAAGTGTCGAGGCGGCAATCAAATTAGCACGCTATCATACCGGAAGAACCCAATTTATTGGATTTTTGGGTGGTTTCCATGGAAGAACCGCAGGATCTTTGGCATTTACCGCGAGCAAAGCTGTCTACAGGCATGGGTTTTTCCCGATCATGAGTGGGGTAGTTCATGTGCCTTATCCTGACCCTTACCGCCAAATTCTGAAATCCAATCCGGGTGAACCTTATGGTGAAACAGTAGTACGTTATATACAGGAACAAATAATCGGGAAAGTGATTCCGGTAGATGACCTTGCTGCTATTTTAATTGAACCTATCCAAGGAGAAGGGGGGTACATCGTTCCCGCAGATGGATTTTTTTCAGCCCTGAGAAAGCTGTGCGATGAACATGGAATCCTGCTTATTGCTGATGAAGTTCAATCGGGTATGGGAAGAACTGGAAAATGGTGGGCGATTGAACATTTTGGTGTTCAGCCTGATATTGTCTGCACAGCGAAAGGGATTGCATCAGGAATCCCCTTGGGAGCAATCATTGCTAAAAAAAGTGTGATGACCTGGCCGAAAGGTGCCCATGGAAATACCTATGGAGGCAATCCGATTGCTGCTGCGGCTGCCGTGGCAACCATTGAGCTGATCGAGAAAGGATATCTTCAAAATGCTGCTGAGATGGGAAACTATATGATCGGTGCCTTGGAAGAGATTAAATCGAGTCATCAATCAATTGGGGATGTAAGAGGTATTGGGTTGATGTTGGGAGTTGATTTTGTTCAGGATCAAAAAACAAAAATACCTAATTCAGTTATTCGGGATAAAGTGGAGCGATTGTCATTTGAATATGGTTTGATTACCCTGGGTTGCGGAAAAAGCACAATACGATTTGCGCCACCATTATGTATAACAAAATCAGAAATTGATGAAGGGTTAAATATATTTAATCAGATGGTAAGCTTAGCTGAAAACGAGAATTAAAAAAAACAAATAAACAGAATTAGAATTGCTTAAAAAAATACAATGCTTCCTGATCACAGAATTCGCCAGAGGGACTACCTCCTTGAAATTGCTCGCAGTTTGACCCAAGAGTTAAATCTTGATATTTTGCTGCAGAGGATTTTGGAGCTAGCAGCAGAAATGCTGGCAGGTAAAGCGGGGTTAATAGCTTTAAGGGGAGAAAAGGGAGGCTGGAAAATTGGAGCAACGTATGGAATCCAGCCAACTTTTTTACAGCACGTAGAACCTGTTCTAGCAGAGATTTCAGATAGCGAAGATCAAGCTGCCCAAGAACTTCCCCAGGTCAACAGGATGCTCCAGCTGCTGACTCAACGGGCAAGCATGAATTTACTCACAGGAGTGGGTCTGCCCCTGATATCAGAAAAAAGAGTTATTGGGTTAATTTTTATTTTCAGAGGCTATCAGGGAAATTTCTCAGCAAATGACCGGGCTGTCTTGCAGAGCTTTGCGGATCAAGCAGCAATCGCGGTTATAAACGCACAATTATATACCCAGGTGACCAGAGAAAAAAGCCGCTTGGATGCTTTGTTAGATTCGGCTGCAGATGGGATTCTCATTATGTCTGCAGACCATTTAATTGAAAAATGCAATCAGGCTTTTGCAAGAATTTTACGTAAAGATGTTTCTGAAATTGAAGGCCACCTTCATGAGAAGATTATCAACTGGGCTGCACTTCAGCAAGGAAAATCTCTCGAAGACGCAGAACTGAGTGGGTGGCCGCTGACTGCTAAAGCAAACCTTTATGTTGAAGGTGATTTACAGCGTCCTGCTGGCGATATTATTCCCGTCGGCATTACATACGCTCCTTTGTTATCAGGCGAAGGAAAATTAATCAACATCATTGCTTCAATCAGAGACATAACCCATTTTCGGGAAGCTGAAGAGATAAAAAGTGTTTTTGTTTCTGTTGTCAGTCATGAGCTTAAAACTCCCGTAGCATTAATCAAAGGATATGTGGGAACCCTGCGAAGAGAAGACGTATCCTGGAGCAGTGATATTGTTCAGGATAGTCTAGAAGTTATTGAAGAAGAAACAGATCGACTTACGGAATTAATAGAGAACCTTCTAGATGCTTCCAGGCTTCAAGCCGGCAGCTTTAGCCTAAATCTGGCCGAAATAAAGATCGACCAGATGGCTGCCGAAATGGTTGAAAGATTTCAAACCCAGACCGAAAAACATCACATTCTGGTCCAGTTCCCCGATGATTTTCCTACCATTGTCGGAGATAAAACTAGATTGGAACAGGTATTTTATAACCTTTTGTCGAATGCAATTAAATATTCACCTGAGGGTGGGGACATCAGAATAAGCGGACAAATTCGAGCTGAGCAAATAATTATTTGTATCCAGGATCAAGGTACAGGTGTTTCACAAGAAGATTTCCCTCATATATTTGATCGTTTTTATCGGGCAGATGAGGCCGCCAAAAAAACTCAAGGAGCAGGGCTTGGGTTGTATTTGAGCCGGGCAATTATTGAGGCTCATCAGGGACGCATTTGGATTGAGCCAAGGCAGGAATCAGGTGCAAGAATATGTTTTTCCTTATTAAGAGAAAATAGCTTTACAAATAAATTATTAGAGGAAAAAGATTAGTATTATTAGTTAAATTGTGGAGAAGAAAATATGCCAAAAATTCAAACCAATTGCCCCCAGTGCAGGCAGCCCTTAGTCGCTGATATTAACCAGGTGATAGACGTTGCTAGGGACCCTCAATTGAAGCAAACCTTATTATCTGGAGGGCTGAACTATGCCAAATGCCAGCTATGTGGATTCAAAGGCCTGCTACCGGTGCCAATAGTGTATCACGACGCTGATAAAGAGCTGTTGCTCACCTTTTCACCACCAACTATAAATAAAACGATGGAAGAGAAGGAAAGCGCCTTGGCTCCTTTATTGAAAGACATTATTGATAACTTGGACCCTAAAGATCGGAAAGGATATTTATTTCAAC
>CAZUMG010000183.1:0-3246 GCA_964621895.1 uncultured Anaerolineales bacterium | reverse complement strand
CACCTGATCTCATGTCAGACGCCATTTAAAATTGATTTGGCTGGCTATCAGGCGCTTGGAATTATCACAATTAAGTCAGGCACATTTAGGATAATGATATCTGGCAAATCAATAATCCAGGCTCATCATATCACTTCCAGAAATTCTACCGGAGATAGGACAGGAATAGACCGGTAGGGATTCATACTCAGAAGATCATCATCACCAGATACCAGATAGTCAGCATCCCCGGCTACTGCCGCTTCTAGGAATTTATTATCTTTCGGATCTCGGCAGTCGGTTACTTTCTGAGCCGGAACCACGGCTTCCCCCCGCAGGCGGATCAAACTAACCAGGGTGGAGATATCATCAACTTGAACCTGATATTTGCGCCGGAAGAAATCTCTCCCTAAAACCACCACGATCTCCATCAGGGTCTCATGGGAATATAGGATCGTGAATCTCCCGTCCCGCAGCGCTCGCAGGACTTCTCCGGGAGGTCCCTGAGGGCGGATCAAACCACTGACCAGAACGCTGGTATCGATGACAACCCGCATGACTTACCCCTCCCGGGCTTTTTCGATATCAGCAGAAATTTCCTCCTGTTCGTAGACGGCATTCAGGCCCCCCAGGCGATCCCAGACCTGATCGAAACGCGCCAGAACTTCGCTCTCATTCATTTCTTGAAAGCGGAGATAATCATCATAAGAAATCAGGGCAGCTTCCGGCCGCGACCCACGGGTTAATACGATCGGCGTGTTTTTCTTAGCGACCTGGTCGAAGAATTTCCGGAAGCAGCGCTGCAGTTCCGTGACACCCACAATTCTCGGCTGCATGTGAAGCTCCTTTCGAAATCAATCTATATACTTCTATATGTATCTTGATATGTATTATAGCATATTATTTTTCCAGGTCTAGACTCCCCACTGGTGAAGATACGGATAAGCCTTGGATGGAACTTATATTTTTTTCCACCTCCCGTTGGCTTGATCTCATGTCAGACGCCCCCTCTATTATCCCTTTCTTTTCCATGAGGTTTTTTTTATTCAAGCCCTCTTTTGATTGAACAGAATATTAGATATTTAATAGTCTATTATTCTTATTCTAGATCATGATAAGAATGCTTTTCATAATCTAATAATCAATATTCTGATCATAAGTAGTAGATGATCCTCTGACTTTGAAACAAACACCGGTAAGCTATTAATTTCCATATTTGTCCAAAAATACATTAATTCCACCTGGTTGGAATCCTTTTTTCCAAAATTTCCTTATTCTCCACAGGGCCCAGCTTAATTTCAACCGTACTTCACCTACAAACTAATTAATCCTTGTACTAGCAACCGATCCAATTCAATATAAATCAGCGTTTTGTGTCTGATAACGCCTACAAGAATCATTTATAACCCTGGCAGGTGATTCTTTATACTTACAATAACTCGCACAGATGAAGATTCCGGTCACACGAACATTTATGCTATACTACATTTAATACTCAACACAGAATGGTTTCCCAAAATGAACCAATAACAATTATTTCCTTAGATCCAAATATTTAACAAAACCATCAAATTGATTATCGTGCGATATAAATATATCTAACTCAGTTTATGTCCTCATTGTGTTGATGTTTAAGGGAGGTCAGAGGAGGTTACTTTGAAACTCTTTTCATCTCTTCGCTTTCGATTGTCGCTTATTATTATTCTTGCCATCCTTCCATCCATAGTTTTAAACCAGTACTCTAATCAAGAAGATAAACAACGTGAAATTGATGCTATAAAGGAAGATACCCTTAATATAACGAGGATCATCGCAGAACAGGAGGGAGCTCTTCTTGATGGTACACGTCAGCTTCTGCTATCTCTCTCAATTTCGGACGGTGTTAGAGATTTCGATCAAGAAAAATGCAGTCAAATTCTAGCTAATCTAATACCCCATTTCAGAAGATATATTAATTTTGGTGTAGCAGATTTACATGGAGAAGTTGTTTGCAGCGCATTACCGGTTGAAGAAGTTGTTAACATAGCTGATAGGAAATATTTCACACAAGCACTTGCATTGGAAGATTTCGCTATCGGGGAATATCAAGTTGGTCGGATTACTCATAAACCAACTATCAACCTCGGATATCCGGTGTATGACGATAGAAATAATCTTTTTGGTGTAATCTATGCGGCAATAGATCTGGAAATACTTTCTCAATTTGAAGAAAATATTCAATCTAAACTTCAAAACGGTGGAATCTTAACCAAGGTTGACCATGATGGAATTGTCCTTGCTAGTATTCCATTAGGTGAGAATATAGTGGGAAATCCTTTTCCTGAGATCTCTATAATAAAAGATGCATTTAACAGTGGCGATGGACTTCTTGAGAAGATTGATGTTGGTGGTCGAACATGGATATATGCTCTTTCAATCCTGCCTCGCCAGATCTATCAAGATGATATTCTAGTTATATATGCTATCCCGGAAGAAGTGTTACTTGCCAGGGTTAACCATATCTTCAATCGCAATCTGTACATTATGCTTGGTGTCGGTATTATTTTGATTATTGGCTCCTTATCAGGTTTAGAGTTCTACCTCATGAGGCAAATACGTTCCCTGCTGGATGTTACTCGTCACCTAATTCAGGGAGACTTGGAGGCACGTTCAGAAATATATCCTCATGGTAGTCTTGAACTCAACGAATTTGCTTCTTTATTCAATTCAATGTCAGCATCTCTTGAAAAAAGAGAACAAGAACTTCTACAGGTATATGATTCTACGCTGCTGGGTTGGTCACTTGCAATGGATCTCCGCGATAAACAAACCGAAGGACATACCCATCGTGTTACCGGACTGACAGTGAGATTGGCTCGCGAAATGGGATTGAGTGAAGAGGAAATTGTTCAAATCCGGCGAGGTGCACTTCTGCATGATATTGGAAAACTAGGTGTGCCAGATTATATTCTTCACAAACCCGGAAAACTTACTGAAGAAGAGTGGGCGCTCATGCGACAACATCCCCAATTTGCCTATGACATGCTCTCCTCTATCGACTATTTACGACCGGCGCTTGACATACCCTATTACCATCACGAAATGTGGGATGGCTCAGGATACCCTTTAGGGTTACAGGGAGATGAGATCCCCTTATCTGCTCGTATCTTCGCGGTTGTAGATGTTTGGGACGCACTCAGAAGCGACCGGCCGTACCGGAAAGCCTGGCCAATGGAAAAAGTATTTTTATACATCAAGGATAAAGGTGGCTCACATTTTGATCCAACA
>CAZUMG010000182.1:0-3286 GCA_964621895.1 uncultured Anaerolineales bacterium | reverse complement strand
ACCGCATCAGCTGTCATCTGGACAATGGCAGTATGGGTACCTTGACCAACCTCAGCCGCTGCCTGGCGTACAATCACTTCCTCTATTTGTTCCGCCCCATGCAGCTCCACAGTCGCCCAGGAGTTTTCCTGGTATCCAGCAGAAAACCCTATATTCTTCAGGCCGCAAGCAAAACCAATACCTCGCTTGATTGGGCCGGAACCCGCATTATCACCATCCGATAACTTGCTCCATCCCTGGCTTCCTTGTTTCCAGAATGATTTCTCAGCACAGCGTGCTACAACATCCGAAACGTTGACAATACCCGGCAGGGGCGATTGAACGGAAGACAAGGATCCTTTCTTAAGGGTATTTCTTAACCGCAATTCCACCGGATCCATATTTAATTTCTCTGCCAATTTATTCATCTGGCTTTCTGCAGCGAAAGAGCCCTGCGGACCGCCAAAACCACGAAACGCCCCCCCGGGGACTTTATTGGTGGCGACACCTCTGGAATCCACCTTTATATTTGGAATATCGTATGGGCCGGTGCAGTTGATAGTTGCGTTAAAGAGCACTTTATTGGTGGTGTACATATAGGCGCCCCCATCCGCCGTGATGTCAACCTCCGCCGCGGTTAATTTTCCCTCCCGGGTGGCAGCCCAGCGAGTTTTGATGTGGTAAGCGTGCCGTTTATGGTGCCCGATGATGGATTCTTCCCGACTCCAGACAATCTTCACCGGCCGGTGTATGTCCCTGGCACGCAGACACTGGACAGCCAGGCCCAATACAATTTGGATAGAAATGTCCTCTCGTCCTCCAAAAGCACCGCCTATGGCTGGATGAATCACCCGCACCTGGTCGATTGGCAATCCCAGCGAATGGGCAATTTCCTCCTGTTCTTCATGAGCCCATTGCCCCCCGGCAGCAACAGTAACTCTTCCCTGATCGTCGTAATATGCCAGGCCAGCTTCTGGCTGCAAATAGGCATGTTCCTGGACAGGTGTATGGTACTCCCCTTCTACAATGATCTCTGCGTCCCGGAAGGCTCGCTCGACATCCCCTTTTCTTATCCGGTAAGACTCAAAAACATTTGAGCCCCTGGCGGGATTCAACAGAAATGCCCCTTCCTTAATTGCTTCAAAAGGATCGAGAACCAATGGAAGATCTTCATATTCAATCTGGATGAGCTTGCAGGCAGCTGCGGCGATATCTTCGGTCTCCGCAATAACTGCAGCAACCTGATCTCCCACAAATCGGACCCGATCAGCGTAAGGGATATCCGAACCAGGTCCACAGAGAACCGGCTGGTCTGCTATCTGCAGGCCGTATTCATTATGAGGGACATCGGCAGCAGTCAGGACAAGGACAACACCTTTCAGGGCTGCTGCCTTACTTGTATCAATGGATTTCACAATAGCATGCGGCCTCCCAGCAAAAAGGATTTTCATATGAAGCATATCCGGCATGCTCAGATCTCCGGAATAATCTGCTTTTCCGGTAACTTTATCAAGCGCATCGATCCTTGGATAAGAGGTTCCAATTGAGATCATCTTTGTTCCTTCCACCTTTAGATTATTTTAGTGCTTTTCTCAAGCAGTCGTTTTTGTTCTAATTTAAATATTCTCTTAATAATAGCCAGCGAGCAGGCATAGGTTGGGTCCATCCCATAATAAGATAATGTTCCCGCACCCAGGTTTTTACCTTTACTGAGGGGGCGGTCAGAAGCATAATGGAGAATCCCTAAATCAAACGGCACCCGATCGAGGTTTACTATCTCATCCACTGGATGGCGGTAAGGCCGATACATTTCAAAAACGGCAGAGAGATAAGGGCCAGCTTCCATTTCAATGCCGGTATATCCTTCCCGGTAAAATACATCCATATAGGTCTGGTTCTGGAGGAAAGTACCCCTTACAGTAACTGCTTTCTGATTATCAAGCACCGTGCCGTAAACCAGGTTAGGGCTCACATCGCGGGCTTCAAAAGCCCTTGGACATAAATAGGTATTCCGGGAGTGTTCATCATGAACAACATAAGGGATCATAACATCCCCAACAACTCCATTCAGGGTGGCTGCTTTCCCCAGGATGTAGACTCCCAATACAATCCCGGCATTTTCCGCGACTTCCATTAAGATGGTATAGGCTGCCAAACCAAGGGGATAATCAATATTCAGAATCAATGCATTGCTTTTTTTCAAAAATTCCAGATCCCCCATTTCTTGCTTAACCCGGGGATCCATCCATTTTGGTTTGAGATCTGCTAGCCGGATTACCTGGGCATCCACATCAAAAGAATTTTCACTATCAATTCTCTGGATACCACAGGATGCTTCATGGGTGTTTCTTCGTTTTAAAATTTCCTCTGTATTGGGTTCCTGAAGATATTTTTTAAGGGCATAATACCAAAAGTTTTCACGGCTGGAGGGAACTTTATGAGTTTGGATTTGTCGCCATTCGTCGATTAACTCTTGCTTGTCTGCATCAATCAGGTATTGATTTAGTTCATCCTGGTTTTTTAATGCAAATCCAGAAAGAAGGTTGGGAAAGCTATGGGTATTACTGGAAATAAAGTAGATCGGCCGATCCATTAAATCTGGAACCCGTTCGGCAATCACTCTCCACCAAGCATTGGTTGCCCGGTTGTATTCAATCAGGGATCCATTCAACAACCTGACCTGATAATAGCGTTCACTCTTCTTAATCTCCCGGATCCTGGTTACAAACGCGTTCCCCCAAATCGAACGCCAGCGGGTTAAGTCACTTACTGACATCTTTAACGCTTCAGCCAGGTTGTACCAGGTGTCCTGCTGTTTATGGACCTGAGTAAAATCAATATCATCCGGTAAATGCTGCAGCAGGCGGTGTAATTTATTCCACTCAATTTGATAGGCAGTTAACATAGGGATAACATCGTCGATATCAGAACGACTGGCTACGATGCAAGCCAGGATTTTCTTCTTAGGATGATAAAAGCAGCGGCGCCGGCGAGCTTTTCCGGATACCTGCTCCCAAGACCAAACATTTCCCAGACCTGCTTCGCGGAAAACTGTCCCACTCTGTCCCAGGACTATTTCCTTGGTATCTCTGATACATTCCGGGAGCCTTAGCGAGGCATAAATAAACGCTGTCATATCAGGCGCCCGATCCCGAGCATGCTGGTGCAACAAGGAATTCATCCCTGAATGGACTTCCTCCAAGGATCGGATTTGAACAGCATCAGATGTGCGTAGAAGAGAATAATAAGTTCGCAGATAAAGTTCTACTTCCTCGGATGCAGTATAAGGTACAGTTCGTTCCATATC
>CAZUMG010000181.1:0-3331 GCA_964621895.1 uncultured Anaerolineales bacterium | reverse complement strand
TATAATAACGCCGAGTGGACTATAATTAACAAACCTAATCCAGTAGATTGGACCCGACCCCAGCATGTTTAATAACCTCACCGCGTCTATTTCAGAACCGGATGTTCGTAAAAAAATCCAAAAAGTTGCCCAGTTGGTGGAAATCAGCGCTATCCTCAACTCGACATTAAAACCAGATCTACTGCTGCAAAACATCCTGAAATCTGCTGCAGACCTTTTAGAATGCAGTGTTATTTCAATCTTGCTGTATGATGAGCGAGAAAAGGAATTAAGATTTGCAGCTACGACCAGCGTAAATATTGATCAGCTTGAACAAATCCCTGTTCCCTTGAATAATAGTCTGGCTGGGACAATTTATACAGAAAACCGGCACCTGGTAATCAATAATACCAAGGATGATCCCCGTCATTATGATGAAGTTGGAGATGAAGTTGGTCTGCAGGTAGATTCCCTCCTGGGTGTACCGATGAGAATCAAAGACCGAGTAACCGGGGTGATCGAAGCACTCAATAAAACCTGTGGGGAATTTAACGACTTTGATGTTTCCCTATTATTGGTAATTGCTTCCCAAGCGGCGATTTCGATGCACAACGCCCAATTGATTCAGGCACTCCAAAAAGCCAACATTGAACTAAGTCAGGCGGATAAATTAAAGCGAGACTTGATGTCGGTTGCCTCGCATGAGTTAAGGACTCCCCTGGGAAATATTCTGGGTTATGCCACTTTATTATTTGAAGATGCGATCGAAGAAAATAAACCTCTGGCAGCGTCTATATTAAAGGCTTCCTCCAAGTTGAGAGCGGTCCTGGACGATATTGCCAATATGAATTTGTTGTATACCGGCGAAGCGGATCTCGACTACACTGATACAACCCTTCAGCAGGTGATCGAATATGCAGCGGAAGAGGTACGAATGACGGTGAATAACGAGGACCACGCGGTGGTCTATCAGCTGCCGGAAACCCCCATTCCTCTAAAGATCGATTTGCCCAAGATGAGCGTGGTGTTTGTTAATTTGCTGCTCAATGCAATTCGATTTACCCCGGTTGATGAAAAGGTCATTCTCAGCGCGGAGGACCGCGGCGACGAAATCATGGTTTCAATTGCTGATACCGGGAGGGGTATTTCCCGGGATAGTCTTGAAAAAATCTTTGAAGTGTTTTACCAGGAAGACGACCACATGACCAGGCGGTATGGGGGATTAGGATTAGGTTTGTCGATTGCCAGGGAATTGGTCCGATTGCATGGGGGAAGAATCTGGGCCGAAAGTGAAGGGTTGGGAAGAGGAGCCACTTTCCGGGTAGTGCTTCCCAAACCAGCTGCTTAAGAGTTGTCAGGCATCCAATCAGGTTTCTTTTGATTCCCCAAGAACCAGCGTCTCGCACAGGTCTAGAAAGCTGTCAAATACAGCCAAGCGAATCTGATAATCTTTCCCTGCAAACCCAAGGGTAGTGAGGGCTTGTTTCCAATTCAGTTGTAGCTCGCTTTGTTCAGGGAGCGCAGCCATGGCTTTTGTCCAGGTGGTCAGGAGAGGCCATAACATGTCTGTGGGATTATCGCTTTTTAGGATGGCTTTCATAGCGGACTGGAAATAAACCCGTTTTTCAGCAAATGCTGCTGCCGGTGAATTTTGTTGGCCGAGCTCCTCAATAGTTTTCTGCCAAGCAGCCAGCCATTCCTCAAGGGTTTCTCTGGATAGATCCACACCTCCGATTAAATGACAAAAGGTCATTGCCAGGCCGGGGGCTCCCGCAGCGGCTGCCCGTTCCGGGAATGCCATACCTAGTCTGCGGGTCGTAAGGGGTGGTCCGGAGAGCAGCGCCACGGCATTTACCGCATTGTATAGGGCATCCAGAAAATCTGGCAGTTCTCCAAGCATTGCTCCCGAGATGGAAATTTGCCGGTTCAGCCAGAACTGGCGCGCTTTTTCAATCAGGGGCCTGGCCCTGTCCTGGATGTTTTCTGGAAAATCATAATTACTGCGGACGCCGGCTTGCGTATAGTCTATAAAATGACGGGGGTCGTAAAGCGGTTGGGCATCCCGGATCGTTGGTCCCAACCAGGCATCCTGGCGTACTTCCCGGGGTCTCTGGTAAAGAATTTGATCATGGTGCTCTATGTCAAAGTGAATCTCCGGGGTGAGTTTGATTAATTGATTGATCTTTGCTGGGGGTGAGTTGTGAATAAAAACGAGATCAATATCCCCCGCTCCACCCAGGAGAGGTGATCCGTACAGCAGAGATCCCCGCAAATAAGCGGCCAGGATGCTTCGATCTCGTTTGGCTTCCTTATCAACAAGGATTTGGGCATGTTTCCGAAGAATTTCCGGCGTAAAACGCATTTAATGATTTCCCTTCACTAGGTTCAGGCTTTATTAAAGAATTGGGTTTGATATAAGCCAAGTTGCAGGGTTTGCCTGATCCGGTTTTCAACCCAATCCAGATCTGATTCATTGGCAACGTAGTTCAGCTCATTCGTGTTGATCCGAAGAACTTGGGCTCCGCTATGCTGTTCGCTGTAAAATTGATCATAGGCAAAGTTCAGGTTCTCGATGTAGCCCTGATCCATATTCCTTTCATAAGGTCTGTCTCTGTGAGCAATACGCTGCATCAGAACAGCGGTCTCTGCCTGCAGATAAACGATTAAATCTGGTAGGGGCAATTTTTCAGCCAGGGCATTGTGAACGCTAAAGTAGGTGTCCAGTTCATCTCCCTGCAAATTCAATCGAGCAAACAAAGCGTCTTTTTCAAAGGTGTAATCTGCAATCAGATGATTGCCTGAGTTAAGGGCAGCTGGAACTTCCTGCTGTTGGTGGTAGCGGCTTAATAAAAAGAAGATCTGAGTCTGAAAAGCATAGGCATCCCGATCTGCATAAAAATCAGCCAGAAAAGGGTTTTCTTCAAATACCTCCAACAAAAGGCCTGCCTGAAAACGGGAAGATAACAAACGGGAGAGAGTGGTCTTGCCGACGCCAATTGCGCCTTCTATCGCTATGTACATGGAGCTGGTTTTTCCCTTTTGATAAGGTTGTTTTCTGAATAGAGGTTTACTGGAAACGTTGCAATAATTACACGTAGTTGCAATATATACTTGACAAACCCCTGGGTTTCCACGCTACACTGTTTACTAAGACCTATCAATTATATCGTATAAGGAGGGAAATATGGTGGGCCTAAACAGAGTACAATTAATTGGTCGTTTGGGGCAAGATCCTGAGCTTAAAAACGTTCCCAACGGAAAAAAAGTTTGTGTGTTCAGCGTGGCAGTTAACCGCCACTGGAAAGATCCGGAAGGAGAGCCCCAGGAAGTTACCGATTGGTTTAATATCGAA
>CAZUMG010000180.1:0-3334 GCA_964621895.1 uncultured Anaerolineales bacterium | reverse complement strand
GGTACTACTCTGATATCACCCGGACTTTTGCCATGGGTGATTTAAACCCTGAGCTGGAAGAAATCGCTAAATTTGTCCTGGGAGCCAATACAGCTGGTCGAAATGCGGTAAAGCCTGGGGTTCCAGCCAGCGAGATTGATCAAGCTGCCCGCAAAGTCATTGAGGATGCCGGTTACGGAGAATTCTTTATCCACCGCACCGGCCACGGATTAGGCAGAGAAGCCCACGAAGAACCTTATATCAGTTTATTTGATCAAACCACGCTAAAACCGGGCATGACCTTTACCATCGAACCCGGAATTTACCTGCCCAACCGGGGCGGTGTCCGCATTGAGGACGACATTGTGGTGACGGAAACAGGCTGCGCTTCCCTGACTGACCTGCCGCGGGAGCTCATTCAATTGAAAATCCCGGAATAAACCGGTCAGTTGGAAAATTAAACTTCCCAGAGACCTGAATATTTGGAGAGCAATATGATTGTTAAAAATGCCGAACCTTTTTGTTTTCCCGGCAGCCGAACCGGGTGTTTATTGATCCATGGATTCACCGGTGCCCCAACTGAAATGCACCCCCTTGGCGAGTTCCTGGCGGAAAAAGGATACAGCGTTTTAGGCGTCCGCCTGGCCGGGCATGGAACCAAAATTGAGGATATGAATCGGATGCACTGGGAGGATTGGTCCAATTCAGTGTTGGATGGCTGGCATTTGCTTAAGTCCCTCAGCGATCAAATTTTCCTGATCGGCCTGTCCATGGGTGGAGTTCTGGCTTTGTACCATGCCTCATTTCTACCTGCCAGGGGGGTTATCGGCATGTCAACCGTTTATGAAGTTGAACCGGATCCCCGCCTGAGAATCCTCCCGTGGTATTCGAAAATGGTACCTTACGCGTCCAAGGGAGAGTCCGACTGGCAGGATCCGCATGCCCTTGAAGATCACTTTTCTTATCCTCGCTATCCAACCAAAGCCCTACTTGAACTGACAAAACTCCTGGAAGTCATGCGGGAATCTCTGCCCAGGGTGGTAATCCCGGCGTTACTGATGCACGCCCGCAAAGACATCGGCGTGCCCCTGCACAATCTGGAAAAAATTGATCAGCACATCGGCACACCGGAAGCCCAAAAGAAAAAGATCATCCTGGAGAACAGCGGGCATGTTGTGACCAAGGACCTGGATAAAATCCTAGTTTTTAACTCCATTCACGGATTTATCCAGCAAATCCTGGAATCCAATTCATGAGCAGGGATTATATCCTGGTGATCTTAAGCTTGATCACCTGGGGAATGGGCGAGGGTGCTTTTGTGTATTTCCAGCCCCTCTACCTGGAAGAATTGGGGGCCTCTCCGCTGCTCATCGGGGGAATCCTGGGCGGTGCCGGCTTGGCAATGACCATCTTCCATATTCCTGCCGGGTACCTGGCAGATCGCATCGGCCGCAGGCAGCTGGTGTGGGCATCCTGGTTCCTGGGAATCGTCTCCACCGGGATCATGGCCGCCTCCAGAACGCTGGTGGTTTTTTCCATTGCAATCATCCTGTACGCCTTCACTGTCTTCGTTATCTCTCCGTTGAACAGCTATCTCACCGCTTCTCGTAATAAACTTACCATCGAACAGGCGATGACCATCAGCTCGGCATCCTTTTCCCTGGGGGGTATCGTGGGGCCGCTGATTGGCGGTATTATTGCGGCTAACCTGGGTCTGCGGTCAATCTATCTGGTTTCCTTTTTTATTTTTATTGTATCCGGAGTGATCATCCTGTTCATCAAACCCCAGCCCACGGAGAAGAGATCCCAGAGTCCGACTGGAGACTTACTGGGTAACAGGCAATTTACCCGCTTGCTTCCTCTGGTTTTTATGGTGGTATTCACCTTATATTTTCCCCAGCCACTTGCTCCTAACTTCTTAAGAAATTACCGGGAGCTTCCCCTGCAAACCATCGGTACGCTCGGGTCGATCACCAGCCTGGGCAATGTCTTGCTTAATTTGTCATTTGGTTTACTGCCCTCGAGAATAGGGTTAGTCTTGGGCCAGGTTTGTGTGGCTGTGTTTTCCTTTCTGGTCTGGCAGAGCACTCAAATGCCCTGGCTGGTTTTAGCTTACTTCCTGCTGGGGGGCTATCGGGCAACCAGATCCTTGCTGGTAGCCCAGATCGAAAAACTTGTTAAGCCTGCCAATCTTGGACTGGCCTACGGCATCACTGAGACCGTGTCCGGGATCTCCCTGGTTGCCGCTCCACCCCTGGCAGGAGCTCTCTATGCAGCAAATCCCAACTTGATTTTCAGCACGGCCCTGCTGCTAGTCATTCCCACCCTGTGTTTTTCTCTCTTCAGGAGGAAATCGTTATGGAATACCTGACCCAATTATTTCTTCCAGTCTCCATCTGGGTACAAAACGCCCCAGATTGGATCATGTCAATCATGAAAGGTTTTACCTTCCTTGGAAATACCGAGTTTTATTTGCTGATCATGCCCCTGCTCTACTGGTGCCTAGATATTACCCTGGGAATCCGGATTGGAATCCTCCTTTTAGTCAGCGGTGGGTTTAATTCCCTGTTGAAGTTTGGCTTCCATTCGCCCCGGCCCTTCTGGGTCTCTTCCCGGATAGAGCATCTTGCTGACGGAACCGGTTTTGGATTCCCTTCTGGCCACTCCCAGAATGCGGCCGGTCTCTGGGGTTTATTTGCTTTCTCTACCCAGAAGACCTGGCTTAAAATCGCCTCCGTAATCCTGATCTTCCTGATTGGAGTCTCAAGAATATTTTTAGGAGTCCATTTTCTGCATGATGTCCTGATGGGATGGTTGGTTGGGGCCGGCTTGATGCTGCTTTTCATAAAAGCTGAAGACCGAGTGTCTTCCTGGTTTAAACGCAGCCCGGTGGGTTTACAGATCGTGGCTCTGGTCCTGGCCACCAGCATCTTTATCCTCCCAGCGTTGCTGATGGTTGATCCGATCAATCCTCCTTCAATTCCGCAAGCCTGGATAGAGGGAGCGGGTGAAGCCATCACCCCCTACAGCTACCACGACTTACTGACAATCGCAGGCGCTTTTATGGGCCTGGGGCTGGGACTTATTCTGCTGAACAAGACTGGCATGTTCACCCAGCAAGGGACTTTCTGGCAGCTAACCCTGCGCTACCTGATTGGCGTGACCGGGGTATTGATTCTCTATCTGGGATTGGGTTCCATTTTCCCATCAGGAATCACCCTGCTCTCTTATGGTCTGCGGTTTCTGCGCTACTTCATAATAGGGGTGTGGATTTCCTACGGCGCGCCAAAATGTTTTTCCGGGCTAAAGTTGACTACCATCCTCCCTAAGTGAGCAAAAAAATACCCCTGCTCAC
>CAZUMG010000179.1:0-3355 GCA_964621895.1 uncultured Anaerolineales bacterium | reverse complement strand
TCAAGGCGGCTGCTTTTGATACTCGCTTTACCCAGGAAAAAATTAACGAGGTATGGATCCTGACATTTTTGGTCCGAATTTTTGGTTACGGGGCTAAATCCATCGCTGAGCTGCTCAGGAAAAAAGGCGCTGAAGTGATTCTTCCTCCCCAGGGTTTTTATGTCGGGGATACTGAAGGACCCCTTTTAGAAAAAGAGCTGGAGCGGTCTGCTGCCTGGGCTGGTAGAATCGCGGCAGCTGTTCAAGGTTAACCAGGGATGAGTTTATCACAAAATCTTTCCCCCGCTGACTACTTATTTCCCTGGTTTTATAATTTTCCCGGATCGTTTCTTGCCGTTTGCAATCACTGTTAACGGTTTTAAAGTTCGCACATGACGGAAATAACGGGTTTCATCAACCGGGGGAAAAGAATCAAGCCAGTCCCAATCCAGAAAGTCCGTGGTCGAGTTGTACTTGATATAAAAATAGGGGATTCCTGCAGAAGAAATATTATGAAAAAAGTGGCTGCCCTGAGAGTGATCCACCTGGAAGTCCTTTAAATCAACTTCCATGATTACCCGGGCACCGTTGATATCCGACCAGACCACAGGTATGCCCAGGTGTCGTTCACAGGTTCCCCAGCGCCCTGGACCCACCAGAATATAAGGGCGTTCCTCGGCAACTAATTTCCTGTTCAAATGCATCACTTCATCAATCATCAGCAGTGTCTTGGTCAAATCAAATGAATCAGGTTTGATATAAATGATATCCTGGATATCTTTGATCACCCGATTTCCAGAAACCACAGTGGATGAGACGAAAAGATCACTGGTTGGAACCTGGTGGTCTTCGATTAACATCGTTTCTTCATGCTCAAGGAAAGGCCGCAATTGTAAAAGCTGAAAGGTGGGTTTTTCGCCTTTTTTAGAAGAAAAATTCCCTGCAAATTCCACTTCTACCGGGCAGCCCATGGCGCTTTCCCCCAGCTGCAACACCCGGTTGATAATTTCCGCCATCGGAAAAGTGCCGTACTTCAACTGGCGGTTAAAGGTAACCACCGGGATCCCGCTGGCAGGATCCCAGAAGCCGCTGGACAGGCGTCCTCCCTGAGGATCATAGCTGTCCGCAACTTCTCCGATGGTTTTATCCTCGATAGCCTCGCTGAGCGAAAAGCTTTCCAGGAAGGTATTTTCACCCTTGTCAAGGTCAATACAATCATCCTGGTTTAATTTAACCGCGTAAAAAGAATTCTGGCTTCCCTTGATTTCTTCCTCAATACTTGCAAATATATTTACACCAGGCCGTTTGGGACTGAATCGCCTGGCCATGCCGCCGTCAACCACCGTTTTACCTAATCCCAACACTATAAAGGCAATCCGGTCTTCGGGCAACAAGTGGCTGCCGAGAGGATAATAGTTATAAGAAGATGCCACGCCGGCAAAATTGGGATAGTATCGATTTCCATAGGCACGTCCTACAACTTCCTGGATTACTACAGCCATGCGAGATTCTGATAATGAGATACCCAGGGTTTCGGCATAGGACCTCGCCAATTTAAGATAGGTTGAGGCATATACCATTTTAATTGCTGAGACAATCTGGCTGATACGCACATGTAGATCTGGATGGCAGTTGGGCAGCATGTAGGTTGAAAAAACTCCTGCAAATGGCTGGGAAATGGAGTCTTCAAATATGCTTGATGACCGCACCGCCAGGGGTTTCTCTTGGGCATGATAAATAAACTGTAAATCATCCCACAAAGCCGAAGAAATTGTTGCATTGAGAAATCGTTCCTTGATCTCGCGATCCGAATGGTCTGTTGAAACGAATTCATAAAGTCCATTCTCCCGCATGAATTGATCAAATTCATCTGTCCCAATCACCACCGTACGGGGAATTTGGATTTCTACATCAGGAAATTCCTTGAGGAAGCCAGCATTATGGGAACTGCGTAAAAAGAGCAGGAAAGCCAATCCCCGGCCTTTGCCACCTAATGAACCAGGACGTAAGCGGATAAACCTGGAATGAGCCTGGTAATTTTGCCGGTCAAAATCAACGATGATGCCCATGCGTTCCTGGAGGATATCTTCAACTGATTTAATGATCAGCTGGCGTAAATCCTCCTTATTTTCAAATTCGGATACCTTGCGGGGTTTAACCTGGCGCGCCATGGCAAATTCACCCCTGGCTGCCAGCCAACCAGAAAAATGGTCGTTCTGGGCGTGGTACACAAAGGATTCCAGGGGTACTTTTTTTAATTCTTCCCGCAGTTCAAAAAGGTTGTCCGCTGTGCCCACAACGCTGTCATCAGGGAGGCGGAACGTAAAAGAACCAAAACCCACATAATTTAATAAAAATGTTCTCAGCTCCTGGATTAAATTACGGTTGTTTTTATTTACAAAGAACCCTGACAAACGTTCGGCTTCCTCACGGTTATCTTCATTACTGGATTGAATCATGATAGGTAAAGTAGGCGCTTCAGTCCGGATCCTTTGAACCAGATCCAATCCAGCAGTGTCTTCCAGTTTTCCATCCCTGGGAAAGCGGATATCAGTGATCATGGCCATCAGATGATCCTGGTATTTTTGGTAATCAGCCCAGGCTTGTTCGTAATCCCTGGCTAAGAGGATTTTTGGTCTGGAACGCATTTGCAGCAGGGATAAATAATCATTAGCGGCGGCAGAGATCAGCCGCTGGGTTTGCTGTAATATCTCGGTGTAAAGCACTGGAAGATACAATGAGTAAAAGCGGATTGAATCCTCAACAACTATAATCACCCGGGTATCCCCAATTTCGATATCAGCATCCACATTCATGCGGTCTTCCAGCAGCTTGATGATCGCCACAAATACTGTGGAGTTGCCATTCCACACAAAGGTGTGATCGATATTGCTTGATTCCAGGGCTTTTGGGGGCAGATACTGGAGCTCGGAAGAATTATTGAGCAGCAGGATTACAGGGATGTTCTGGATTTCTTTAACCTGATCTGCAAAGAGCAGAGGGTTTATTTCACCCAACCGCCGCATAGTGATCACCAGGTCAAATTTCCTATTCTGGAGGAGCTCCAGAGCAGTGGAAACGGATGTTGCCCGGAAAATATGCGGAAGGGTACGCAGGTTAAGATTGTGGAATTCTTCAAAGATTTGATCGGAAAGGCGGGCATCCTCTTCAATGATGAAAGAATCATAGGTGCTGGAGACCAGCAGAATCTCGTTGATGCGATTTGACATCAAATAGCGGTAGGTTTGATACTTGGGGCGATATTCTAACTTATAGCCGTCCGTTGAGCTGTTGGTGGAAGTGGGCATAAATCTCGACCTGTAAGTTTTTTTAGATTATATCGTATCCTGAGTTTGAGAATGCAGGATGGTTAATT
>CAZUMG010000178.1:0-3360 GCA_964621895.1 uncultured Anaerolineales bacterium | reverse complement strand
CGGGTCCGGGGAGATACCCTGGAAGTCGCCCCAGCATATGATGATCAATATGTCTACCGAATTTCTTTCTTTGGCGACGAAGTAGAGCGCATCACCAGAATTGACCGGGTGACCGCTGAACTCCTGGAGGAAATTAAAGAAGTTAATATCTACCCTGCTAAACACTTCATAGCCGAAGAAGATAAACTCCGCCAGGCAATTGTTGATATTGAAGATGAGCTAAATGAACAAATCAAGTACTTCAATAAACACGGCAAGTACCTGGAAGCCCAACGGATCGAACAGCGCAGCAAGTATGACCTGGAGTTGCTCCGGGAGATTGGTTACTGTTCAGGTATCGAGAATTATTCCCGCCATTTAGATCAACGCCCTGCAAAATCACCTCCCTGGACAATGATGGATTACCTGCCCCAGGAATACCTGCTGATCCTGGATGAATCCCACATGACCGTTCCCCAGATTCGGGGTATGTATAATGGCGATCATTCCCGCAAAGCAACCCTGGTTGAGTATGGTTTCCGCCTGCCATCTGCCCTGGACAACCGCCCCTTAAAGTTCGAAGAGTTTGAAGAGAAAATGGGCTATACCATCTATACCTCAGCCACCCCGGGCCCTTATGAATTAGGAAAGGTAAAAGAAGTTGTCGACCAGGTAATCCGCCCAACAGGTCTGGTAGATCCGGAAGTTGTGGTCCGCCCCATAGAAGGCCAGGTGGATGATTTGATCGGGGAAATCTACCAGCGGGCTGAACGGGGGGAACGGGTCCTGGTGACTACCCTGACCAAGCGCATGGCTGAGGACCTTTCCAAATATCTGGATGAAAGTGGAGTAAAAGTACACTATTTGCATTCTGAAATAGATACCCTGGAACGGGTGGGCATTCTGCGGGACTTAAGAATGGGTGTCTACGACGTTGTGGTGGGCATTAACCTGCTGCGGGAAGGGCTGGACCTTCCGGAAGTCTCCCTGGTAGCCATCCTGGACGCGGATAAAAGCGGGTTTTTACGCTCTGACACAGCCCTGATTCAGACCATCGGAAGGGCTGCCCGCCATGTGAAGGGTAAAGTGATCATGTACGCGGATAACATCACACCTGCAATGAAAACCGCTCTGGATGAGACCGACCGCAGGCGCCAGATACAGGTTGACTACAACCTGGAACACGGCATTGAGCCTGAAAGTATCAAAAAATCAATCAGGGATATCACGGAAAGGGTTAAACTGGGAGCTGTTGCCGAAGGGGGCGCTGATTACAAATCAGGGGTGGATGGTATCCCTGTACCCGAGTTAAAAAGCATTATCAAGGAATTGGAAAAACAAATGCTGGCTGCCGCAGAAAACCTGGAGTTTGAAACCGCGGCTGGCCTGCGGGATCATATTTTTGAAATGCGGGAGCTGTTAGCCTTGGAGACTGATCTTAAACCCTGGGAAAAAATCAACTTGTTGGCTGGTAAAGATTCTTGAGCTTATCCTGAGGCAGTGCGGAGCCCCGTCTGCGGATCAAGTAAGGTGTATTTTTATTTTAACCCTCCCCAATGTGAGGGTATTCCTGGGGATCTAAAGCTCTTGATTTCACGCTGTAAACATTCCACCGAAGGGGGAATCGAAGGGAACTCAAGGAATCCTCTGGCCAGGGGATTCCTAATCCGAAACAGCGCTTTTTTCACTTTTGACCCAATCAATTTACTAGTTCTCAGGAATCATCTATCGTGAATTTAAGAAAGGGGGCATAAATCCGGGGTTTACAGCAGGGCTGTTTAACCCGCAAGCGACCCTTTTTTTACCATATGCCGGAAGGTATGGTCGAAAGGGTTTGTTTCATCCGCTGGATGATACTGCTCACAAATCAGAGACCACTCAGATTCATTTATCTGAGGGAAAAAAGTATCCGCCGGTGCACTGGATAACACAGAAGTTAAATACAGGTGGTCAGCCAGTGGGAGGGACTGCTGGTACACTTCAGCTCCCCCGATGATAAAGACCTCTTTCTCACCGTCAGCTTCTGCTATTTGAAGGGCGTCCATCAGAGAACCCGCAGTGAAATTATCAGTTGCCTGGAAATCCGGGTTGCGGGTAAGGATAATCATCTTCCGTCCCGGCAGGGGACCTCCAATGGATTGGTATGTTTTCCTCCCCAGGATTAAATAATGCCCCATGGTTAATTTTTTAAAGAGTTTTAAATCTGCCGGGAGATGCCAGGGGATCCGGTTTTCCAACCCGATCCCCCGGTTTTCATCCAGGGCAGCCAGGATCGAAATGATCATACCGATACCCTGGCTTTAATGTGGGGATGGGCCTGGTAATTTTGAAGTTCAAAATCATCATAGCAAAATCCGAAAATGGAAGAAACATCAGGATTGATTTTCATCAATGGCAGCGGATAAGGCTGGCGGGTGAGCTGCAGGCGGGCATTGTCCAGGTGGTCCAGGTAAAGGTGGGTATCACCCAGAGTGTGCACAAAATCACCGGGCTCCAGGCTGCACACTTGAGCCATCATCAAGGTTAACAATGCATAGGATGCTATGTTAAAAGGCACACCAAGAAACACATCCGCAGAACGCTGGTAGAGCTGACAGGAAAGTTTTCCACCTGCTACATAAAACTGGAACAAGAGATGACAGGGTGGAAGAGCCATTTTATCGATCTGGCCAACATTCCAGGCGCTCACCAGGATCCTCCGGGAGTTAGGTTGGGTTTTTATCTGATCAACAACTTTAGCTATCTGATCCACAACACCGCCCTCGGGGTCCTGCCAGAATCGCCACTGAAATCCATAAACCGGGCCAAGTTCACCATCTTCATCCGCCCATTCATCCCAGATGCGAACGCCGTGCTTCTTGAGATACTTGATGTTAGTCTCTCCTTTCAAAAACCAGAGCAGTTCATGGATGATTGATTTTACATGAAGTTTCTTGGTGGTCAGCAGGGGAAATCCTGCCGAGAGATCAAAACGCATCTGGTACCCAAATACGGATCTGGTACCGGTGCCTGTCCGGTCTCCCTTTTCCACACCGTGATCCAGGACATGCTGCATCAAGTTTAGGTACTGTTCCATAAAACCTCAAGCTCGTCAAAACAAATCTATCCGGGGGGGGTTGATATAAAATAGCTTATCATACTTCCAATCCGGCTGCGAGCCTTATTGATCTGTTAAAATCTTAATAAAATATCTATCTGTGGAGTGAGTGCTCATGGCCACCAATAATGTCACCCGATTTCTCGACAGCCGGAAAATCAGCTATACCATATTTGAGCTTCCCAGGGAAAAACTTGGCGCCGAAGAAATCGCCCGTTTGTTAAATACACCTCCTTCAATCGTATTTAAAAGTATCGTCATCTCCCGCAAAGGACCCGGCAAAC
>CAZUMG010000177.1:2015-3403 GCA_964621895.1 uncultured Anaerolineales bacterium | reverse complement strand
TGAATAAACGGATAATATTTTTTGCCGATAGATATTGAAACATTTTATGCTGAATTGATAATAAATCAAGGCTTAATGTATATATTGACTTGGCTGTCACAATAACCAACATCTCGTAGATTAAAGCAAAACAACCCAAGCGAGTTTCCTAAAGGTTAAAGTGTTGCACTCTGGTGGGAAAGGGGGTTTTGGCCTGGTGATAGATTTATCTGCTCTCTGGTTTGGGAGATCCCAGGATTCCTTGCCCTGGAGAGAGCTGTCCAGGTTGATAAAAAATCATCCTGCTGTTGTTCTGCAATAGATCACTCTAGCGACCGGGCAAGTTCTTCGGCTGCCTTGAACTCTTCTGGAGTATTCAGGTTTAGGAAGGTGTAGTCGTTTCCGGTCATCAACCGGGTTTCTTCCGGGTCAAGAATGTGGATATTTGCCTGTTCATACCAGGAGATCAGGCGCCATAAACCTCCCTCGATGGCATTCTTTACCGGAGGAAGACAGGTTTCTCGACGGTAGACCGCATGCATAGGTTCAATCCCATTTCGGGTACTCGGGATGATGCCGTCATAATCTGTTGCCTGTAGTAAATCAGCCATATGGAGGATTAATTTTGGACTGGCAAAAGGCATATCGGCGGCGATTAAACCCACCAAAGGATAGGATGAGATTGAGAGCGCTGTAAACAACCCTCCCAGGGCACCCCGGCCGGGGATCAAATCTTGGCTCAGCGGTAAGCCCAGATCTTCGTACCCAGAAAAATCATTGGTGATTACCAGGATCTCAGCTCCTGCTTTCTGAAACCGATCCCTTAATCTCTGGATGAGCGGAACCCCCAGGAATGGGAGCAGGGCTTTGTCCCTCCCCATCCGAGACGATTCACCCCCTGCCTGTAAAATAATAGAGAGCATAACAGGATTATAATGAGAAGCAGGAGAATTATGGGACTATTTTATACTTTCTTCAAAGTGCGAGGGTGTTTATGAGCCTGCAATCTGAACTTGACCGATTAAGCAAACCCGCCGTCTTGGTTGAGGTTGGGGAGAATTTGACTGTCCGCTGCACTGCATGTGCACATCGGTGTTTGATCAAGCCTGGTCAGAGAGGAGTCTGCAAAGTCCGGTTTAATCGAGATGGAGAACTGCGGGTTCCCTGGGGATATGTGTCCGCGCTCCAGGTTGATCCCATTGAGAAAAAACCTTTTTACCATTTTCTGGCGGGATCGGATGCATTGACTTTTGGAATGTTGGGCTGCAATCTGCGTTGTGATTACTGCCAGAACTGGCTTACCTCCCAGGCTTTGAGGGAACCGGGATCAGAGGGTTTAGTTGACTATTTGCGTGAGATCACTCCGGAAGAAATTGTTCAAATTGGCCTTCAACATGGGGCTGAGGTAG
>CAZUMG010000177.1:0-1915 GCA_964621895.1 uncultured Anaerolineales bacterium | reverse complement strand
GAGATCACTCCGGAAGAAATTGTTCAAATTGGCCTTCAACATGGGGCTGAGGTAGTGGCTTCCTCATATAACGAACCTCTGATTACATCTGAATGGGCCTGGGATATCTTTGATCTGGCTGGAAAGGCAGGTCTAAGGCAGGTCTATGTCTCCAATGGATTGGCAACACCGGAGGTACTGGACTACTTGAGACCGGTTTTGCAGGGGTTCAAGGTTGATTTAAAGACCATGCAGAAGGATCACTACCGCGATTTGGGAGGCAAACTGCAGCCGGTTTTGGACAGCATTCAATATGCTCGCCAGCTGGGTTTCTGGATTGAAGTGGTTACCCTGCTTGTCCCAGATTTTAACGATTCGGCCAGCGAACTGAAAGATATGGCGGACTTTATCCGCTCTGTCTCTCCGGAAATTCCCTGGCATGTTACCGCGTTTTATCCCCAGTATAAAAGGCTGGATTCTTCCAGGACCAGCTCCGCACAAATTCTTCAGGCGGTTGAAATTGGTTATCAGCAAGGCCTTCAATATGTCTATGGCGGCAATTTGCCTGGCGGCCTGGGAGAGTTTGAAAATACTTCCTGTCATCACTGCCGGGCACTGCTGATAAAACGCCGGGGTTACCAGATCCAAAAATACCGCATCACCGCTACCGGCACCTGCCCGGACTGCGGCGCCCGAATTCCCGGTGTGTGGACAGATAATCCACTGGCGATTAACAGCAAAAAAACTAGTTTTCCAAGAATGATTTAATCTCCAGGCTTGAACCAGAATTATGCTTGACCCCCGGATACTATTCTGAATTCTTTCCCCTGGCGCATCGATTGAGAGTGAACAGTCGGCCGGGCTTATTTTGAGATTTCTAGGCGGAGAACCTGTCTGTCGATACCCCCAAAGTTGTACTTATAGGCTTCCGATCCCCGCATGAGATCAACTTCTGACTTGCCCTGCTCAATGGACCATTGGATGATCTTACTCAATAAGACCCATCCCGGTGAGATATTCTCGAACATCGAATTGATCCCGGAGTTGTATATCCAGATTTTTCCATCAAAATCAAAATTCAGATATCCCGCAGCTTTAATATCACCTATCACCAGGAATGCCAGCTGCAGCCAACCCTCCCGGAACGCCTGTCGAGCTGATGTTTTCATCTGGATGACCATCTCGGGGGTTAAAAAGGCGGCTTTATCGGGATTGTTTGCCATCAATCCCAGGAATTGATCCATTTCAATGTCCAGAGCTTGTTCATCTGTGACCATGTACCAATCTACAGGCAGGAAATAGGTTTCTGCATTTCTAAGCTTTCTTTCGATTTCGTGGCGATATCTGTCTCCCAACCCAGCCAGGTAGTCATCCCAGGTGGGCGGCAGGGGAATGTACGGTGCCGGCTGGAGGATTTCCTGCTGAGTGCGCCATCCTGCAGCTGAGGCAGCTTTTACCAGGAGAGGAATCGTGGGTGAATTTTCCAGCAGATTATATAAAACCAAATTCTTCCAATCCGGAAAATCAGGAGATGATAATTCCAGGGTGATTTGTTTTATGAAAGTATCCAGATTCTCCGGTGCTGAGATTAAGTCAAGGTAGTCTGATATTTCAAAACTTCCCAGGAACATTACCTGATGGTCAGTAATAAAAAAAGGGGCGATACCGTCAAGGACATTTTCTTCGTTTTTACGCAGGAGAATCGCTAATTCTCCCCGGCTCCATTCACCTCCCCCAAGGGTTTCCCACCAACTAGATAGATACTCATGCCTTAGAAATGGCACACGACTTGCACTTTGGGAAAGGAGAGAGTTCCAATCTGTTTTTAAATTGAGGAAATCCGGCATTGATTGAATAATTGCTGTAGTCATCAAGATCCTAGATCAGGTCAGGGTTGGCTTCGACCTCATTTTACCAGTATAATAAGAGCACCGAC
>CAZUMG010000176.1:0-3406 GCA_964621895.1 uncultured Anaerolineales bacterium | reverse complement strand
ACCCGGACTGTTTAACCATTTACGGGAACAGATTTCGGGGGTTTACTTTGCTATCACATAGATCCGAGCTGACCAGGTCCCAAAAGAGCCCCCGCAGGTAACCAGGGTCACCTTTTCATTTTTAGATGGTCCCAAATATTTGAGATGGTTGTCCAGTTCTGCGGCGGTCCTGTATACCCAGGGGACTTGCACTACTTTGGTAACTTCATACTGGTGTTTGCTCCCGTCCTGGGTATACAGGGTAATCTTATCTCCGGGTTTCAGCTTTTTTAAGTTCACAAAAACCCCTTCCCAGGCATACCACCCCTGATTGTAGTTATGTCCCACCAGGACGATATTGCCCCCATCACCGGGATTTAAAGAGCTGATTACCTGGCCAACCAGGTCCAATCGGTTGCTGTTGGCGAATAATGAATCTGTGTCATATTGAATATTTCCGCTGTTATCCCGGTACTGTTTTAATGGGACCACGGCCCGGTCAACCTTAATGCTCGGAATGACCAACCGGATGACCGGACCTGCGCTCGGATCCGGGGTAGGTGTTGGCGTTGGCGTTGGTGTAGGGGTTGGCGTGTAAGGACTGTATACCAGTGAAAAAAATACATCTTCCGGGGCGGATTCAGTGCTCCTTATGGAGGATATTTGAGGTAGGGGAAGGCTAACTTTCAGCCCGGAAACAAAATAGGTACCGTCATCCAGCTGAACGGACGCCAGCAGTGGTTTGAGAGAAACCAGCCCTGCCCACAGCAGCAGGGTCCCTCCGGCTACCAGCATGACATCATTCAACCAACGGCGCCAGTTTATGCTTTGAATGGAACGCTTCAAAATTTGACCTACTGATAATAATTTATCAAGTATGTGAGTTTGCCTGACACTTAATCTGCCTTCCTGGCAGCCCGGTGATTTACCTGAATGATCCATTTTCTTCCCGGGAAAGCAGTGCCTGCGTCATCATGGTCCAATGACGCAGGCAGGGAATTTATCTCAGGCAGCAGTTCGTTTTCGGCGCCAGGCAATCCCCGCAACTAGCAATCCTGCCCCGACCACAGCGACCGCGCCGACAATATAGGGGGTTGGCAGCTCTACGCCTGTAGAAGGAGGGCCTCCAGCATAATCCACTGTGGAGGTGACCCGGCAGTCAGTGCTGCTGTACCAGGTGATCACCATATAGCGGTAAGAAGCGGGAAATATCTGGTACAAGTATCCACCCGTATAGACGTCACAGATCTGGTCGTCGATTACGGAATTAAGCTGGTCGGTTGTACTGCAGGCCCAGGGGTCAGCATAGCTGCCAGTGCCGCCTGTTGTGACGCTGGTGCTGCAGTAGAACACACCGGCAGCATCGACTGCGGAAGGGGTCATTACGGCGACCATTAACGCAAAAATAACGATAATCAGGATCATTCGCAACTTTTTCATCCGTTTCTCTCCTTTTATGTCCTACAGGTTTTATAAACCTATATAATTGATTTTACTCGATGAAATGATAAAAAGGTACCTCCTTTTTTCGCAATAACAGGATTTGACTATTGCTGTAAAACCTGTAATAAGGTATCGGCCAGGCTGTGAACCTCAAGATTTGATCCCATTTCAATAACTGTCTGATATTCAGCGGCAGCTTCTTCAGGCCGGTCGAGGGCCTCTAGAGCCAAGCCAATAAACAGTCGGGTCGTGGGGTCATCAGGATCAATATATCGGGCTGCATCAAGATAGAGCATTGCCAGGGTGGGGTCCTCTTCCAGCAGCGAGACCACCCCCAATCCCTGCAGGGCCAGGGGTTGCCTTGGATTAACCAGCAGGACTTCCTCCCAGGCTTGACGGGCTTCATCCAATTGGCTTTCGTAAAGAATAATTCCAGCCCGTTCTGCCTTGATATCCAGCAGAGATGAGTCCAGGTCCAACGCTCGCTGGTAGGCGTTTGAGGCCTCCTCCCACTGCTCCAGGGCATAGTAGGCGTTGCCCAGGTTGCGGTAAGTTTCGATGCTCTCAGAATTTAAATCAAGAGCCGCCTGGAATTGCTCAACCGCCAGTTCGGCTTTATCCTGGTACATTAGTAAAACCCCCAGATTATTATGGATCCAGGGCAGGTAGGGATCCAGGGTGATAGCCTGTTGATAAGCCTCGACGGCTTCCTGTCCTTTACCCTGGATGACTAAATTGTCCGCCAGGTACCCATAAACTCTGGCTGAAACAGGCTGCCAACGGATCATAAACCGTAAGTACTCTTCTGCCAGGTCTGGCCGTCCGGAATCAACCAGCCGTTTGGGGATGGTTTTATTGGCAGACTCTATCAGGGTTGGGCCAAGAGTGAAAAAGGCCATGGCAAGAATCAGGAAAATCCCGGCTGCAATCTTGGCAGCCTTGCGCGAACCCGGCTTTCTGGCAGGGATATTCCGGGGAGGAGAAGCAGGGCTGGGAGCCAACCAATCCGAACGTTTTAAAATCCATACGCTCGTTTCAGTCTGGGCATGGAAGGACACAGAACTCGGTTTCCCATACCGGAGCATCTCACTCCCAAAGGTACAATCCGCTGTTAACACCCGGTTTGAGCCGTCCGCGTTTTCCAGCACCACCTGACCGCTTTCTATAATTGCCAGGAAGTCCCCCGATTGTCCTTTTTTGATGATCAGAGATCCGGGGGAAAATTCAATCCTGACCAGTTTCGAGGCCAGGTGCTGCCGCCTTCTGGCTGGCAGTTCTTTAAAAAAATCGATCCTGGTGAGATCTGGAAGGGATATTTCATCGTTCATAGGCTGTGAATCAAGCAAATTCAGGGAAATTCTCGTTTAATTTCCCGATTTAAGCCGTAAATACAGGGTAGCTCTACTTTGATTGTAACAAAAAGATATTAAGAAATCTTATCAGTTTTGTTTTGCCGGGCTGATGCTGCCAGCTGCCGCTTGATGGATTCAACCAGGGTGTTTTCAGGAGAAAAAATATACAGCCGGACTTTTCCGTCCTGTTTAGCCAGCTGCATGCCGGGAAACATGAAGGTATTGGAAACCACCCTTGTCCCGGGTTTCAGCTCCTGTAAAAGTTTGCCTTCCAATTTTTTAAGGGCAGCGGGCAGCAGATAACAGACCACCACATCAGCCTGGCTAAGATCCACTTTATATAAATCTCCGTAAATAATCTTGACCTGCTTGCGGAGTCCCAATACGGTGACTGCCAGCTGGCACCACAGGTAGCGCAGCAAATCCAGTTCTATGCCGACTGCCCGGGCCTGGTAGTGCCGGGCAGCACTAATAATAACCCGCCCATCTCCGCAGCCGGGATCATAAACCAGCTCGTCCGGTTTTACCTCCGCCAGCTGGAGCGTTTTGTGGACCACCTTGCGGGAGCTCGGCACCCACAGGGCACCCCGGAAGGTGGTCCAGGTGACCGAAATGATCAGAAGGATAATTAC
>CAZUMG010000175.1:0-3534 GCA_964621895.1 uncultured Anaerolineales bacterium | reverse complement strand
TTTTTAGAACCTAACAAACCAACTACGAGACTCTGTTCATTAACCATCGACATGGGACCGTGGCGAAATTCCAGGAAGTGGTAGGCTTCTGAATACGACAAGGACATCTCTTTCATTTTTAACATCGCTTCACAGGCCAAACCGTACCTTGCACCAGATCCCAGGAAGAAAAAGCGTTGAATATTGCTGTCGTTTGCCAGGTCTTTTATTGCCCCCTTGTTCTGGTCAATCAGCTGGGATCCCTGGGAGGTTAATCGTTCAGGTAAACCATCCATCACGCTGCTCTCAAGAGAATAAGCAATCCCCAGCATCATATTAGTGAATGAACGGGTTTGAGCGATGGATTTTTCCTGGCCGGCAGGAACCGCAATTAAGGTATCAGCTAATAATGCCAGCTCTGAATCCGGGTAACAGGTAACCACACTGGTTTTGATATTTGGTGAGGTATTGAGTTGTTGTATGGCTGCAACCGTTTCACTGGTTGTTCCCGACCGTGAAATAGCCACTATTTGATAAGTATTTTGAGGAAGAATCTTGGATTTGGGGCTCATCCAGAGTTCTGAAGCGGGGAGGGCACAGGACATCACTCCGTACATTTTTTGAAAGAGAGGTGCTGCCCAGATCGACAGGTAATATGTTGATCCGCAACCTGTTACCAGAATTTGATCGATATCAGTAGCTGATAGTAGCTTTCCTAGATTTAAATCACGTAATTCATCAAGGGTTTGGCCCCATACAATCGGCTGGGAATAAATTTCCCTCTCAGTGTTTACGCCTTTATTTTCCATATTAAATACTTCCACCTTTATGTAGATAAATTTAGACTAATTTCACCTCAACGCCTTGTTCTTTGATTTTGCTGATCTGGTTCTGGTTGGCCTGTTTGGATGTAACAATCAGATTAGCCTGGGTGATCGGAGCTACTATGTTGGTGGCAACCTGGCCTATTTTTGTATGATCAGCCACGATGATGATGACATCGGAGATATTAAAGATCATTCGATCTGTCATTAGTTCTTCAGGGTGTTCACAAGAAAATCCATAGAGCGGATGGATGCCCCTCATCCCGGCAATGACCTTAGTTACCCGAATATTTTTTAATACTGGTTCAGCGAATGCTCCAATCAGGGATAGTTCACTTCTTCGAAGAAAGCCACCCACCGTGATGATATTCATGTTCGAGTTATTGGATAATTCATGAAGGATGGGTACAGAATTCGTCACAACGGTAATGTCGTCCCGGATGATCAACTCTCTGGCTACATATAGAGTGGTGGTTCCTGAACCTAAAAATACTTTATCGCCCGGCTCAATATAATCTGCCACCCAGACAGCAATTCTTTTCTTTTCTTCAGCCATCACATTCATGCGTTCTATAATGGGGGGTTCAATCTGATGTTTGGTTTCGGCTGAAAGGAGAGCGCCTCCGTGAGTCCGTTCAAGTAAGCCGCGATCTTCAAGTGTGACTAGATCGCGCCTGATGGTCATAGAAGATACTTGATATCTATTACTGAGATCAAGTACATTCACTGAGCCGTGCTTATTTAAATCTTGAACAATGTTCTGGAGTCTTTCTTCTCGGATCATAAAAAGTAATAAGGGCTGATTAATAATGAAAATATCTACCCATATTATTGAACAAAAATGTTCATTTGTCAAAAAAACAAACAAAACCGAACATTTTTAGGGAGAAGAGATGGTAACCTTAGAGGACTAGGATATAATTCTTGTTCACATCTAATCCCCCAATAATCTATTTACCGCCACCGGACCTGGCATTATTATTTGGTAAAGAGTTGATAAAATTGGATAATAGTTTTAATATTCAAGAATAGGAGCACAAGAGGGGTGGACAAAAACCCTTCCATCCTATAAAATATCCCTTCGAACCTACAATTTGTTGTAGAAAAAAATAATTCCAGCAACCCCTGGAACTGATCATTGGATTGGAGGAATACCCTTGGCCTTAAAGTCATCACAAAAAAGAGAACGGCAGAACGAAAAGCGCCGCCAGCAGAACCGATCCTACAAGAGCCGCGCCCGCACCCTGATTAAAAAAGCTTTTTCTGTCATTGAAGAAGGCGATCTGGACAGCGCTAAAGCAGCAGCCACCGAAGCAGTCAAAGCCCTCGATAAAGCGGCTGCCAAAGGGGTTATTCATAAAAATAACGCCTCCCGCAGAAAGGGCCGCCTGATGTCACGGCTGGCAACTCTGGAAAAATAAGCCTGATCCTTTTTATCAGCAAGCCTTATCCAGCGGGAGCCAAATGCGCTCCCGCTTTTTGGTTTGGGCTGCTTCACCATGTTATAATCTCGGTGCAAGGGTCAATACAGATCCATCTGGATATTATTCAGCCCAACTTCGAGAAGCCTTATGTTCCAGGCAGAACAAAAACACCTTACGGAGCAGATTAACTCCATCCTCCAGGATAATGGCATTCTTATCCCAACTAACCTGGATTGGACGTCGGTACCATTCTCTGGTGAATGGGGTATCTCCACTTCGTTTTTTAAAACAGCGGCCCTGGAAGCTAAGAGCGGAAGGATCGGCAGCGTGCCTGAACGCGCCCAGGAATTGGCTGCTCTGGTCGCAAACCAGCTGACATCCCAGGATTATTTTCCCAGGGTTGAGGCGACTGCTGGCTACCTGAATTTGTTTTTTGATTCCCGGGTTTTCAGCTCCCGGGTTGTCAATTCTGTTTTGGTAGCTGATAGGTTTGGCCGGGGAGAATCCCAGGGGGAAACCTGGATGGTGGAATTTTCCCAACCCAATACTCACAAAGCCTTTCATGTTGGGCATTTGCGCAGTGCAATCCTGGGAGATGCAGTCTGCCGTATTCTGGATTACGCCGGATATGATGTAATCCGGGCTAATTATTATGGGGATATGGGTCTGCATGTCATCAAGTGGCTCTGGAATTATCAAAACTTCCATGCCGGAGAAACCCCGCCCGAGGATGCAACCCGCTGGATGGGTGACCTCTATGCTGAGGCAAATAAACGCCTGGAGGAAAATCCCGACCTTGAACTTGAAATCAGGGAGCTATATGCCAGTTGGGACCGGCAGGACCCCGAAATTGTAGACTTATGGAAGAAAACCAGAGCATGGTCGCTGGAGGGTTTTCAAACTCTCTATGAAATCCTCGGAATACATTTTGACCGTTTGTATGCCAATAGTCTAGTGGAATTTCAAGGCAAGGAAATTGTCACAGATTTAATTCAGCGGGGCATTGCCCAGGATCTTAGGCCGGATGATGCTGTGATCGTTCGCCTGGATGATCTATTAGGATTAAAAAAGGAAAAGTACCGGGTTCTGGTTGTCCTGCGCTCAGATGGCACGGCTCTTTATGCCACAGAAGATTTGGCTTTGGCTAAATTGAAGTTTGAAGAATACCCGCTCGATAAGTCCATCTACGTGGTAGATGTCCGTCAATCCCTGCATTTTCAGCAGGTCTGGAAAACCCTGGAGATCGCCGGTTATGAGTGGGCCAAACGCTGCCAGCACCTGGCTTATGAGCTGGTGAATTTACCCGG
>CAZUMG010000174.1:0-3544 GCA_964621895.1 uncultured Anaerolineales bacterium | reverse complement strand
GCTTCAAACCGATCCTGCCCCTGGTAAGGACCACCAACAGCGGTCACTCGCGCTTTTTTATCCAGCATGGAGAGTGCTTCCAGGCTATGGCGCAAACCGATCTCGTAATCGTTGGGATCATGCCCGGGAGTAATTTTTAATGCACCAGTGCCAAATTCAGTGCTCACATATTCGTCACTTATCACCGGGATTTTACGACCCATGATGGGAACCAAAACCATTTTCCCGATAAATTTCTGGTATCTTTGGTCATTGGGGTGAACCGCTACAGCCGCATCCCCCAGGATGGTTTCAGGGCGGGTGGTGGCAACCGGGATATACTGATCCGGGTCATCTGCCAGTTGGTATTTAAAGTAATACAATTTGCCTTGTTCCTCGAAATGTTCCACCTCTAAATCTGAAACCGCTGTTTGCAGGGTGGGGGACCAATTGATCAGGCGCGGTCCCCGGTAAATCAGTCCTTTTTCATAGAGATGGACAAAGGCTTCCCGAACCGCCCGCGAAAGGCCTTCATCGAGGGTAAATCGTTCCCGACTCCAATCGCAGGACGCTCCCAATCGGCGGATCTGTTCCACGATTAATCCGCCATGCTCTTCTTTCCACTCCCATGTCTCTTCCAGGAACCTATTGCGGCCGATTTCTTCCCGGCTGGTTCCTTGGTCCTTTAACTTCATTTCCACCTGCAGCTGGGTAGCGATCCCGGCATGATCTGTTCCCGGCACCCACAAAGTTGGTACCCCTTTCATGCGCTGATGACGAATCATCAGGTCTTCCAGGGTAACAAATAGGACATGCCCCAGGTGCAAAACACCAGTCACATTTGGTGGCGGGATGCTGATCACGAAGGGTTTTTTAGTAGGATCGTGACCGGGAAGATTGGGGTCATTTGTAGGTTTAAAATAACCGTTTTCCTCCCAGAATTTATAAAGTCGAGCTTCTGCGGCTGCGTAATCATATATTTTTGGAAGCATTTTTCTCCCCGGTAAAAAAAATAGTCTACAGAAAAGGATGATTAAAAGGGTTGGTGGATTTTCTGGGCAGATCATCCAATAAAAAAACCTTTTCATCCCATGAGGACGAAAAGGTTAGTAAATCCTTCCGCGGTACCACCTCAGTTTGTGGGTTATCCCTAACCACACACGCTCATTTCCCGGATCCATCTCCAGGAATTTGCTGTAACGGGCAATCCCGTGTCGTTCTACTCTTTTTAGATCAAATTTCTTCGACAAACCAACCGAGGGACTTTTCCAGGGCTTTCGCTGAGGGGGCTTTCAGCCGGTGGCCGCCCGTCTCTACCAGCGGATTAACCGTGTACTTGACTCGGTTATCGGTGTATTGTAAATTTTCTGCATTATACCTGTAGAAAGTACGCCCGTCAACGGGCGGGATAATCCTGGAAAACATTGTGCAGCCATCTGGCGCAAGGAATTGATTGTATTGCTCTCCTGAAGGCGGGTCCCCTGCCTGAATCTTAAAAAATCTTGACTTTTACCCTCAAAATATGCTATTCTTTGGGTTATTGTCGGGGGTTATTTGAAGAGATTATTCAATATCTTGATTGGTGGGAGGATCTAAATCGTTATGATTCATCGGGAACGGGTGGCCGACGATGTTTATACTTTTCAGAGTGATGTTTATGCCCAGGTAAATGCTGGCGCTGTGATTGGGCAGGATTGGGCAGTTGTAATTGATACCCTGGCATTCCCCGATGAAACCCTGGCAATTCGGGAATTTATCGAGGAAGAATTAAAGAGGAAAGTGCGTTACGTGATAAATACTCATTATCATGCTGACCACAGCTGGGGAAATTGTTTTTTCCCTGGCGCATACATCCTCAGTCATGCTCTCTGCCGAGAATACCTGAAGGAGCAGGGGGAAGCTTCCCTTGAAGCAGCCGTCCAGATGGATTCTGTCTTTCAAAAATCCCAGATAGTTTTACCTCAGATTACCTTTGATTCAGGCTTTCTTGAACTGATCATAGGTGAAAAGACGCTCAGGTTCATAGAGCTTCCCGGCCACAGCGCTGATGGCATTGGTGTATATATTGTGGAAGATGAGGTTTTATTTGCTGGCGATGTCTGGATGCCGATACCCCATATTGTGGATGGAGATCCGCAGGTCATGCGGGAATCCCTTAATAAAATTAAGGGGATGACAATAGAAAATGTGGTCCAGGGACATGGAGAAGTAATCCTGAGAGGAGAAGTGAGCTCCAGCATTAAAGACAGGATTGCCTATCTTGATAAAATCCAGAAAATTGTCCAAGAAGCGGCTCTGGATGATTATCCGGGGGAGTATCTAAAGGAAAAAACTATTGAAATTTGTGGGAAAAGCCGGATTTTACTGGGCGGTGCAGCTGAGGAGATCCATCAGCAGAATTTAAGGCATTTATACCGACTGGAGCATAGTGAGGATCCCAAGGGTATTGAATTCTAGCATAACAATAGATCTGGGCAATTTTATGAAAAGGACTTGTTCAGTAGCAGAACAGGCTCTTTTTATTTTCCGAAGGAAGCTTTATCCCTTATTTTTCTTATTAGCGCGGATACCAACCAGGCGTTCTGTGCCGTTTAACAGGCGTTTGATGTTGGGTCTTAAAGCCCAGACGATAAATATCTCTGCCAATAACCCGGAAAAAATATATTCCCAGGGCTCCCCATATCTTATAAATCTAATCAGGAAGATCAGGCTGCCTATAATCGGAAGGCTGAGGGTAGCTACGGAAGCATATCCAATAACCATGACGATGAGCAGACCAATCGGTACCAGGATAAGAATGCTAGGCCACCAGAGGCCAATAATGCTGCCGACTGCAGGTGTACCCCCGGCACCTCCCCCCAGGGATATTTTTCCATCCTGATCTTTCGTAATTAGAAAGATAGAGTAGTTATGTCCAATCACAGCCAGCACGCCCACCGTAACATGGAACCAGAAAGCAGCCGGTAAAAAAAATCGGGCAATCCAGACAGCGACAGCACTTTTTAGGATGTCAAGCAGGGAAGTGACCAATCCCGTTAAAAAACCGGCTGCCCGCATGGTGTTGGTGCCGCCGGTTCGTCCACTAGCTACATCGCGGACATCATCTCCAGTCAGGAGTTTTACCAGTATATATCCAAAGGGAATGGATCCCAGGCAGTACGCCAGTAAAAGAATACTTAGTTTGGACAGCATCACCATAAATTTCTTCTCCCGTAAAAGCCTGCATGTTTTGGATTAAATAAATTTAACACCTAAACAACGACTAAGAAACGAGTTAAAGGAAGAACGCTATCCCCCAGGATAAAGCGAGAATCACCAGCGGCCACAAGATCGCCTCTAGTCGCAATTGTGTTTTACCATCAGGTAGGCGGTCGCTAATCTCAATTAATGCATAAAGAGGTCCAGCGAGTGCTATCCCAAAACCGATTGAGCCGATTGGCCAGTAATGCAGTCCTGCAGCAAGTTCACCGATTAGCAGGAAGGGAACAGAACCCTGGGCAAAAGCCCAATGCCCTGATTGGCGCAAATGGATAACCCGCAGATAAACCATCAATGCAGCTATACT
>CAZUMG010000173.1:0-3612 GCA_964621895.1 uncultured Anaerolineales bacterium | reverse complement strand
TCACAAAATGGCTGGACAGAAAACCAATCAGCCAGATAACTCCCCAGACGATCAGAAAATTGTAAGCGCCGCTGTTGGAAATGGCCTTCTGGGTCCGGCGGACCATCACCTGGATGGCTTCCAGGGCTTGTTCAGCTTCAGTGGGTGTAAGCTCCATTTGACCTCCCGCAGAGTAATGTTTGTTATAGAATACTCTGCATTATAGAGTACTCTACATTAAGATCGGGGGTTTGTCAAGACCCCCGGGGTAGGAATTTCCTTAAATGGAAAATTTTAGATAGGATCTTATCTCCCGGTTGGAATCAATTAAACTGACCGCTCTGCCTGGGAAATTTCAAATCGAATAATCTTCCCGCACGAGGGCTTTTAGCAGCTCCCTGCCCCACTCGGCCTGCCCGATGGTTTTCGAAACCGTCTGCCCGTGAGCGCCCCCATTCTGGAGGATTTTCATCTCCCGGCGGGTTCCTTCCAGGTCCAGGTCGGGTCGAAAGGTTAAACTGGTGGGCTGCTGGGGAAAACCGTTAAAGGCCCGGGTCACCTGGTCGGCCACCAGGCCGGCAGCCAGGCTGCTGGTTTTACCTAACTGCTCTTGGACGGATCGATAGTTCCTTAAATCCGCCAGGTCCTTGCGGCCGATCAGGAAGCAGGACAGCCCCAGGACGATCAGGGCCAGTCCCCTTTCACTGCCCTCAATCCTGGCTTCAAAGAATTCAATCACAAAGGGGTTGCTGTCCCCCACCCCGGGCGGCAGAAAAATAAGGGTCAACCCGATGGCTAAAAGGGCAAACCCGGTGCCAACCATTAAATGCCAGAACCGTATCTCTCTCAGCTGGTTCATCTTTCCCTCCTTTAATCAGCTGCGGCTGATAGTATGCCCCTTGAATAACAAACAGGAGGCTCTTATTCAGCCTCCTATCCCTAAAAAGCTCCGGGAAAATAAACGTTCCCGGAGCTTTAACAGCCGGTGGCCGCTTCCAGATCTTGGGGCAGGAGCCTACTTCTTACCCACCGGGGCTAGATAAACCACGTATTCGTCCTGACTGTCCAGCTCAAAGAGCGCGTCCATGGCGGCCTGGTCGTAGGCGCCCACCGCGCAGACCCCCAGGTCCAGCGAGGCAGCCGCCAGGTAAAGGTTCTGGCAGATATGGCCGGCGTCCAGGAGCATGTGCTTGTGGGCGTGGCCCATGTAGCGCCATTCCGCCCGGTAGGGAGTGCAGCTCCATGCAAAGGTGCAGGCAGCCTCGCCGACAAATTTCTGCCCCAGGTTGGCGGCAGTCAGGGCAGCGGGCAAATTATCAGAAGTTTCCAATAAAAGCAGCTGGTGGCTGAAGGGCAGGTAGCGGTAGGTGCCTGAAGGCAGGCCCTCCACCCGGTTAACCGCCAGGTAGGTCTCGTAAGGATGGCGGGCGCCCGCCGAGGGGACCGGCCGCCGGCTGGCATAACCCTCGCCCATCACCTGCAGGACCCCCTGGGTGCAGAAAAGCATATAGGACAGCTCCGGCAAACTTAAAGGCTCCCGGCTGAATTGGCGCCAGCTCTGGCGTTCCTTCAGCAGCTGGAACAGGTCCCTGTTCCCGGCCAGCTCCTCGTCGGGCGCGGGCAGGTCAATCAGCTGGAGATCCCCCTCGGGCAGGGGCTTTTGCAGGGGCGGATAGGGCACCCCTTTGGCCTGGTCGGAACGCTGGTGCACGGACTGGGCAAAATCTGATTTCATAAAATTGCGCTGATTCTCAAAGCTCATCTTTCCTCCACGATAAATCCTTCCCGGGGATGGTTAACTGTTCCCCACCGCCATGCTATACTTCCAAGGGGATAATGCTGGATATTATACCCACTGGAATCTGATTAACCAGGAGTAAATCATGAGCCAACCTGCGGAAAAAAATGATTTTGAAAGCCAGTGGCAGGGAAAACTGGCCCGGTCCGTCGAAGCCCTGGCCGGCAGGGAGACCCGGGAGCGGGTCATGCCGGGCGGCGAAGACCTCTCGGATGCCAGTCCTTCCCGGGAAAAGCTGGAGTGGACCTGCCGGGCATTGGATCGTTTGGCCGAAAGCGCCGATCTTAAAACCCGCCAGGAGATCCTGACCCAGTGCGCCTGCCAGTATCCAACTGAGGACCTGGCGGAGATCCGCCAGGCTTACCTTCAGAACGGGGACCTGGACCAGGCACTAGCCATGCTGCAGGAAAAGTTTGAGGGCTTCCTGCGGGAGGGCCTGGATCTGGAGGAAAAGCTGATCGAACAAATCACCAGCCGGGGCTGGGGTTTGGCCGGTTTACGGGAGGGAAACACGATTACCGCCACCAAGATCCCCAAGAGCGGCTATTTACGGGAGTATTTTCAGGAAGAGGATCCCCTCAAGAAAAGGCAGCTGTACTGCCACTGTCCGCGAGTTCGGGAAATGGTGGGGTCAAATCCGGGGCTGCCGGAGGAGTACTGCTTTTGTGGGGCAGGCTTTTACCGGGGTATCTGGGAGGAAATCCTGGGGGAGCCGGTCCAGGTGGAAGTGCTCCAATCGGTCATGGGTGGGGATCAGGTCTGCCAGATCGCGGTGCACTTGCCGGATCAGGGCCTCTGATAAATCAAGAAAAATTCACTGGAGAAGACTATGCTGAAGAAAAAAATTAATACTGCGATTTTCCTGGCCGCCTTGCTGGCCGGGCTGGGGATGATATTATTGGCTTGTAGCGGTCCAGCTGCTGCCCCTGCCCCGGTCAAAACGGAGATCAGGGAAGCCGGGGAAACCCCCACCCTGGAAGCTCCCGGCGAGGAAATTGGTCCGGACGGGGCAGGCACCAGCCTGGAAGGTATTAACGTCTGCGAGCTGATCCCCCCGGAGGATGTGGCTGCCATCACCGGGCCCTTGCGGGAGGACGAAACTGAACCGGATATCAGCCTCGATCGCGAGGTCGGCTGCGCCTATCACGACCAGGCCGGCCATTGGTATTACCTGACCTACTATCCGCTTGACCAGTGGGCTTTAGCCGAGTATACCCTGCCCGACCCGGAAACCCTGCCGGGCGTGTTGGATGGGGCTTTGCTGGGCAGATATTCCGACAGCGAGGTGAACCTGGAAGCACTGGTAAAGGGCGAGCTGGTGATCGGCGCCCATGTCAGCCAGGGCGGCCAGGATACCGCCCTGGTCTTGGTGCAGCTGGCCTATACTTACCGGCCGAAATAATTGAGCTTCCCTGGACACGGATAGCTTCCCGGATCTTTGGAAGATCCGGGAAGCTTGCTGTTTAAAAAACAAAACCTGGGCTTATTGCTCAGGTTTTTTCAGAACGACGGCCGCGGGGAAGCTGACTCCCGCGGTCGCCGGGTGGGGTGCGTCGGGACACCCGGGGACAGTGGTGAGGTGTTGGTTTTGGTGGGCAGCGCATACACCTCGAAATTCTAGAATACCCACCTTCGCGGACCGTTCTCCCTGGACCCGGCTAACTACCTAAAGCCTCTCTCCTCCTGAAGCCCGATGCAGGGTTAGAACCATCCTTCCGACGTTAATGGTATTAAGTACTGTAGCATGAGAATGGGGCCATGTCAATAATTTTTAAGGTTTTGTCATTTGAAATTGAAAAGTGGACTGTTTGCAATTGAAAGCTGGACTCATTTTC
>CAZUMG010000172.1:0-3680 GCA_964621895.1 uncultured Anaerolineales bacterium | reverse complement strand
AGGAAGGGGCTGCGATGGTGTGTACCACTGGGGCTGCCCAGTCCAATCACTGCCGGCAGACAGCCGCGGCTGCTGCTCGCTGTGGGATCAAGTGCACTTTGGTGCTGGTTGGCCCTGAACCGGATCAGCCAACCGCCAATCTATTCCTTGATCAACTCCTGGGGGCGAAAATCATCTGGACAGACCAAACCCGGCGTGACCGGACCCTGGAGAAAGTTTTCCAGGAAGCTGGAGAAGCAGGAATGAACCCTTATTTAATCCCCTACGGAGGCTCAAATGCCATCGGGGCATATGCCTACTATCAAGCTTTTCAGGAACTCAGAGAACAGCTGGATAATAACCTGCCGGACTGGATTGTGTTCGCATCATCTTCAGGGGGCACTCAGGCAGGATTGCTGGCGGGCGTTTTATCCATAGATTCGAAAGTTAAAATCCTGGGAATAAGTGTGGACGAGCCAACAGCATTGCTTAAGGACCATATCTTAACTATTTTAGAGGATTTGAACAGCCAGGCAACCCTTGGTATCATGTTCAAAGAGGGGAATATCCTAGTGAATGATGATTACACCGGGAAAGGATATGGAGTGATTAATGATCGGGATATCGATGCCATTCATTCTTTTGGGGAGACGGAAGGGATCCTTTTGGATCCAGTCTACACCGGGAGAGCAGCCGGGGGGATGCTGGACCTAATCCGGAAGGGAGTCTTCAAGCGGGATGAACAGGTGCTGTTCTGGCATACCGGCGGCACACCTGCCCTCTTTGCCGATAAATATCTACCGTTTCTTTATTGAAGAATCCTGTGTGGGTCGGACCCCTTTATAAAAATTAGATCATATTTAGGGTCAGTAATCTTATCTTAGTGGGATCAATTAGTTGCTGAGATTTTTTGAATTGAACTGTCATATAAGGTTGCTAAAGAATACCAGTAGATGTCTTCATTTTGATGTAAAAAATCTTAAGAGTTATATGGTAAAATTCGCTGGTAATGTAATCTTCCATCCAGGGAAATGATCTGCTGTTTCAGGGCAAGGAGAACATATGGGTTCCAATTGGGTTTATATTGGTATTTTTCTGGTTGTAGCAGTTGTTGTACCGGTTGTAGCAGTCACTTTACCTTTGTTAATCTCACCTAAAAAACCCAACCGCCGCAAAGAAGAAGTCTACGAGTGCGGCATTGAAACCTTGGGCAATGTCCGGGTCCAGTTTAAATCCCAGTATTATATTTACACCTTGATTTTCTTGATCTTCGATATCGAAACGATTTTCCTGTTTCCATGGGCAGTATCACTTGATAAACTCCCCTTATTTGCGGTATTTGAAGGTGTGATTTTTATTGTGATTTTATTTGCTGGTCTGATTTATGCGATGCGAAAAGGAGTACTGGCCTGGTCCTGATACATGGCCGGCAGCAAGCAGGAGATATTCATGGCAGATTTGATTAAGTTGATTGAAAGCTGGATCCGAAACCTGCTGTTGGGATGGGGAGCTGGGGAGGGATTAACCCTTTTTATCCTCCAGGCTCTCGGCAGTGTGCTGGTAGTCATGCTGTGTTTCGGCATTGTGATTGCCTTGATCTGGGTTGAGAGAAAATTAGCTGGACGTATCCAGGATCGCTTTGGACCCAATCGGGCCGGGCCCTATGGAATTTTCCAATCCTTCGCGGATATCATTAAAATTTTCACCAAAGAGTATGTCACCCCAACAGGCGCGGATAAAGGATTATTTAACATCGCACCAGTTTTAGCCATGGCTTCTGTCCTGGCGATCTGGGCTGTTTTTCCTATTGCCAGCAACCTGATAGGTGCGGATATCAATGTTGGTGTGCTTTACATCGTGGCCATTAGCGCTTTTGGCATCCTGGCTTTCTTGATGGCAGGCTGGTCATCTAACAACCGCTTTGCCCTTTTAGGAGCTTCCCGCTCTGTAGCCATGCTGATTTCCTATGAAATCCCCATGGTGGTCTCCTTGCTGATTCCGGTTCTTCTAGCCCATTCAATGAAATTATCGGACATAATTAAAGCCCAGCAGCCCTGGTGGTATCTCATCATTGCACCCCTGGCTGCCCTGATTTTCTTGATTTCTTCAATGGCTGAAATAGGGAAAGCTCCCTTTGATCTATTGGAAGCAGAATCTGAATTGGTAGCTGGCTACCACACTGAATATTCGGGCATGAAATTTGGTATGTTTTACGTGGCAGAGTTCCTTCATCAATTTACTGTTGGGGCTCTCATTACTATCTTTTTCCTCGGCGGCTGGAGCGGCCCTATGGCTGAAAATTGGCCTGTTCTTGGAGTGGTCTATTTCTATGGGAAAGCATTCCTGGTTTACCTGGTGATTTCCTGGATCCGGCTTTCCCTCCCCCGTATTCGCATCGACGAGATGTTAAACCTTAACTGGAAGTTCCTCATTCCAGTTTCTTTTATTAACCTGGTCGTGGTAGCAGTTGTTGATCGGGTGATGCTGGATTTGAATATGACCCGATGGATGTATGTTGGTGTCATGCTTGTTTTAAATATAGTTATCTTGCTGGCGGCTCTGTATATCTCTGGAAAAAGTCAGCCGTCAATCGAGCTGGAAGAATTCCCTCCCCGACCGGTGGCAGTCAGTAACCCTCCGGAAAATTCCTAAATCTAAAGGGAAGGCAAAGCAGGTGCAGGCAAGGGAGTTAGTTTATGAGCTTAGTTAGTTTACTTTTCCTATTTACGGCAGTGCTGACTTGCGGTGCTTCCATAATGGTGGTTACGACTAAAAATATGGTCCAGGCTGCCTTGTGGCTGGTGTTAGCTCTGTTCGGAGGCGCAGTGATCTTCGTTTTGCTGCAGGCTCCTTATATCGCGGTTATCCAGGTGGTGGTATACATTGGCGCTATTGCTGTCCTGGTGATTTTTGCCGTGATGCTTACCAGGCAAACTGAGGGGGAGCTGCTGCCGGGTAAAACAAATCAATGGCCTATAGCTGCACTGCTCAGCGTCTCTCTCTTTGTGGGGATGGCCTATTTTTACCTTAGCTCCCCCCGAACAGCGCTGATGGCACCGGTTTTAGATCCCAAATTCGATCTCATCAGGGAACTGGGACAACAGTTGGTTTCACCAAATGGATATGTATTGCCTTTTGAATTGGCATCTATATTATTGTTAGCAGCCCTGATTGGATCCATTGTCGTGGCATGGAGAAAATGAAATGATGATTTTGAAAACACCCGGGCGACGAGGGAGGCAGGTATGATCCCATTATCCTGGTATTTGATTCTGGCTGCTGGTATCTTTTCCATTGGTTTGTACGGCGTATTAGCCAGAAAAAATATTATTGCCATCCTGATGTCTATTGAATTAATGCTTACGGCAATTAATATTAATTTGATCGCTTTTTGGCGCTACTTCTACCCACAGCAGGTAGCTGGTCAGGTATTTGTGGTGATTGTATTTGCTGTTTCAGCGTCTGAAGTCGCGGTTGGGTTAGCCCTGGTGATCTCCCTTTACCGTCGGGTTAAGAAAATTGCAGCCGATGAAATCAACCTCATGAAATGGTAAATCGGACCACTTGCAGATAACAAGGAAACTTTATGGCAATTGATACTTTAATTTGGCTGCTTCCTCTTCCCCCGCTGATCGCTTTTTTCGTTATTGTACTGTTTACCTATCCTAAAAAAGCTTTGAGCCATACTTTATCAGTAGGAG
>CAZUMG010000171.1:0-3714 GCA_964621895.1 uncultured Anaerolineales bacterium | reverse complement strand
GGAAAAAATCGGCAATAATGATAACGATATCGGAAACGTTGCCGGTAAGGTTCCCGATATGGAGAGAATAATGATCAAACGGCAATCTATTACCATACACGATGTGGCCAAAACAGCGGGGGTTTCTGTTTCAACTGTTTCCAGAGTACTAAACGAAAAAGATGATGTAGCTGAAGAGACCTACAAAAAGGTTCGGAATGTGATTGAAGAGTTGGGATATTCCTCGGACCTAGCAGCCAAAAGCATGCGCAGCAGAAAGACTAATGTGATTGGGCTGATTATGCCTGATGTAACCGGCCCCTTCTCCGTTCATGTCGCCAAAGGAGTAAACCAGGCAATTTTAGAGCTGAATTATGATTTGATGATTTACACAAGCGGGGATGTCCGAAAATTATCATCATCCACGAAAGAACAACAATTTATTTCATCTTTAAACAACAGCTTTACTGATGGGGTTATCATTGTGACACCGACTTCCGGGCACTTTATTTCAACCTCACCAGTGGTTGTTGTCGATCCCAGTATCCATGAGCCTTCTGGCCCTGCTGTGATTTCCACGAATTATAAAGGGGCAATTGAAGCCACCCAGCATTTGATTGATTTGGGCCATCGAAGGATTGCGCATATTAGTGGACGCTTGGACCTGCTCAGTGCCATCCGCAGAAAAAAAGGATATGAGGATGCCCTGGGTCATGCAGGGATTGATTATGACCCCGAATTATTTGTTAACGGGGACTATACTCGCGAAACAGGTAAGGAATGCGCAGAACAATTATTGAAATTAGAAAATCCTCCAACTGCTATTTTTGCTTCAAATGATCAGACAGCGTTTGGTGTCTATGAAGTTGCAGAATCTCTTCATATCCGCATACCAGAAGATTTATCAATAATTGGCTTCGATAATGTTCCTGAATCTGGAAATTTCAACCTTACAACTGTCGATCAACATATCGATAGAATGGGGTATGCAGCCACAAAGATGCTCATTGATCTAATCAATGGAAATGAAATTGAATCCACTCAATTGAAAATTTATACTGAACTGGTAATCAGAGGCTCGGCGATGAAGTTAGGCCAACACAGCAGCGGATGAAATCCGCGATTTTTCACTTTCTTTTCTAAATTCCTGTGGGATGTTGAACAGCAACAAGAAGGAGGTGCCCTGGAGAAAGATAAAATAATAAATGCGCAGGTCTTTGCCCCAATCTGTCATGAAAAGAACAAAGACCTGCAACAAAGTGTGTGGGTTGTTCGATTCACACACTCCTAAGTTTACTACAAAGTATATTAAGGAGAAGATAAAATGCGTAAATTAATTCACATGCTTATCAGCTTAGTGCTGGTCTTCGGTCTCTTCCTGACAGCATGTCAAACAGCCGCCCCGGTTGAGTCCCAAGCGCCGCCTGAAGAGGTTGAAGAGGCGACAGCAGCTCCACCTGAGGCAACGGAAGAGGTAGCCGTAGTCGAGCCAGTCACCATTACTTGGTGGCATATCACCACCAAGGATCCAGGTCTATCGGATTGGCAAAAGATGGCCGATGACTATATGGCTGCCCACCCGAATGTCACCATCGAGATCACCGTCCTTGAGAATGAAGCGTTTAAGACCAAACTCACAACCGTGATGCAATCTGGCGATCCTCCGGATATCTTCCAGAGTTGGGGTGGAGGGACGTTTAACCAGCAGGTTGAGGCTGGACTGCTGAAGGACATCACAGCGGATCTCGATGCTGATCCCGCCTGGCGTGATAGCTTTGCCCCCGGGGCTTTGGGTGTCTACAGCTACCAGGGTAAGAATTACGGTGTTCCTTGGGACATGGGCATGGTCGGTTTCTGGTACAACAAAGCGCTCTTCGCTGACGCTGGCATCGACGCTCCACCCACAACATGGACCGAGTTCCTCGAAGATGTACAGACATTAAAAGATGCTGGCATCACCCCGATTTCTATTGGTGAAGGAGATAAATGGCCTGGCATGCACTTCTGGAACTATCTTGCCACTCGTATCTGTGGACAGAAAAAATTTGAAGATGCCATGGCTCGGACAGGTTCCTTTACCGATCCTTGCTTCGTCGAGGCTGGCGCTAAACTGCAGGAATTAAATGCCCTTGAGCCTTTCCAGGAAGGATATCTCGGTGCGGTCCATGATGATATGCAAGCGACCTTTGGCAATGGCAAGGCCGCTATGGAGCTCTCCGGCCAATGGGCTCCCTCTGTGTCGGCAGCCAACAGCGCAGACCAGCTGGGAATTGGTGAGGATCTTGGTTTGTTCGGCTTCCCAGCTGTAGAGGGGGGAGCTGGCGAATTATCTGACGTCGTAGGTGGCGGCAACGGCTTTGCAATTGGTCTGAATGCTGAACCGGAAGCCGTAGACTTTGTCAAATACCTGACCAGCGTAGAGAACCAGACGATCATCGCCGAGCATGGAACGGGCATCCCAGTGGTTTATGGCGCCGAGGTGGGCCTAGCGGATCCCAACATGCTGTTAGTCCAGCAGCTGTTCTCTTCAGCAGATTACTTCCAGCTCTACTACGACCAATTCCTGCCCCCGGCCACAGGGTCAGTTCTCAACGACTCTGTGCAGGGCCTTTTCGCCGGCACCATGACACCTGAGCAGGTGGCGCAGGCGGTTGAGGATTCTGTTGCGCAAGAAATGAAGTAACCTTGCAAGAAATCTTAGGTGATTGGTCAGAACATACCACCTAAGGTTGTGATTGAAAAAGGCTTCGTGGCGCCATATCGAAGATACCCGAACAGCGGGACGCCACGAAGCCTTAAATAGAGGAATCCTATTTATGCAGCAGTTTCCTGCCATCCCAGACAGCTTAAAAATAAAGAGTGGATCGGGAACCCACCGTCAGCTTGTAGACAATTTGATAATTGTCCTGTTCCTGTTCCCAGCACTTACTCTCTTCCTGATTTTCGTCGTTTATCCCATTTTCCGCTCTGTTTATTTCAGTATGTTTGACTGGAACGGCCTGGGCCCTGCTGTAGATTTTGTAGGATTGCAGAATTTCAAGGACATCCTCACCGATGAAGTATTCCTGAAAGCGGTCAAGAATGTACTCCTGATCATTGCATTCTCAATAGGGGCCCAGTTGCCCTTGGCCTTGGCTTTAGCGGTGATGGTAGGACGCGACTTGCCAGGGCGGGCTATTTTCCGTACCATTTTTTTTATGCCCTATATCCTTTCTGAAATCAATGTCGCTATTATGTGGATGCTGCTCTACAACCCCGACCCGGACCGCGGTCTTCTCAACGCGATTGCAGTTCATTTTCGCGGCGGACCCATCGGCTGGCTCAGCGATCCAAAGCTTGTTTTGTTTTCAGTTTTCATTGCTCTCACCTGGAAATACTTCGGCTTTCACATGCTGCTGTATTTAGCGGGACTTCAAAATATACCCCTGGAGTTTGAAGAAGCTTCCCGTATCGATGGCGCTAATAGCATTCAGAATTTCTTTTACATCACGCTGCCATTGTTGGGCAGTACAATAAAGACGTCCGTTTATTTATCCGTGCTTGGTTCGATACAGCAGTTCATCATGGTCTGGATCATGACTAAGGGAGGCCCCGTCAATGCTAGTGAGACTCTTGCGACGTACATGTATCGTTTTGGTTTTGTGCGTTTTAAACTCGGTTATGGTTCGGCGGTTGCAATCTATATGTTCATTTTATGCCTGATTTTTTCTCTGATTTACCAACGCCTTACGCGCC
>CAZUMG010000170.1:0-3757 GCA_964621895.1 uncultured Anaerolineales bacterium | reverse complement strand
CTGCCCCGGCAGAATCAGACCGCTGCAGTCTCTTTGAGGAATTGGAAATCTCGCTGGTAGTGCTGAATATCAATGAGGACACAATGAATATTCCTCTTTACCTGAAGATGGCAGGGGGTGTGCCCCCGGTGGGAAGCCAAGAGGCAGATGGAGTTGCACTATGGTCTTACAGCGCCGTCCTGGGGGAAATCCCGGCCTATAGATGTGATCTGCAGGGATTTGTAGCTCGGCGGTACTGTAAGTTCACCCTCACTCCTGAGATGCCTGGCCTTGAGCAGAGATTTCAGCTCTACCTGGAGGGCTGTGAAAACCCGCTTTATTCGCAGGTGCTCCTGCTGCCAACCCTGCCGCCACCTGACCAGGTTACTCTGACCTGCCAAATAGATCTCCCCAAAAGTTCTTGTGAAGCAGCCGGGGGTAAGATGAGCTCAGGAGTGACCACGGCGCAGCATTGCATCTGTCCCTGAAAGTTAGAAAACCTGAGTCATCCTATCCCAAACGCTACTTGTTTGGGATAGGTTTTTAATTAGGACACCCCCGGAATGTTTCAGTCAACTTAATTCGAACCCCAGTTTTCCGGTTAGGGGATCTGAGTTTTGGAGCACGGCATCAGTACTGCCCGCTGCAAACCAGCCCGGCGGTATTCAACCGCCTTCCCGGGGGTATTGGTCATTAACCGCAGGAAATGGGAAGGGGACGGATAGTACACCAGCCCAAAATCGCTCCAGCTGTCATATAATTTGCTCTTTTCGTCCCCGATATAACAGCTTACTACCGGTCCAATCAATGCTGGATATCCCCCCACACTGACCAGATAGGGCAGGATCCTGGCTGAATAGCGGTCATAAGCAGCTTTTCCCCACAGCCTCCAGCGATTTTGTTTTTGTCCACGTTTCCTGGAATAATGCTTGTTCAGGTTCATCATATAAAAGGCATCCTGTGGAACTTGCTCTTTCAGCCGATGGATGGTTTCGGGTACCGGTTCGATATCCGGGTTGGCTTGTTCAGCAAATCCATCCAGGACCTTTTCCGACGAGGTATCCAGCCAGCGGCTGAGGGTGGGAGCCGTAATACGGAGCCCTTTAACCAAAGGGGGGATCCAGGCGGTCGGTTTGATGATCAAAGCATACAGCTCGGCCAGGGCTGCCTGGCGGGCAGCCCGAAGATTTTCATGGGCAACCAAGAGAGCTAAACTGGAAGGAAAACTGTCCACAGTGAGGACCTGATAGGGCAGCTCACCCCCCGCCAACACCTGATTGATCTTACCCTGGAACAGGTTCCTGCCGCCTTGCTCAACCGTAATTTTTTTAGAGAGAGACAAATAATCGCCCAAAACGGCCGGGTCTTTTACCACCAGGAATTGAGCCAGGATTAAATGGGTTTTTCCGAATGACAGCATTTTATCGCGCTGGATACTGGCAGGTTCAATTGGCATGGTCTGCTCCGGAGGTAAAATGATCGATCAGCAGCCGGCTGACCTGATCCGCTTGGTCATGTTGGACCCAATGGGTGGCATCCTTAAGGTACACCAACTCCCCTTCCCGGCATAACTCCAGGCTTAATCCCGCCATCTGCCAGATTAAATAAGGGTCTTTTTTCCCCCAGATGATCAGGGTTTTCGGTTCCACCAGAGAAGGTTTCCTTGATTCTTGAGGTCCACCGATATTCGCCCGGTACCAGTTGATCATTGCTGATAAGGCTCCTGGCTGAGACCAGGCATTCCGGTAGCGGTTGTATTCCTGTTCCCCCCAGTAATCTGGCAAAGACTTGACCAGGAAGCGCCAATTTCCGGCTTTGACAAAGCGTTCTGGAATTCCGGGGAGCTGGAAGAAAAAGGTATACCAACTTTTAAGCATCTGAGCAGGGTGGGAGCGCAAATAACTGGTAAAAACATCCGGGTGGGGCACATTGCCGATGGCCAGGCGTTTGATCTTGCGGGGAAAAACTGCTGCCAGACTCCAGGCCACCAGCGCTCCCCAATCATGTCCTGCCAGATAAAAGTTATCCAGGTTAAGCGTTTTCGCCAAACCCAGGATATCTTTCACTAATTTTCTCGTGCGGTAGTTTTCAATCCCCGCGGGTTTACTGCTCAAATTATAGCCTCGCTGGTCAGGGGTGATGACCCGGAACCCGGCTTCAGCCAGCGCAAGGATTTGTTCTTCCCAGCCGAACCAGGCTTCCGGGAAGCCGTGTAAAAGGATAACTGGCTCCCCTGATTCTGGACCGGCCAAGGCGGTGTGGAGCTGGATGCCGTTGGTGGGAATGTGCTTAAACTCGATGCTCACTTTTTCCATTTCCACAGGCCATAGCTGAAGGTGAGTGTGCAGACAGCCAGGTAAACGGCCATCATGGGAATGCCTCCCCAGTCGGCTTGCGTGGCGGTATAGTCCGCTGAATTCAGATGGATGGCGATCCCGCCCAATAGATAGGCCGCCGGGATGATCCCCAGTAAATAAAGTGCAAGAGGCCGGAATTTCCACCCGGCTAGAATCAGGGTCGCTCCGCTGATATAGTTGGAGATGCCGAAGGATCCCATCAGCCGTAAAAGATCCGCTGCCTGCCCTGTTGACAGGTCCAGGCCGGCGATTTTGACCGCCGCGTATTGCAGCAGGAGGGTGTGCATAAAACCCCGCACCAGGTCCAGGCAACCCAGGATGATCGCGATGATTGATACGATTGCGGGAATTTGGTTAGGTTTTTCCATCTTTTCAGCTCCTGATTGGATCAATTTATCATCGCGCTGCACTGTACCGAAGTATAGCATAACGCATCAGATGAGAGGATTTATACAATTTCCCGTATATATAGTTATGCAGCTATTTAAAGATCTGGTACTGATCAAGAATACCTTGCTTAGCCAGATAATATATAGGAGAGAAAATCATGCGTATTATAATTAAAAGCTTATTTTTGTTGATGGTGATTGTATTTGTGTCAACTGCCTGTATTGTGCCTTTCGGCCCCAGGCTGGTTCAGGGCTCTGGTGAGGTAATTGTGGAAAATCGGGATGTCAGTGATTTTAACGAGATCCTGGTATCCGGAACCGGCACAGTTATCGTTACCCAGGGAGATGTTGAGTCCCTGACGATTGAAACCGATGACAACCTGACCAAGTTTATCAAGACTGAGGTTAAAGGGAAAACCCTTGAGATTGGATTTGTGGATAATCTCCTCCTTTCTCCAGGAGGAAGGCGAAATGTCCCGGAACCGAGTGAGGGAATAATATTCCGGGTCACAGTAAAAGATCTGAAGGCACTTAATCTTACTGGCGCCGCCAGATTTAATATTGATAAACTGAAAACCGACAGTCTGGAGATCAACCTCAGCGGCGCCGGCGATGTCACGGTTGATGATCTGAATGCTGACCGGTTGGAGGTGACTGTCAGCGGTGCCGGGGATGTCAAAATGACCGGAAATGTCGAGACTCAAAATATCCGCTTAAATGGTTTGGGGCGCTACCAGGCTTTTGATCTTGAAAGCCAGCGGGCAGCTGTCACCATCAGTGGTGCTGGAGGCGCAGAAGTATGGGTGAATGAAGTTCTGGATGTAGTCATCAGCGGCGCGGGTGATGTGAAGTATTACGGCAGCCCAGCTGTCAACCCGGAAATCAGTGGTTTAGGCAGGATTCAGAGCCAGGGTGAAAAATAAATTGGCGGTAACCCAGAACAGAGTGAAGGAGGGGAGTAAAATCTCCCCTCCTTATTTATTAACACTTTAGTGAGTTGAGGGCGCAAAGCGCCCGAAACAAAAAACCACC
>CAZUMG010000169.1:0-3781 GCA_964621895.1 uncultured Anaerolineales bacterium | reverse complement strand
GTATTCCTGACCTTCTGCGCTGATTTCCACAGAATGCGCCGCTGGTTAACCCTGAATAACGCACCGGATAACTTTGATAATTTCTTCAGTTTTATGGTGGCTGCTATCGATGCAATTCTGGTTTCTCAAACGGTAGCTCTTGCGGCAGAATCCAAAGGCTTAGGCATCTGCTACCTGGGCAGCACATTTGCCAACGCGGATCAGATCGGAGATATTTTATGTCTTCCCAAAAATGTCGTACCAGTAGTTGGGTTTTCTTTGGGATATCCTGACGAATCTCCAGAATTGCGAGATCGTCTACCCGCTGAGGGTTTGATTCATTGGGAAACTTATCGAGACTATTCAGCTCAGGATATTCAAGAAATCTACCAGGAAAGGGATATCAAGGGCTGGCAGCGGTACATGAAATCCAATTGGTTAAGGGAACGGGCAGCCGATCAAGGTGTTGAAAATCTGGCCCAGCTTTACACTGAAATTAAGTATACGAGATCATCACATCAGGAATATTCATTAAAAATACTGGATTATTTAACTGAACAGGGATACATGAATAATACGGCAGAAGAAAATACAATCAGCTAGAGATATCTTCTCCGTGGATGGTACAATGACAGCAATTATATCCAGGTCTAACCCATAATCTATATTCAATTCTTCGGGGACGGCTGGTTTGAAGGAGGCTGGGATGAAGCGTTTAAAAGGAAAGGCCATCGCAGTAATTGGCAGCGGTACCATGGCTGGAGCAATAATCGGTGCTCTGCTCAGGAAAAATGAGCTTGACCCAGGACAAATCACAGCCAGTGACCCTCACCCGGAACAGCAGGAGGCGATTGCTTCCCGATATGGAATTATGGTTACAGGTAAAAATCCGGATGCAATCAAGGCAGCCAATATTGTGATCTTATCAGTTAAACCTCAGGTATTGCCGGCAGTCATGGAGGAAATACATGGGATGATCCCCACTGGCTGCCTGGTTTTTTCAATCGTTGCGGGTATGCCGGTAGCAGCGATCCAAAAAGGGCTTGCTCACAAGGCAGTCATCCGGACAATGCCAAATACACCGGCTCAGATCAGTTCAGGGATGACTGTTTGGACAGCATCTGCTGAAGTTACTGAAGCCCAGAGAGCTGATGCGCGAGTTATCCTGGAAGCAATGGGGAAAGAACTATATGTTGATCACGAAGATGCGCTCAACATGGCAACAGCGGTCAGCGGTACCGGACCGACCTATGTTTTCCTCTTGGCTGAGGCTTTGGTAGATGCGGCAGTCCACCTGGGGTTTTCCCGCCGGGATGCCCGTTTAATTGTGCTGGAAACGCTCAAAGGATCGGTTGATTATGCCATCCAATCCGATTTGCATTTGGCGCAGCTGCGAAATATGGTTACCTCGCCAGGGGGGACCAGCGCCGAAGCTATTTACCAGTTAGAAAAAGGTGGCATGCGCACTATCTTGTCCAAAGCCGTCTGGGCTGCTTACCAAAAAAGCCAGCTTCTGGGCAAAAAAGCGGAAGAACCGCCCGAGTCCCCTTTACGGATTGAAAGCTAAACTCCGGCCAATGACCCTGATTTATTAGGCCCGTTTTCTACGCCGGCAGGCAGCTCCACCACCGCTTCCACCGAAAGTCATGGATGCGCCTAGCAGGAATCCGAAAGTATACCAGCCGCCATTGTTGTGGACTTCAAACACGTAGATATTATTAGAGAATAATGAAAGAATAAAGGTAATGGGGGAAATTAATCCATGCCAGATTCCCATCCAAAAACCGGCAACTTCTCCATCTTCGTTGGGGGTATTCCGGAGTTGATTGGGTCCGGCAGCACAGGCTGCCAGAATTAACGATATTCCCACGATGAGTAAAATAGTTGTAGCCTTATTCATTTAGGTTTTCTCCTTTAAATCATCAACAATATTTAATACGATATTAATAGTGAAAAGTTGCAGGGACCCTTACAAATATCCGCTCTTCCTCGTTTCTGGATATACCCTGGAGCAGCACCAAGAACATCCCCACATCTTAACCAAATCAAACGAAAATTGGCTCCAGGTTAACCTTACCCTTCAAGTATAATACAGGCACCATGACGAAAAGAAACTCCTCCCTTGTTATAGGCATTGCTGGTGGAACCGGATCGGGAAAGACGACCATTGCAGACTATATCCTCAAGACTGTTGGTCCAGAAAAAATAGCCTTTTTTCCGCATGACGCCTATTATCGTGATTTACGCGAACTTTCACAGGATGAGCGAGCTCTGGTAAATTTTGACCATCCCTCTTCCCTTGAAACGGAATTGTTAATTGAGCACATCAACAATTTGCGAACAGGCAAATCCATTGAACTTCCAAGTTATGATTTTAAAACTCACCGGCGCACCGAAAACACGACAACTGTCGAGCCGCAGCCGATCATTCTGATTGAAGGCATATTAATCTTCGCGGAACCTGAGCTAAGAAAATTATTTGATCTGAAAATCTACGTGGATACAGATGCTGATATTCGGTTTATCAGACGGCTGCTGAGAGATATTGAAGAACGGGGACGGACAACTCAAAGCGTGATTAATCAATACCTCAACACGGTCCGTCCAATGCATCTGGAATTTGTTGAACCTTCCAAACGTTACGCTGATGTGATCATCCCGGAGGGAGGGTTTAACCTTGTCGCCTTAGATTTAATCGTTGCTAGAATTGATGCTATGCTCCAGGAGTGATTATGATAACGGACTTAAAATCCATGGATGATTACCTGGAATCCCATCTGGAAAAAAGCCTCTCAGAGCTGAAAAAACTCTGCGCCCAACCCAGCGTTGCTGCCCAGAATCTGGGAATGACCGAAACAGCCCGGATGGTGTTATCTATGCTGGAATCCAGAGGGTTTACAGGCAATTTATATGAAACAGCGGGATTCCCCGTTGTAGTTGCTGAACGAAAAGGCACCACGGATAAAACCCTGTTAATTTACAACCATTATGATGTCCAACCAGCTGAACCGCTCGATCTTTGGACTTCCCCACCGTTTGATCCCCAAGAACGTGACGGCAAAGTATTTAGCCGGGGTATCAGCGATGATAAAGGTCATTTCGTCAGCAGGTTATTTGCCATCGATGCCTATCTTGAGGTTTATGGCGAATTGCCCTGCACAATTAAGTTTATTCTGGAAGGAGAAGAGGAAATCGGCAGTGTTCATTTGCCAGATTTTGTCGAGGAACATCAGGACCTGCTGGCTGCTGATGCCTGTATTTGGGAATTTGGGGGTGTTGATCACCGCGATATCCCCATGCAATACCTTGGTTTACGGGGGATTTGTTATGTTGAACTCTCGGTTCAAACGGCCAATCTGGATGTGCATTCTGGGTTGGGTGGATCAATTTTCCCAAATGCAGCCTGGCGTTTAGTCTGGGCTTTAAACTCTCTTAAGGATAAGGAAGAAAGAATTCTCATCCCTGGATTTTACGATGCAATCGTGCCGCCTTCCGAAAGGGATCTCCAGATGCTTGCAGCCCTTCCTCCAGTCAGAGAAGAATACCAATCCCGGTATGGAATAGCTTCCTTTTTAAAAGATTATCCCGATGAAACTTCTTTGCGGGCTGCCAGCGTTTTTGAACCTACCTGCACAATTTGCGGATTAACATCTGGATATCAGGGTCCGGGCTCAAAAACGGTGCTGCCTGCCAAGGCTTCTGCCAAGGTCGATTTCCGGCTGGTGCCTGATCAAACTCCAGGGGAAGTACTTAAGCAATTGAGAGCTCATCTGGACAGGGAAGGTTTTTCAGATATACACAT
>CAZUMG010000168.1:0-3783 GCA_964621895.1 uncultured Anaerolineales bacterium | reverse complement strand
AAAGACATTATTGATAACTTGGACCCTAAAGATCGGAAAGGATATTTATTTCAACCAAAATCCATGTTAACGATGAACAGCTTGATAAAAAATGTCTTGCTCGCGGATGGTATTACCGAAGAGATGATCAAAGACCAACAGGAAAAAATGACCTTGTTAGATCAGCTGTTTTCTATGGAAGGAGAACAATTAAAGAAAACGATTGTAGAAAAGAACCAACAAATTGATAAGGAATTCTTTGCTTTATTCGCTGAAATTGCACAAAGAATTTTGGCTAGCCGGGATGAAAAAACTGTTAAAAAGATTAAGGAACTTCAAGATATTTTAATGGCAGAGACAGATATAGGAAAAGAAATACTTGCAGAGACCCAGGAAATACAGGCAGCCCAACAGTCCTTGGAAAAACTGGGAAATAACCTAACGCGGTCTTCTTTATTGGAATTAATCATCCAAGCGCCAAATACTCTGCGAATCAAGGCGTTTGCCAGTTTAGTCAGACCAGCTATGGATTACCAATTTTTTCAATTATTTACCGAGAAAATTGAAAAATCCAGTGAAGACCAAAGAAATGATCTTGTCGAAAAAAGAAATTTCCTATTGAAAATAACCCAGGAAATTGACCAGCAAATTGAGGAACGAATTTCAACGGCCCGGGAAAATATAAATTCAATTCTCAGTCAAGAAAATCCGCAAGAAGCTTTACTCCAAAACATTGCTCTGGTTGATCAATATTTTATCCAGGCGCTATCGGTAGAGCTGGAAAGCGCGGAAAAAAATAAAGATGCAGATCGGAAAAAGATCCTTGAGGAGTTATTCCAAAAAATACAGGAGCTGTCAACGCCACCAGAGCTGAAGATGGTCGAACAGTTAATATCTGCAGCAGATGATGACAAAAAGCTGGAAGAAATTATGAATGGGATTCAAGAAGGGGAATTAACACAATTGATAGATTACTTAACATCAATTGTTAACCAGTATGATGAACAAATAAAAATCAGCAAAGATAAAGAGCTTGAAGAACTAAAAGTTACTTATCAGAAATTAGCAAAAGTATATAATCTAATTCTGCGGCGGTCGATGAAGAATAAATATAAAGCTAATTGATAAAAAAGGTTGGTTCTAAAATTAATTCGAAGAAGGGTCGGACGAAACTTTTGAACTGATACTGCTGGTATAGGGTGGGTTATCCAGGCGATAACCTTGCCCCCGAACGGTAATCACATAATCATGAAAAGAATCGTATTCAGCGATACGCTCCCGCAGTCTCCTTACCAGGGCATCTAAGGCTTGATCAGTTACACCAACGGCTTCCTTGGAACCCCAGATAAAATTAATGACCTCTGATCTGGAGAGAACTCGACCCCCTGAATCTGCCAGCAATCCTAAGAGCTTAAATTGCATAGCTGACAAAGGAGGCTCAAGGGGTCTATTGAGAACATAAGTCTTGCGGGAATCTTTTTCAAGTCGGATTCGCCGGAAGTAAGAAATAACCGAGGATTCAAAATCACTCGGGGCAAGAGGAACGGTTGCGTCTTGCCCCAGGAAGACAAATTCTTGTGCCAAAGCAATTTGAATGATATCACCGTCATCGAGATAGGTGATTCCCGTGACAGGCTTACCATTGTGAAATGTACCATTTTTACTGCCGAGGTCTTCCAGGGCAAGACCCTGATCTGTAGAAAATACCCGGGCATGCTCTCGAGAGACTTGTTGATTAGAAATAGCAATATCACATGCTCCTGTTCTACCAATCAGAAGCTGGGATGTTATCGACCACCGAAATCCGTTTAATGGTCCCCCTTGGCCTACTAGGACAGGTTGATTTTGAATAAATACAGGCATAATAAGTTTTGGTGCGATTAAATGGTTGGTATACTGGATTATAATCTATGAGAAGCCAGTTTGGACCCTTTGCGGAATGGATGTGATGAATAATACTCATAAAAAGAACGAAGTTATTAAAGAACGTTATAAAATAAAGGAGATCATAGGTCAGGGAGGCATGGGATGTGTCTATTTGGCGGAGGATCTTAGATTAGCCGGTCGGTCATGCGCCTTAAAAGCTGTGTATTATGAAACGAATCTACCTGCTGATGTAATCAAGCAAACAAGGGAACAATTTAAGCGTGAAGCAACAGTTTTAGCGAGGTTGGATCATCCCAACCTTCCAAAAGTTTCCGATTTCTTTTCAGATGAAATTCGAGATTTCCTGGTAATGGACTATATCCCGGGAAAAGATTTACAAACTTTGATGCTGGGTGAGAAAAGGAAGGGAAATTTTTTACCAGAAAGGGATGTGTTAAATTGGGCTGATCAGATTTCAGATGCGCTCATCTATTTGCACGGTCAGTCACCGGTTATTCTTCACCGTGATATTAAACCGAGTAATATCAAATTAACACCCAACGGCATTATCAAATTAGTGGACTTTGGTTTAGTTAAGATTTTAGTATCTGGTGAGAAAACTGTCACAGTGGTCCATGGTCATGGATCTGCTTATTATACACCATTGGAACAATATGGTGGAGACACCGGCCATACCGATCCAAGGAGTGATGTTTATTCGCTGGGGGCAACGCTTTATCATCTCTTGACAAATAAAGCTCCCCTTGAGGCAAGGGAGAGGTTCCTTAACTCCTCGGGAGAATTAAGTATTAGGGAATATAACAAAAAAATCAGCCCAAGGACGGAACAAGCCATAATCATGGCAATGCAAGTCCATCCTGATAAAAGAATTCAGAGTGTTAGTCAATTCAAAGAGGCGTTGTTGGGAGAATGGGATCCAAGAAAAAAACCAAACGCCACCTTACCGGCACCATATATTAAAGATTTGCTTAAAGCCACCGAGGAACAAATTATGGCCTGGGTCGCGGTTTTATTGTTTTTGATTAGTGTGGTGACGACCCTGGGAAAATAGCTTTTATGGGTTGAAGATACGCTGGATAATATAGGCGGCTAACCAGCCAATTAATGATCCAAATATAACTGCAAAACCAAAAGAAAAGGTGGAAATTTCACCCGGAAACAACAAAGATACTCCGGGAAGTTTTAATTGAAGGTAATTGTAAACGATCAGACCAGAAATAAAACTTGCAAGTCCCCATCGAATTCCCCAAAGAACTAACCCTGACTTAGCTCCCACTTGATACGCCAATAGGGAAATTAGGATATTTAATACTAGTGCAAGTAGCCAATGACCCCAGGGAGAACCCTGGTTTACTGGAAGATCCGGTTGGGGTTGCTCGGTATTGATAGGAGTCTGAGGGTTAACAGCAGGTTGTTCTGTTGAAAATATCGAAGTGCTTTGATTGTTTTCAGATCCGTTTTCTGTATTACTTCCCAAGATATTAATTTCAATAAAATTTGAATGAGCAAATGAACTTTCCGCATGAATAGATATTTTATTGTTATTTTCAATTAAGTATCTGGTATATGCAGAACCATCAATAGTAGTGACTTGTGGTAAAGCATTCGTTATACCTTGGGAGGTAACATAAAAGGTGACCGGGGTTCCGTCCGGTACGGGATTCCCATTATGATCGACGATGGTGTCTGTATTAAGTTCGATAAGATCTTCTACCCGGAAAACTGGCGCTGAAGGGGTATTGGGTGTAGTTTCCGGGGAAATCTCACCGGCTATTTTTTCTCCAACGGAAATTGTGAAAATTTTATTGGGATCGGGAGATGTCGCGGAAATAAGATCGTAATTGATACCAGGCACTGATACAGGCAGACGCCCGGGAAAGGAGGGGAACTCCTTGAATAGAATTCTGGCAGCGACGT
>CAZUMG010000167.1:0-3793 GCA_964621895.1 uncultured Anaerolineales bacterium | reverse complement strand
GCACAGAAAATTTACTTTACGCACTAGGCCTGGGGACAGATCCAAGCCAGAACTATCCTCACCAGGTCTTTGAACAGGTTGCCATCTCCAACAATGCCTGGCCGTTTGACGCTGACGGCAATGTTTCCATGAACACCCCCGAAATGGTTGAAGCACTGAAGTTTTATACTGATCTGCAGCGCTGTGCCATTCCAGGTCCCCAGTACTGGCGGGGTGCTCGCGAGGCTTATGAACTCGATCAGTCCGGCATGCTGTTTTACAGCACCTACATTATGGATGACCTCGTTGACGGATCCGGGATGGAAGCAGGCGGAAATGTTGTTATCGCCGTGGAGGATCTGGCTGGCAAGACTGGTTTTGCTCCCAATATGACCGGACCTAATGGTTCTGCATCCTACGGGCAACTGGTCGCCATGGGCATCATGAAAGGCGCCTCCCCTGAAGCTCAACTGGTTGCTGAGTATTTCTTAACCGGACAGAGCTATATCGACATCCTGGCCCTGGCACCTATGGGTAAAATCCCGGTATTGGAAAGTGCAGTTGAGGAATGGGGCGGTCTAAGCCCTTACTTTGCGAACTACTCAGCGGAAACGCTGGCGCAAATCGCCAACGGTTACGACACTATGCAGCGCTGGCTGTTCCGCCCGGATTACGATGCAACCCAGCGGGCTGTAATTGGCGATATCGAAGGTCGTCTGTTGATTTCGCAGGCCATCAGCAACATTGCCCTGGAAGGCATTATGACTCCAGAAACGGCTGCTGCCTGGCTGCAGGAACAGGTTGAAATTCTTTACGCTGATCGCCAACAATAGTTCGATCTCCTTGTAAAAGCGAGGATGCTTTTCTAAGCATCCTCGCTTGATCGGATAGCTTTCCCCGAGGTGTATCATGACAGCATCCGCCCCTGGTTATAAATCCCGTTTTCGTTTATTCCGAACAGATGAATCCCGCCTGGCCTGGACCCTCATCTCGCCTACTGCCATCATTGTCTTTAGTATTATTATCTTCCCGGCTATTTTTAGCATTTGGGTGAGCTTCCATGACGTTGGCCTGCACAACCTGAATGATGTCTTCCATGCTCCCTATGTTGGTTTTGAAAACTATCAAAAAGTTTTCAACGATTTTGCGTTTAAATTCCAGGGCCCTAATAATTGGGGGGCTGCCGTAACCACGATCGTTTATTCCTTTGTCGCCACAACCTTTACCATCCTGGTGGGATTGATCGCCGCCTTACTGCTTAACCAGCCCTTTAAAGGTCGTGGTTTGACCCGGGCAATTTTCCTCTTCCCTTATGTGGCTCCTGTTGTCAGCACTGCCTTCGTCTGGCGCTGGATCATGGATCCCCGCCCTTCCGGAGTGGTCAATGACATTCTGATGAAACTGCACTTGATTGATTTGCCCATTGCCTATTTATCACAACGTGGATGGGCGCTGGTATTTGTCATTCTCTTTGAAGGCTGGCGCTATTTTCCCTTCGCCATGCTGATGATCCTGGCTCGGCTGCAGGCCATTGATTCGACCCTTTACGAAGCAGGAGATGTTGACGGCGCCAGTGCCATTCAGAAATTTTGGAATATCACCCTTCCAGAATTACGCTACGTCCTGGGGGCAATCTTTCTGCTGCGATTGATGTGGACCTTTAATAAATTTGACGATATTTTCCTGCTCACGGGAGGTGGTTTTGGAACCAAGGTCCTCCCCATCCTGACCTATGAGTTCAGCTTCCGCCTGTTTGATTTTGGCCGAGGTGCAGCAACTGCCATGATGTTATTACTTATCTTGATCATCTTTATGGTTTTCTATATCACGGTTGTGATGCGCAACGTGGAGGATTGACCATGAAAAAAGAACCTAAGAACTTTATCGGTCACCTGGCTGCCTGGTTGACTTGGCCGCGGTTTATCTTTTCTCTTACGTTGATTTTTTTCCTCACCAGTATTCTTTTCCCTTTTTACTGGATGGTAAGCTCGTCGTTCAAAACAGGAGCCGAAATTTCAGGTCGTGAACCCGTTTATATTCCCGCCTCCTTTCAGCTGGAAGCTTATAAAGAACTTTTTTCTCCCGCACATAAAAGCTTCCAGGATTTTGGGAGAAATATCATCAATACACTTAAAGTTGCCCTTCCAACCGCGATCATTGCGGTGATTCTATCAACCCTGGGAGCCTATGCTATCGCCCGGTTGAGATTTCGCGGAAAAAATGTGCTGCTGAATGGAATCCTGATGGTTTATCTTTTTCCGGGTGTACTGCTGATCATTCCCCTCTTTGCTATGCTCGCCCAGGTGGGAGACCGAGTGGGTTTTAATGTCCAGGATAATTTAGGTGTGCTCGTCTTTACCTACCTGGCACAAACGCTCCCGGTCGCTCTTTACATGCTGACTAATTACTTCAGGACCATTCCAGATGAGATCGAACAGGCTGGATTGATTGACGGCTGCAGCCGCCTGGGTATCATCTGGCGAATTACCCTGCCGCTGTCTATTCCCGCCCTGGTAACCGTGAGTATTTACACGTTCATGATCGCCTGGAATGAATTTCTCTACGCGCTGGTTTTTCTCAACGATCATAACCTGTTTACCATGCCGATTAAAATCAACACCATCTTTAATGATCCCACCCCCAGGCCAAATGTTGTCATGGCCGCCTCAACGATCATGACCATCCCGATTATTTTACTATTCCTGGCAATGGAGCGTTACCTCGAAGAAGGATTAACTGCCGGGGGAGTCAAGGGTTAGGGTACAATCAAAAGAATTGGGTCGCCCCCGGATCAAATCCTGAGCAAAACATTAAAAATCCCCCGGGGTTCCCTATCCTCATCTACGGTCCTGAGGACAGGTCCTGTATATAGATCAATGAACATTGCTATCTTTCATTACCAGGTTGGAGGCACAGATGGTGTCTCCCTAGAGATTGAAAAATGGAAGCTCATTCTCGAAAAAATGGGACATTCCATTCACCTCGTCGCGGGCGACCTGGGTACCGCCCAGGGTACGCTGGTCAGGGAGATGTTCCACCACCTGCCAGCAAGCGAACGCTTGTATCAAAATACCTTCTCCGCACTGGTGGATTTTGACCCGGCCGAATATCGGATTGAATTGGAGCGCATGACCCGGGAATTAGCTGAGCGATTCCGGCACATCATCCCTGAAAATAAAATCGACCTGATCGTGGCGGAAAATGTATGGAGCGTGGCTGTCAATCCAGCCGTTGCCCCTGCCCTGGAAATTGTCCGCCAAGAATTCAATCTCCCGGCTGTTTCCCATAACCATGATTTTTACTGGGAACGCCTGGCTGGTTTTTCCCTAACCTGCGCGGGAGCAGCTGAGCTGGCTGATAAATACCTGCCCCCCCGCGGCCCGAAGATAACACACACGGTGATCAACAGCCTGGCTCAAAAAGAGCTCCTGGAGCGCAAGGGCATCCATTCCCGGGTTGTGCCCAATGTTTTTGATTTCTCAGGCTCCAGCTGGGAAGGGGACGATTACAATTGTGATCTGCGCCAGGAAGTGGGACTAGATGAAGGCGATCTGGTTTTACTCCAGGCCACCCGCATCATCCCACGCAAAGGCATTGAACTGGCGATCGATTTTGCCAGCGCTCTGGGCAATCCCCAACGCCGGTCCCTTCTTGAGCAGAAAGGAATTTTCGATGGACGCCCTTTCGGGCCAGACAGCCGCATCGTTCTGATGCTGGCCGGATATGCCAGAGATGACACCTCTGGTACCTATAAAAATCTCCTGGTCGAGAAGGCCGAAATTGCCGGTGTTGATCTGCTCTTTATTGAGGACCG
>CAZUMG010000166.1:0-3865 GCA_964621895.1 uncultured Anaerolineales bacterium | reverse complement strand
TCTTTTTTCTGATTAAACTCGTTTTGCTGCTCTTTCGAGGTCATGGCCTGAAAGGCTGCCATTAAATCCTGGGCTGAGACTGGTTCTGTTCCAGCTAAAGGGGTAAGTTTTCCGTTTACCCGCAGGAGCGGGAGGGCATTGGCTTTGAGGTGTAAATCTGACGCGCCATGTTGATCCATGGCCGGGAACAGTTCCAGGATATTCATCAGCGGACTCTCCCAAGATACCAATTAAGAATCTGGGTACCGTATAACAGAGTGATCATCCCCGCAAAAGCCAGAAAAGGTCCAAATGCGATTGAATCCTTTTTACCGATTTTTTTCCGGGCTAAAAGGATCCCGGATATCAGTCCTCCCGATACAAAAGCTAGGAAGAGGGTGATCACAATCTCCGGGAATCCGCTGATCATACCAAGGAAGAGGATTAATTTCACATCTCCCATTCCCATGGCTCCCGGCGCAATTACGGCGATCAGGAATAAAACCCCGAATCCGACTAGGCCGCCTAAAAGGGTCATCCAGGGTGTGCCGCTGTGAATCACCGGGATCATGATCAGGCTGAGCCCGATGGCAGGATAGATCAGGATATTAAGTACTTTCTGATGCTCCAGGTCGATCGAGCCAATTACTATTAACAAGACGCCATAGAGAGTATACAGTCCCGTTTCCCAGCTTTGACCAAAACGCAGCCAGGTTAATAAAAATAAAGCCCCGGTGATTAACTCGACAATCAGGCTGCGGAGAGGAATTTTAGCCTGGCAGGTCCGGCAGCGCCCTCGTAAAAACAGGAAGCTAAAGACTGGTATTAATTCCAATGCGGTTAAAGGTCTTTTGCACTGGTCGCAGTGTGAAGGAGGGGATACGATAGATTGACCTTCAGGCAGCCGGTCAATAACCACATTCAGAAAACTGCCAACCACTAAACCTAAAAGGGTATAAAACCCGAGATAGATAGGGTTCATTGAGATTTTAAAGCCAGTCCCAAATTAACGGCATATTTTGTTACCGAGAAGTTTTTGGGAAGTGTAAATGGCACTTGGGGTGTTTGCACATTATATGGTGTCCTGGTTTTCAGCCTTTCCCCCAGGTCAGAACTTTCCTCCAGGCGGTTGTCAATATGGGTTGTATCAAACAGTTCCCCGGTGAGATAGACTACCGTTTCTTCTGACAGCCGGTTGGTTTTATTGCTTTCGTTATAGTATTTAACAGTTCTGGCCAATTCCTGGCTTAGCAGATCCAGCTTGGCTTCCTCAGTTAGATTCCCCGTTTCCAGGGGAACCGTCCGCACCAGGATGGGGATGTGGTTTACAACGATGATCACACCCAGGCTGAAGGATTCCAGGTTGACAATGATGCAGGTCGCTTGATTTACCAGGCGCTGCAAAGCCAGGGGTTTGATATCCATGCCCCTGGGTTTGATTTTTGCTGCCCGGAGGGCCGCTACCTGGGAATCCAGGACAACTTTCGGGACAGCCAGTACATAAAGGATAATCTGGCTGCTCGAGCGGGATAGAATCCGCCAGTGGATGTCGGTTTCATCTAATGGAATGGCAAATTCCTGTTTGGTTTTCCGCCGGATAGTTTCCTCTAAAAGGTTATCCTGGATATTGGGAATTTTCAGAATGCGGTGAACGGAGCGCTGTCCGGTAACAGAGGTGATTACCTTTCGCCTGGATCCTTTCAGCTCTTTGAGTGTTGCCGTGATCACGTTGCCAATCGTATCCGCTTTCAGGATCTGACCTTGATTCATGTATTCCGGAGGGATTTTTCTGGTGTGCCAGGAGCGGATGGTTTCCCCCTGGACAACCACGAAGCGGATCTCATCGCCTTCAAAATTAATAGTGGTCGTTTTTCTCTTAAACAAGGTTCACTCTCTTTCTGGATCAGGCCATTTTATCGTTTATTAAGCCTCACTCAAGGGAGGAGGGATATCCCCTGGTGGTGATTTCAAAGGTACAGTGCTCATCTTCCGGGAAGATTGCGGCAAATTGCATGACGACAGAATCCAGTCCCGCCCCCTCAACTTTTTCAATAAAGTTGAGGCAGCTGTCCAGAGACCCGCTCATTTCGAGGGTGTACTCATTAAATAGGATAACCCCCGAGGCTGTTTCCTGGAGATCGGAATTGGTCAGGGAAATGCTCAGCAATTCCAGCTGGCTGGCCCGGGCAAGGTCCAATCCACGCCGGAAGATATCGAAGGGGACGCCTAATTCCGGGAAGCTGGCTTTTAATTCAGCCACCTCCGCCCGGATATTATCTAAATCCATCTGGAGGTCATCCAGCTGATCCTGGTTAACTTTTTCAAGTTGCTGGTAATTCTCTTCCAAAACAGCTTGATCGGCCTTCAGCTGCTCGGTAGCTGTCCGCCTGAGGTAGGACCCCCCCAGCAGGATCAGGTTGAGCATAGCGACAATTAAACTGGCAATAATTCCTACCCGCATCCCGGAGAGTTTGGTGTTTTTTTTGTTCATTGTTGACCTTCCTTATCCAGAGAGACCAGCAGGGAAAACGTATACGAGGCGGGTGGTGAGGCCGCGGGTAGGTTTTCTCCGGCTGGGTCTGCTGGAACCAGCGTCAGGGGATCAACGATTATTTGGTCAATTGCCTCAATCTGAACAGCTGAGAATTCTTCCAAGGAGCTTAAGGAATCCAGGTATTCCAGTACCTGGGGATAGGCAGCTGCAGTGCCCTCCAGGAGGATTTCTTGATCCTGCTGGGTAACTGAAGTTAAGGAGATACCATCCGGGGCGTTTTGCACGACTCTAAATAAGGTGGGGCTCCAGTTGGAACCCTTCAGGTCCAGACCCTGGTAAGATGACTGGATCTGCTCTTTTTGTTGAACTTGAAGGTTAATTTCCTCCTGCAGGGCTGCCAGCTTAACAGCAGCGGATTGATAGCTTTCCAACGAGGTTTGTAAATTGGAAACCTCGAGTTGCGAACGAGTAAATGTGGATTGGGCTTCCCGTGCTATTAACACGGAAGGGTAGAGTGCCGCCAGGAAGAGGATCAGCAGCAGCCAGGGGAGGATAGCTACCGGGCGGAATTTCTTGCGCCGGTAGCGCTCCGGCAGGATATTGATGTCAAATAGCTCCAGGGAGCCTGTCAGTAAGCCGGTTTTTTGGGGGGCATCCCCCAGAATTTGTTTTGGATCATCCATAGGGCTATCTCAACATCTTGATAATTTTTTTAATCAATATCCCAGAATAAAATCGTTCTGGTCCCGCCGTCTATTTCAATCCGGGCATTTGTGCTGACCGATCCTGCCTGGACAGCGATATCATAGCGGGGAGGGATGACTTCAAATTCCCAAAAATCACTCAGATCATTACCCCGCAGGGCGAATCCTCCTTCGGAGTAGGTAAAGATCAGATCCCCACCAAAACCGACCGCGCCGGGTGTGTCTGTCAAAGCAGTCCAACTATCCATTGTAACAGCATACCTGAAGAAGCCGGTGTCTTTTCCTTGCAAGGCATAGATGTAATTGCCACCGTAATAGGCCAGGGCACCCCCGTCGTCAATATTTCCAGGCGCATCCTGCCGTGTTGTCCAACTGTCGGATGAGGTATCATAGCGCCAAAAATCGGTTTTTTTCCCACCCCTAAAGGCATAGATGGTATTCCCACCAATAAAAACCAGGTCAGCGCCATCTCCAACTTTATCTGGTGTATCAGCCCGGTCGCTCCAGCTATCAGAGGAGATATTGTAGCGCCAAAATTCCTTTGAGTTTCCCCGGAAAGCATAGATGAAGTTTCCTCCGTCGTAGACCAAGGCACCGCCTGCTGCAATATTTTTAGGGGTATTCTGCCTGGATGACCAGGAATCCGTGGTGATGTTGTAGCGCCAGAAATCATCCTGGTTATTTCCCC
>CAZUMG010000165.1:0-3883 GCA_964621895.1 uncultured Anaerolineales bacterium | reverse complement strand
GAACGGGGAAGAAATGCTAATATCACCGATTTAACCACAACCTGGAATGACGATGATCTACGGGTCACCTTGATTGGCAACCAATATCCAGCTGTAGAACTATGGCAGGCGTCTCTTAACGCATCCCCTTTAATGGCTGAAGCCTATCAAAGGAAAATTAGTTTTGACAGTTTTTCTCCCCCGATTTCCCGGCTGGATTAAATTCGATGCCACTCGATAAATAATTCTCTATCGAAAGCAAATTCCATTAGTTCCCCCTTCCCCAGGGCCCGTTTTTTCTGTTTCCCTGCATTATCTTTTACTTTACATTCAATGGTGATCTCGTCTTTAGAATAAGAACACGACAGATCAATCACATTTCCAGTTGGGGAAGCATCCAGTCCGTCAGCCACCCGTAATATTGAAGACAGAATGGTGACGACCCGCTGATCCACGACCGGAAGCCCGGTCAAATGGCTGTGTCTTTCCCTGGGACCTCCGCGCCGATGGTACCGAGCGATTGATCCAATAATACTCTTTTCCCGGGCAGTAAATGGTAAGTTCTTTGAACTTAAAATCATGTCCAGGGCTTTTATGTGGTGTTTTTTATTCCCTTTACCAATATCATGAAGCAGTGATCCGCAGCGCAGCCAGAATCGTTCATCAGAACTCAAACGGTGGAGGGGCTGCAGTTCATCAAACAAGCGCAAAGCCAGGAAGGTCGCCTGTTCAACATGCTCTTCATTGTAAGACCCCTTTTCAGCAAGCTTGATAACTTCCTTGACTTTTTTGTCCTCATATTGCTGACGGGTTTTATCTTTAAATGGAGATTTCCACCAGGACTGATCCTCCAAATTTGGAACTTGCCACTTCTCAGGAGACGTCAAGACTGTTTTTAAATCTTTACCTTGAAGCAACATTTGTGCGTAGGCTTCTGGTAATCCCCGTTGGCGGATGTCAGATACCGCTGCCTCAATATCATAATCAATCCGATAATGCCGAACTTCAAGTTTTACCTCCGGTCCAGAGTTTATGACCATTAATTCCGGATCAAGATCCAAAAGTGCATAACTCGCCCTGATATCACCGTCCGTCTGATATCCCACACTGCCCGGATTGATACAATAACCAGAGTCAACTTTCCTGGAAAATGGCTCATGGGAATTCCCACAGATGATTACCTGGGCATCCGCAGTGATAAGGATTTCCTGAAGGTATGTTTCCGGCGTTCCCCTGGACAGCTTGTCCTTGGAAGAAACCGGGCTGCCGTGGGTAAGCAGGATCCTGGTTGATCCCAAACGCATGGTAATTTCTTCCGGGAGGGTTCCCAGATAATCACGACTCGGCTCAGAGAGATTCTCATCAGCCCACTGGATGGCTAAAAAGACCTCAGGCCTTTTATTCTCTCTCCACAAAGCTCTTTTTTTTGATAACTTCAGAACCCGGCTGTCGTACCTGCCTGCAATATTGAGTACATTTTCTTCTCGAAGACGACGAACAATCTGATCTGGATTGGCTCCATAGCCCACAAGATCACCCATATTCCAGATCGCATGGACATCCTGGTTTTTGATATGAGCTAACACCGACTCTAAAGCAGGCAGGTTGGCATGGACATCACTGATGAGAGCAACTCTCATGGACTACTCCGCATTGTGCCAGTTCCCCCGATGCTTAATCATCCATTCCTGGGAGTTCAGGGCTTCTTCATCATCACCGCGTTTGATAAATTCATAACTCCCATCAGAGAGCATTTTCCGAGCTTTAACATTATCTTTCAGGTGTATATTCAAGATCTCATCACGCAGTGATGCCTTAATCCTTTCATCCTCGATGGGGAAAAGGGTCTCTACCCTTCGATAAAGATTCCGGGGCATCAGGTCTGCGCTTCCGATTAAGATTTCCTCATCACCCCCGTTTCGGAAATAATAAATTCTGGAGTGTTCCAGGAATCTTCCCACAATGGATGTCACCGAAATATTATCGCTGATCCCGGGAATACCCGGGCGGAGACAACAAATTCCTCTTGCCTGAATATCGATCTTTACACCTGCCTGGGATGCCCGGTAGAGGGCTTTGATGCATCGGTCATCAACCAGGGCATTCATCTTAAACGCCAGGTAGCCATCCCCTTGTTCCTTGTGAAGGGTAATTTCCCTTTTTATCCTGGCAATAATTCCTTTTTGCAGGTCACCGGGAGCCACCAATAATTTCTTATACTCCTCTTTGCGAGAGTAACCGGTTAATCCATTAAAAAAGGCTGTTATATCTTTACCCAAGTCCGGGTCACAAGTAAAGTAGCCTAAATCAGAATACAATCGTGCGGTGACATCGTTGTAATTTCCAGTAGCCAGGTGGATATACCGTCGGATGCCATCCTGTTCATGGCGGATGACCACGCTGACTTTGGCATGTGTTTTTAAACCAACCAGACCATAGACAACATGGACCCCAGCTCTTTCCAGGGACTTTGCCCAGACGATGTTATTTTCCTCATCAAATCGAGCTTTCAGCTCGACCAGTACCGCTACTTGTTTTCCATTTTCCCGGGCATCCATCAAGGCTGCTACTACCGGTGAGTCAGGTCCAACCCGGTATAAAGTCATCTTGATCGCAACCACCTCGGGGTCTCGGGCGGCTTCCCTGATAAAACGAATCACGGGATCAAAACTATCATAAGGGTGGTACAGCAAGATATTTTTTCTGCGAATGACCGAAAAAATGCTTTCTTCTGTAGAAAGGGAAGGAGGGATGGACGGCTTAAAGGGTTTATCCTTAAGCTCTGGACGATTGATTCCCATTAATTCCATCGTGTCGCTTAACCCTATAGGCCCATCAACCACAAAAATCTGGTACGCCGCCACATCCAGGTTTGTCTGCAAAATATCCCGAACCTGATCCGGCATGGTCTGGTCAATTTCCAGGCGAATGGCAGATCCGAATTGTCTTTCCCGAACACTTTCCTCGATGGCTGATAATAAATCCGATGCCTCATCTTCCTCAATTTCAGGATCCGCGTCCCGAGTCACCCTGAATGGGTAGGCTGATACGACCCTGAGCCCGGGAAAGAGCAAGTCAAGATTTGCCTTGACAATCTCTTCCAACCAGACAAAATTCGTGGAGCTGCGACCATCCAGCTTTAACTCCTGGTATTCATCTGCGGTCTCCTCGCTGGGGATGGGGATTAATCGGGAGTAAATTTTAGGAACTTTAAGCCGAGCAAATCGCTGGCCATGTTTGGGATCATGAACAACGACGGCAAGATTCATCGACAGGTTTGAAATATGGGGAAATGGATGGCCCGGATCAAATGCTAATGGAGTAAGAGCTGGATAAATCTCTTTCTTAAAATAACTCCTTAGCAATTTTTTCTGTTTTCTTTTAAGTTGATCATAATGCAGGACATTAATCCCCTCTTCCTGTAATTTCGGAACCAGATCATTTTTCCAGCAAAGATATTGTTCCTCGAGTTTTGGCAGCAGACTCTGGCGGATCATCGCCAGTTGCTCAGCTGGAAGCAACCCATCCGGGGGAGTTAAATGAGTGCCCGCTTCCATCTGTCTTCTCAATCCAGATACCCGGATCATAAAAAATTCATCCAGATTGTTTGAAAAGATGGCCAGAAATTTTACCCTTTCCAGGAGAGGATGATTTTCATCCAAGGCTTCTTCGAGAACCCGTTCATTGAATCTCAACCAACTTAGTTCTCTATTCAGGTACAGGTCTGGATCAGATAAATCTCGAGGGGCTTTGTTCAACAATTGTTTTATATTGTCGATGACCATCCTCAACTCCAAAATAAAAGGATTTAATAGTACATTTCACCTCTTTCATCGCACCGGTTTGTGAATTTCAACTCATCATCCTGTGGGACAGAATTTTACCACAGACTGCCCATGAATAT
>CAZUMG010000164.1:0-3916 GCA_964621895.1 uncultured Anaerolineales bacterium | reverse complement strand
AGCTCGCCAGCAGCTTACCCGGAAGTGATTCAATCTATATTATCCGCAGATTTGATTGTGGTGGGACCGGGAAGTTTATACACCAGCATTCTACCAAATTTATTAGTGAAAGATATCACCGCTGCTATCAGGGCCAGCCAGGCGTTGAAGATATTTGTCTGTAATGTGGCTGCCCAGGAGGGTGAAACTGATGGATTTTCATGCGGCGATCATCTGACAGTTATTGAGGACCATATTGGTGCCAATATATTTGACATCATTGTTGCAAATGAGGTTTCTCCACAAAAATTCAATGAAAAAATAGTGGGAGTTTGGGTTGAAGACGAGCTTAGGAAAAAATATGCTGTCTACAAAAACGACCTAATTGATGAGGTTCATCCCTGGAGGCACGATTCAGAAAAACTGGCTCGAGTAATAATGGATTTATTCAGGGAACGGACAGGACCTCTTGCAATGGAATAATTGCCCGATGAGAGATGTTCGGGTATAATTTGAAACTTAGCACAAATAATGGAGGAATGGAATGAAGACAAAAATTGCTATTAATGGTTTTGGGAGAATTGGACGACAGGTATTAAAGGCCATTAAAAAATACCACGGTGAGGAATTTGATGTGGTAGCCATTAATGATTTATATGATGCCGAAACAAATGCAAGGTTGTTTAAATACGATTCAAATTATGGAATCTACATTGGAAGCGTGGAAGTTAATGGAGTAAATCTGGTCATAGATGGTGATGAAATCAATGTTTATGCAGAAAGAGATCCTGGCAATCTGCCTTGGAAGAAACTCGGCGTGGATATTGTTATTGAGTCAACAGGCATATTTAAAGACACCAGCAAAACGCCTGGTCCCCAATCCCACATTCAAGCTGGGGCTAAGAAAGTGATCATCTCGGCACCTGCAAAAGGGGAAGATTTAACTATAGTCCTTGGTGTTAATGACGATATGTACAACCCGGAGAAGCACAATATTATCTCAAATGCTTCCTGCACAACAAACTGCCTTGCTCCTCCTGTTAAAATCCTCCATGAAAAATTCGGGATCATAAAAGGATTAATGACCACAATCCATTCCTATACAACTTCACAAAAGATATTGGACCTAGCAGCAGGCGATGCTAGACGATCCAGAGCTGCGGCGCTTAATATTATCCCGACAACCACCGGTGCAGCTACTGCTCTTTCCAAAGTAATACCCGCAATGGCAGGAAAATTTGATGGCTTTTCACTCAGAGTTCCGACTCCAACGGTATCCATCGTTGACATGGTTGTGGAACTTGAAAAAGACGTGACTATTTCCGAGGTAAACGAAGCCTTAAAAGATGCGGCTGAAGGAAAACTCAAAGGAATTATGGGGTATACCGAGGAATTACTAGTTTCAATGGATTATAAAGGGAATCCCTTGTCATCCATCATAGACTCTGACCTGACCAATGTTATTGGCGGAAATATGGTTAAGGTTATTTGTTGGTACGATAATGAATGGGGATATTCCTCAAGAACTGTGGACGTGGCAGCTTTAGTCGCCAAAAGTCTCTAGCAAGGTAACTTTTACAAGCGCCCCTGATAATTTATCAAGGGGCGCTTTTTAATATCAGGAGATAAAAAGATGTTTAATAAAAAAACTATCAGGGATATTAACGTGGAGGGCAAAAAGGTATTTGTGAGAGTAGATTTTAATGTCCCACTAAAAGATGGGAAAATTACCGATGACACCAGGATTAGAACGGCCCTGCCAACTATTCAATATTTGTTAGACAACGGTGCGGCGGTTATACTTGCTTCTCACCTAGGAAGGCCTAAAGGAGAACCCCAAGACGAATTTTCATTGAAACCGGTTTATCATTTCTTGAGGACAGCGCTGAAGGAAAAGGTATATTTTGCGGAAGATTGTATCGGGCCTAAAGCGAAACAAGCTGCTGATAACCTTAAACCCGGAGAAGTGCTATTGCTGGAAAACACCAGGTTCCATGAGGGGGAAGAAAAGAATGATCCCAAGATGGGAGCAGAACTAGCCTCCCTGGCAGATGTATATGTAAATGACGCTTTTGGAACTGCCCACCGGGCTCACGCATCGAATGTTGGCGTTGCGGATTACCTTCCGGCAGTGGCGGGTCTATTGCTTGAAAAGGAAATTAATTATCTTGGAAATGCCATCTCTCATCCGAAAAGGCCATTTACTGCCATTCTTGGAGGAGCAAAAGTAAGCGGAAAAATCGGCGTAATAAATAACCTGATCGGAAAAGTAGATCATATTTTAATTGGAGGAGGAATGGCAAACACTTTCTTTGCTGCTCAGGGATATAAACTAGGTGATTCTTTGGTAGAAATAGATGCCATTGATCTGGCTAAAAATCTACTGTTGAAAGCGGGTTCGAAACTTCAGCTGCCGGTTGACGTTGTAATTGGGGATGCCTTCAGCGAAAATGCAAAATTTAGAACTATTTCAGTGGGTAATGTACCGGAAGGTTGGCGGATTCTGGATATTGGACCCCAAACATTAGCGGAGTTTAATAAAATAATTTCCACCAGCAAAACAATTGTTTGGAATGGCCCCATGGGAGTATTTGAATTCAAAGAATTTGCAAAAGGCACTTTTACATTAGCCGAGATGGTATCTAAAAGTAAGGCCGTAACCATTGTTGGGGGAGGGGATTCAGCTGCCGCTATAATGCAAACCGGGTTGGAAGATAAGATTACTCATATATCCACCGGGGGAGGGGCGTCTTTGGAAATGCTGCAGGGAGATTTGTTGCCCGGCCTAGAAGCCCTGGATGATAAATAGGAACCAACAGAGCGAGTCAGCCAGTTAATCATCGTACAGTTAAGAAATAAGCTTGCTGATTTGGGAGATTAAATGGAATTTAAATCAAAGGGCTTATATTTTGAAGATTTTAAGGTTGGAGAGGAGTTTGTCAGTGCAAAACGGACAATAACAGAACATGATATTGTAGAATTCGCGGGGCTCACTGGCGATTATAACGCAATTCATACAGATACTGTTTTTACGGAAAACTCAATCTTCGGCGAAAGGATTGCTCATGGTTTATTAGGGCTTTCCATCGTTAGCGGTTTGGCTGCCAAACTGGGATTTACTGAGGAAACTACTATAGCCTGGAGAAATATTAAATGGAAATTTAAACTGCCTATTAAAATAATGGATACAATCCAGGCAAGCTATAAAGTAGGACGAAAAAAAGATCTCGGGGAAAATAGTGGGGTGATAAACTTCGATGTGAAGGTGACCAATCAAAATGGACAAACAATCCAAACTGGCAGCTGGTTGATCATTATAAAAAAAGGGAATTGATAGCGAGTCCTTGGGTAGATCTGAATTATTCTATGCCCTGACTCTCACGCCAATCCAACTCAGCAGTCTCTAATTTAATCCAATACAATAATATCATCGATATCAGACTGCGGAATGGTTTGCAGCTTTGTATTTTAGACGAGTCAACCTGTGCTCAAGATCTGAACCTAGGAGATCTTGAGATGGGTTGGAACGGGATTCCATTGCTGATAGGGTCCAATGGATGGCTTCCTGGTAATCCTGTTTCTTGTGTTCAAAATATTTGGCTAGCTCAATCTGAGCAGTTACATCATTTAGAGTTGCGCATTGGATCCATAAGGGAATAGCCCGTCCATAATTTCCGTTTTTTTTATGTAAATTTGCCAAAGAGGATAACCCCCTACACCTTAAATCATCAGGAAGATTTGGTAATTGCACTGCCTGGTGTAGGACCGAAGCGGCAGGCTCTGGGTTGTCAAATTGAGCAAGAAATACACCAATAGAAATTTGATCTTCAAATTCCTGATAAACATCTGCGAGAGGGTCTGATAAACGCTCAGAGATGTAATTAACCAATCTGATTAAAGAGATAACATCGATTTCGTTATGATAAAAAATATTCTT
>CAZUMG010000163.1:1763-3977 GCA_964621895.1 uncultured Anaerolineales bacterium | reverse complement strand
CTCCCTCAGCATTTCGGGCTGTAGATATCCTTTGACAGCGGCCATTTGTTCCTGGAAATAGCTCAATAGGATCGCAAGATTCTCTTTGATTATCATTGTTGGATCCTCCTGGTTTTATTATTCATTCAGAAGCGCTTTCAGTTTCTGATTGGATTCGTTTTCCACCTGGGTATGAATGCTCTCCCCGTGGGCATCCATGGTCACTACTACCGGGAATTCTTTCACCTTCAGAACCCAGATGGCTTCTGGAACACCAAAATCCAGTTTGTATACCCCGACAACCTCTTCTACTGATTGAGCGATCAATGTAGCTGCTCCCCCGATAGCATGGAAATATACCGCTGGCACGTCCTGACAGGCTTGCAGGGTTTTTGATCCCATCCCGCCTTTCCCGATGACCCCCCGCAGATCGAAATGATGCATAACTTCACTCTGATAAGGCTCTTCCCGGATGCTGGTTGTGGGGCCGGCAGCCACGAACTTATATTTTCCTGTATCCAAACCGGAAACAACCGGTCCGCAGTGGTAGATCAGACTTTCTTTAAATATCGGCAAAATGGCTTGATATACTTCCAGATCATCCCCCTGGGGCTGCCTGGTTTTCCGGATAAAGGTGTCGATCATCCACTTGTGGACCGCATCTCTTCCAGTTGCCAGGATTCCGCTGAGGACAACCGTGTCTCCAATATGAAGATCCCTGATTGCAGCAGGTTTAATCGGTATAGTGAGCTCTTTCATCAGGCTTACTCCTTAATATATTTTGAAACCAGCAGGTCCAACCGCTGGCGGGTATTCTTGGGAATAGCATCCGGATGGGTGATGATGGCTCCTTCCAGGGCAGACAGGCAGCCGCAGCTCCGATCTTCGCCGGGGGGATTTTCTGCCAGGAAAGTGAGCGCTTTTTTAACATGATCTGTATTCTGCGCGAGAACTTTCAGCACCATGTCGACAGAAACAGCTTCCTCCCGGGTATGCCAGACGTCAAAATCAGTAATATGAGCGATGGCAGCGTAACACAGCTCCGCTTCCCGCGCTAAAAAAGCCTCCGGAGCGCTGGTCATCCCAATGATGGACATACCCCAGGAGCGGAAAGTATGCGATTCTGCCCGTGTGGAAAAACGGGGACCCTCGATGACCACAAACCAGCCTGCCTCATGAACCTTCGCACCGCCGGCTTTTAATGCCCGGGTAAGGTGTTTGGAAAGATCAGGACAGAAAGGGTCCGCGGTGCCAACATGGGCGGTTAGGCCATCTTCGAAAAAGGTATTTATCCTGTGTTTGGTCATATCGAAGATTTGATCCGGTATGACAATATCCCCAGGTTGATAATCTTCCCGTAAGGATCCGCAGGCATTGATGCTGATTACCCGGTTAACCCCGAGGGATTTTAAAGCATAGATATTTGCCCGGTAGTTTACCTGTCCTGGATTGATTGGGTGTCCTGATCCATGTCTGGCGAGGAAAAGAATTCGCTGTCCACTGAGCTCTCCCTCCAGGATGGGTCCGCTGGGTTTTCCAAAAGGTGTTTCCAGCAGATGTTCCTTAATTTGGTCCAGACCAGGGATTTGGTATAACCCGGATCCACCGATGACTGCAAAAAGGGGAGCACTGGTCATTTTATCTCCTAAAGGTTAGATCTGTTTCATTTATCAGAGGATTAACATACAGGCTATTGTGATTATAGAAGAACCTAAATAATTCCACAAGATGGACATTCATCACGCTCTTGGCTCCGAACCTTCCTGGAAAAATTCCTGGACTAATTAATATCAGGATGTACTGAAAAATTTGAAATTTTTATGTATACTGATATTATGATTAACGAACCTTCTACTGGTTTTGAAGAGCTATCCCACACCGCCGATCTGGAAATCCGGGTTTGGGGTGAGGATATGGAATCCCTGTTTAAATCATCCGCTGAAGGCATGTTCTTCCTGTGTGGAATTGAGGACCAGGATCGGGGATTCTCATCTGTAAAACAAACCATTACTCTCCAGGCCATGGATTATGAAGGGCTGTTGATCCTTTTCCTGGAAGAATTGCTTTATCGCCTTACCGAGGATTACATGCTTTATGAAGTAATCAAGCTTTCCATCAGCAGCGAATTTTCCTTGAAAGCCCAGCTGAAAGGAATCCAGGTTAAAACTTTCCAGCGGGATATAAAAGCGGTGACTTACCACAAGCTCAATATTCGGCCCAGCAAGAGCGGCTATA
>CAZUMG010000163.1:0-1663 GCA_964621895.1 uncultured Anaerolineales bacterium | reverse complement strand
CTGGTAGGAAGTGTGATGGTCATGCCAGATATGCACCAGGGCTATGGCTTTCCGATCGGGGGTGTGGCTGCCACCCGCTATCCAGAAGGTGTGATCTCTCCCGGTGGTATTGGCTATGATATTAACTGCGGTGTCCGCCTTTTAGGCAGCCGGCTTTTTTACCAGGAAACCAAACCCTACTTAAAAGAATTGGCTACAGCCCTTAACCAGCATTGTCCCAGCGGGGTTGGAACTGGCGGCCGTCAGCGTTTGAGTTCTCAGGATGTGGAAAAGGTTTGCCTGGAAGGATCAAGCTGGGCGAAAAATGCCGGTTACGCATCTGATCAGGATCTGCGCCGGACGGAAGAGAGCGGACAGATCCGCGGAGCTGATCCTCGTTATCTCAGTCCCAGGGCACTTAAGCGCGGGATGGACCAAGTCGGATCGCTGGGTGCCGGCAATCATTTTATCGAGATTGACCTGGTGGCAGAAATATACGACCCTAAGGCGGCTCAAGCAATGGGTTTACAAAAAGGCCGCCTGGCGCTTCAAATCCACTGCGGATCAAGGGGCCTCGGCCATCAGGTTTGTTCGGATTATGTTCAAAGCCTCCAGACGATGGTCCAGCGCTACAATATCATCCTACCTGACAGGTCGCTGGTTTGTGCTCCCCTGGATTCACCGGAAGGGCAGGCATATCTCTCAGCCATGGCCTGTGCGGCCAATTATGCTTTTGCCAACCGGCAGGTGCTCAGCCATTATGCCCGGGAAGCATTTGAAAGTGTTTTGGCCGGCAGAGTAAATGATTGGCAGCTCTTCCAGGTTTATGATGTCACCCATAACATTGGAAAGATCGAGACCCATCTATTTGATGGGAAACCCATCCAGGTTTGTGTTCATCGCAAAGGTGCAACCCGGGCTTTTGGACCTGGTGCAGAGGATCTGCCCCCGGAATATCGAGAAATCGGGCAGCCAGTCCTGGTGCCTGGCAGTATGGGGACTTCATCCTGGGTGCTGTGCGGAACCAGGGAAGCTATGGCACGTTCTCTGGGATCCAGCTGCCACGGAGCCGGCAGGGTGATGAGCCGATCACAGGCAAAAAAGACTATCTGGGGAGAGGATTTGCACAACCAATTGGAGAGGGCTGGGATCACCATCCGGGCAGGCTCATCGGCCGGCTTGGCCGAGGAAGCCCCGCAAGCCTATAAAGATGTAGCTGCAGTTGTAGAAACGGTCACGGCTGCCGGGATCACGACCAAGGTCGCCCAATTGAAACCTCTGGTGGTAATTAAAGGCTAAAATCCTTTTATTTCTCAAGACATATCATTAATCAGCAGATTTGGGCAACTTTTGCCCCGGTCAGGTCTACCAGGTCCTGGGAGTTTAGACGAATATTGAGGCCTAATTCCCCTCCCGATATATGGACGTATTCCTGATCAAGGGCAGATTCGTGGATGATTATTTCAAAACTCCGGTTGATTAATGCCAGCGGTGAAATTCCCCCGGTCTTAAGCCGGGTTAACCTTTCAGCCTCTTTCTGGGTAGCTGGAGTCACTTTTTTTTCGCCCACAGCAGCGGCCAATTTTTTCAAATCCACAACTTTACCTCCCGGGACAACTGCCAGGATCGGTTTGCCGGGTCCTTTGCGGGAGATGACGATACTTTTAAATACGATTGAAGGAGG
>CAZUMG010000162.1:0-3987 GCA_964621895.1 uncultured Anaerolineales bacterium | reverse complement strand
AGTGCAACCCACCAACTGACCCTTGAAGCAGTTGATATTCTCGGGTTAAACAGGTTGAGTCTAAAAACGCCGATCGATATCATAGTAGAAGCTCCACCACCCGATCTTGGCCTGATCCTTGGAAAAAACGCCCTGGCTCTGGGTGGTTTGTTTCTCATTCTGCTGCTTGGTGTGTTCCTCTTTATATTAATTTCGCGGGGCACAATACAACCAACCGCCATGGCTGGACTCACAACCCACCCCAAGAAAACTGGAACTATACAGCCTGGAAAAGGCATCTTTAGAAAAAATAAACCAAATAAAGTAGCTCCAGATGGCTCCCTCTCGTCTTCTCCTAAGCCGGAAATGAAAGCCTTCCGGCTGATCGCTATCAGCGATATTTCCCAGCAATTATTCCCCGAACCGATTCGGGTAGAAGACCAGGGGGTTATTCTGGGAAACGATCCCCAATCAAACATCATCCAAATCCAGCATCCATCCATCGTCAAAAAACATGCCAGTATCAGTTTCCAAACTGGGAAGGGGCACCTGATCACAGATTATGGATCTGCTTCCGGCACCTGGATAAACTATCAACAAATTTTGGCCACAAAGCCCCACCTGGTAAAAGATGGTGATATCATACACATTGGAGAAGCTGGTTTCCGTTTTCAATTATTAGCTAGACTAGAAACCTCATCTGCCGCCGAGGAGAAAACAAAGTGATTCCAAGTAATCAAAAGCATCTCGACACAGCCGCAATAACAGATCCAGGCAGTCGAGGCAGATTAAATGAGGATTCCTACGAAATCGTTCCATTTCTAATCAGTGAGAGTGATGATACGCCTGTTTTACTGACAGTGGTAGCTGACGGTATAGGCGGTCACAAAGCTGGTGAAATTGCCTCCAAAATCGCGGTAGCCACGATTATTACCGCTGTTGCTGAAAGTGATGGAACGGATCCACTCTGGATCCTAAAAAGTGCCCTGCTGGAAGCCAATCACAGCATTACTTCTGAGGCTTCCGGCGATGAAACCAGGAAGGGTATGGGTTCTACGGTTGCCTGTGTTCTAATCATTGATTTTGCATTATATACAGCAACACTGGGAGATTCCAGAATATACCTGATCAGGGATAATTTTATCCAGCAGTTAACGATTGATCATACCTGGGTTCAGGAAGCCCTTGATATAGGGGTTATTAATACCGAAGAAGCCCGCAGCCACCCCCGCAGACATCTCATTCGCAGTTATCTCGGTTCCGAAGATCCAATTACACCTGATTTACGGATGTATTTGAACGAAAAGGAGAACCAGGAACAGGCCAAAGCTAACCAGGGCCTCCCACTGGTACCAGGAGATTTAGTCATGATTTGCACGGATGGGCTCACAGATCTAGTTGCCGATGAAGAGATTCTTAATATACTGCGGAGGGAAGGCAGTCGGGAAGACCATTTACAAAAGCTGGTTGATCTGGCAAATTTGCGGGGAGGCCATGACAATATCACTGCCGTACTGCTGCAAGTGCCCGGTGATGAACTTTTTGAGGATGAGTAACCCTGACTATGATCAAACAAAAAAACCGCAATCCTTCTGGTGTGCGGTTTTTTGATATTAATTGGTTAAATTTTATGGAATTAACTGGGCTGAATAAACCTGATCATCGACAGCCAGGAATGCCCGGTCACTCATGGTAATCGCAAAAGCAGTTGCCGGCTTGTCAATAATCCCGTCCACCGGTCGGAATTGTTCCTGAAATTCTAACTGGGTGCTAAATCGGTAGAGGGCTTGCTGTTCACTATCAAGCATATAAACTGCCGTTCCCGGAGAACTCTTAATCGCGAAGGAATCAAAGTGGGCTCCAGCAATAAAGGGACCAGATTCATGCCCTGGCCGGGGGTCAGAATATTCAAAAGGTGTGGTGCAGATGGGATCTGCATCAGCCCTTTCCGTTACGCATTTAGTCACATAACCATCGCTGTATAAGATGAATAATTCACTTCCATTCGTAGCCAGCTCAAGCGCATCGGCCAACTCGGGTGAATCAACCGCACCAAAATATTCCTCTCCCTCATGGTAATTTTGACTCTGGTACTCAATCCAGATCGCCCTTTTAATAGGATCGAGAATGTACAAGTTATAAGGTGCACTGGAAGAAATGGTAATAGCCTTTACAGGTCCCCTTCCCAGGGTATAGGATACATCCTCGAAAATCACCGGCGTTTCTGTTAAATCCGCATAACAAAAAATCATGGTGTGATTTTGATCAATTCCCAAGATAGTTGCCTGATCTTCCTGGGATGTCGGAAGAGCCACAATATCTACCAGCGGACCAACCGCAACATGGCCTTCAATAGGTCCACACTGAAAATCCGTGATGATTTTATAACCGTCCGGGTTGGATTGCGCCCAGATCACTGTTCCCTTATCTGCGTTCAACATGTAGAGATCATTCCAGGTCGTGACAACAATCTTTGAGATGGTCACATCTGCGCCTAAACCCCGGCTGAACAGCGGTTGGTAATTCAACCTGGTTATGCGATCCAGCGAATCCAACTCCAGCCTGATATCCTGATAAAGGGCATCAACTTCTTCAGTTTGCTGATAATTTCTGGCTGACTCAATTTCATCCATCGCCTGGGATACAGTCTGGTAATAATCCGGAGAGCTTGCCTCGGTTTTCGCTAATGCCATTAAAGTTTGAGCTTGAGAAAAATGATCTTCATAAAGCTGGTTTCTACCCCTGATGATATAAAAGACACTTCCGAAGATTACCATCACCAGGGGAACAACGATGGCGATTAAACTCAAAGTCCAGGTCGGTAAATCCAGGATTTGCTCATCGGGAAGCATTCTGTTAATTAAACCCAAAACTGCCTGCCAACCTTTCCCGAGCAGCTCGCCAAGTGATTTTCCGGTCACACTGAGGACAGACCAGGTTTTAGATCCCCGCATTTCCCGAAGGGCTGGAGCAATCTCGGCAGCAAGTTGAGTGGAAAAAGCAGGTTTCCGGGATGGCTTTTCTGGATGAATTTCCGGGATTCGCCGAGTTGGGATCTCTCTCCTGGCCGGAGGCTTACTCTCCGCCTTGTCCAAGGGTTCCTGATCCTCGGAAATCCGAAGGGGTGCTTCAGTCAACACGGGAGCAGGTTGCCTGTCCGCTGCTGGCTTTGGTTGGGTTTCTGAATGGAAATCCAGGTCCGGTATGCTTACAGCACCAGTCCCCAATTCCCAATTGGGTTGGATCAGGTTTACTTCGCCTGATCCAGCTACCGGGAAGAGCAGGACTGCTTCCAAATTTTCTTCAACTTTATGCATCAGCCGCTGAACCAGCGCACTCGGTTTCATCCGGGATAAGTTCTTGAAAACATTTTCTGTCCAGGTGGTTGGTGTTTTTGGAGTGAGGATCAACAACTGATTGGGAAGTAGTTGAACCTGATGGTATCTCACCTTAAACGATTTCCCAACGCCTAATCCCGTTCCTGATAATTCGGGATCATGTAAATCCTCCACTAGATCTGGTGTAACCTGGAAAATATAGGATGGACCGCATTGAGCGTATAAAACCCGATCCTCCCGGAGCACAATTTGAGTGAGCAACCCGGCAGCTTTTAATCCGCGGGAAGCAGCCCGATAATTTCTATCCAGGAGATATTTGTTTAATACATCCGTTACGTTCCTCAGGGCAGAGGTTGTCGATCCGTCGGTTTGGTAAAAAACTTCTGCCAGTTTTGTAAGAAGCTGTTCCATAGCGGTATCTGAAAGGGGAGCATTGCCATCCAGGCTGAGGTGCAAAATTAACCTTTCCTGGGACCTTCGCCTGGGGGACCGCCTGGGTGGGCTGGCAATTAACAGCCCAGGCAGAGATGAGATCATTTTTCCCATTTGCCTGGATAAAGGCAGAACATTTATATTAAACCGGGTGACCATAATTTTATATTCCGCTAGTTATTGGTCGGTGCTCTTATTATACTGGTAAAATGAGGTCGAAGCCAACCCTGACCTGATC
>CAZUMG010000161.1:0-4034 GCA_964621895.1 uncultured Anaerolineales bacterium | reverse complement strand
CCAATGCTGATTAAGGCTTGCTGGACATTATAGATCGCCCCGTAGCTGGAATTGGGATCAGGAAATAGGAAGTTGATAATCCGTTCCAGCTGATAAGGTTTGATCAATGAGGTGGTATTGTTGGGATCATAATTTATCAAGAGAAAGGGCAATCCGATCCCAAGAATTAATCCTCCGGCACCGGCAGCAATCAGCAGCTGCTTTACTTCCAAGCCGCTGGCCCATAAAAGCGCGAACCACAGAACCAGGATAACAATTGAGGTGCTCAAATCAGGCTGCAGGATAATCCAGACAACGATAAAAAAGGTTAATGCCAGGCTTTTAAATACTACCTGGAGTTTTTTAATTTCTTCAATATTCTGAGCGAAATAGTTAGCCAAGATAAGGATGATGGTGATTTTTGCGAATTCTGAGGGCTGCACCAGGATGGGACCCACCGTGAACCAGCGGGATGATCCAAACAAGGCTCCCCCAAATAAAAACAGCAAGGCCAGGGCGCCGAACGTGACTAAAAAGAGGATACTGCTCATCGCGCCCCAATAGCGATAGTCAATCATTGAGGTGATGATCATGATCACCAGACCGATGCCAGCAAAGATGATTTGTTTCAGGACCGTGTTGGCTTCAACAAGTTCGATGTTCCCAGCGATCGCGGATTGGATCATGGTAACGCCGAAAATTGTCAGGAAGGCCACGGCGCCAAGCAGCCAGAAATCAAAGTAGCGCCAGGAGATTGTGCGCATAAATTAGTATTTACGACTGATCGGTCCGGCGATGGGGATATCAGCAATCAGACGCTGCTGCCTACCTTCTTGGGTGATATCAATGCGGACAGATTTGGGGTCAATTTGAATATATCGGGAGAGGACAACCAGCAGGTCATCTTTAAGGGATTCCAGTGCGGCCGCGGATAAATCGGTCCGATCGTTAATTAAAACCAAACGCAGACGGTCTTTGGCTTTATCAGCGCTGCTGGGTTCTTTTGAAAAAAGTTTGTTGATGAAGTTTTCCATGCGGTTATTCTCCTGAACCGAATACGCTGGCGATCCGGCTGAAAAATCCACTGCTTTTGTCAAGGTTAAGCAGGGGCACTTCTTCGCCTAATATCCTCCGGGCGATATTCTGATAGGCTTGCCCGGCCAGGCTTTTGTTATCCATGGCGATGGGAGTACCCTGATTGGTGCTGATGATCACGGCTTTGTCTTCTGGAATAATCCCTAACAGATGAATGGCGAGTAGATCGACTACATCATCCGCGGACAGCATGTTGTTTTGTTTTACCATCTCCGGGTTGAGCCGGTTGAGTAAAAGCCGGGGTGAGCGCTTTTCCTCCGCCTCAACGATGCCGATAATCCTATCGGCATCCCGAACCGCCGAGATTTCCGGGTTGGTTACCACAATGATTTCATCTGCAGGAGCTATGGCATTTTTGAAACCCCGCTCAATGCCGGCAGGCGAGTCAATTATGATCCAATCCAGGTCGGGACGAAGCTCATCACAAAGGCGGATCATGTCCGAAGGGGATACAGCGGTCTTATCCCTGGTCTGCGCAGATGGAATCAAAAATAGACTAGGAATATGTTTATCCTTGATCATGGCCTGATTTAACCGGCAGCGGCCTTCTACAGCATCAACCAGATCATAAACAATCCTATTTTCTAATCCGAGGACCACATCCAGATTTCTCAATCCAATATCGGCATCAATGCAAACCACTCGTTGTCCCCTGCTGGCGAGGGCTGCTCCGATATTAGCTGTAGCGGTTGTTTTTCCTACTCCGCCTTTTCCCGAGGTGATGGTGATAACCTTAGCACTCATAGTTATGTCCTGTCTGTCCTTCGTTATCCCTTAAACCAGTCATGGGCAGTCACCTGACCGTTTTCCAACCGGGCAATCTCCGGTCGGGTTTTCCCTTTTCTGGGAGGTGAAACACTGATTTTATCCGCAATGCGCAGCTGGGTTGGTGATAAATCCAGCGAACATACCACTGCGTCCGTATCGCCTGCTGCACCTGCGTGGACAACGCCACGTAATCTTCCCCACACGATGATGTTTCCTCCTGCAACCAGTTCAGCACCGGGGTTTACATCTCCTAAAACAACGATATGTCCGGGATGTTTTACTTTGTGCCCTGATCGTAAGGTCCGTTTAAGGAAAACTGCCTCCTCTCCAACTAGAAGGGAATTTATAGGTTCCTTTTCGGGCGTTGGTGAGGATTGATCTACCTTGATAGCCAAGCCCAGGTCCTGAGATGCCCTTTCAGTAACCAGCGAGGTGCTCAACACAGCCGAGAGTCTAATCTCGCGATCCGCGAGGGCGCTGCGAAAGGCTGCAATATCGTGTGACTTAAGTGCCCTTTTACCCACATCAAGGACTAATTTTGCCCCTTCAAAAAAAGTCAAATTCTGCTCGATATATTCAAAAACAGCTTTTTCCTGTTGTTCCCAATCGCCGTCCTTAACTTCGATCAGAATGCCATTTTTAATGCCTTTTACCTCAATTCCTTCTGCCTGCATGGGTTACTCTCCGTCAGTAAAGACGAATAGCTCGGGTTCTTTTTGATGCCTAAAATTATAGCATGAGTCCTCAGGGAAGGCTTGCTCTGCTGTCGATGGTTTTCAGTTCAAAGTAAGCTTCCAGGGTTCGACGAACGATAGGACCAGCCACGCTAGAGCCTTCCGTGCCGTTGTAAACGAAAGCGACCACCGCGATCTCAGGATCTTCATAGGGAGCATAGGCAAGCGTCCAGGCATGCGACGGCCAGCTGCCCGGGATGCAGAGTCCCTTTTCATTGGCAAACGTGTCGCAGTACTCTGCCGTGCCAGTTTTCCCAGCCACAGCGATACCGAAATTTGTAAAAATATTTTTTAATGTTCCGCTCGTTACTGCGGCGCGCATCCCTTCCTGAATCTTGTCAATGACCCAGGGAAAAACCGTTTTGGTTTGCCCGGTTAGCTTCGCCTCACATCCACCGGCGCTGGTGGGGTCGGTGTATATATCTATGATTGGATCCTCGGTTATATCCCATTTCATCACCGGTTCAAAGGATTGGATGACGTTTCCCTCAGCATCAGTAATTTTTTCAACCAGGGTTGGCTTCATTAATTTTCCATCGTTGGCGATGGTTGCTGCTGACATTAAAATCTGCAGAGGTGTGGCAGTGACAAAACCCTGGCCGACGCTAGTGATATAGGTATCGCCGGTGGACCAGTTTTCTCCATGAGCAATTCGTTTCCATTTGGGATCAGGAATGATCCCGTTAGCTTCTTCCGGCAGTTCAATTCCCAGATAATCTCCATATCCCAAAGCCCGGGCATAGGTACCCAGACGGCAGATTCCCAATCCTTCCGGGACTTCATTAGGAACCCCGGTGCCCAGCTCTTCGGCGTCGCCGCCGCCGAGCTGGTAAAAATAAACATTGCTGGAGTTAGATAGACCGCCAATAAAATCAAGGTGGCCAAATCCATTTTCATTCCAATCCACATAGGTTTTGCTGTTTCCGGGATCGTTGGGGGTGTATTTATTGGCCAGCTGGATTTCAGGTGGAGTGGTGATCACTTGCTCGGGGGTAACCACTCCCTCATTCAGGGCACCTAGCGCCGTTGCTAATTTAAACACAGAACCTGCGGGCAGTTCTGCCCCAACTGCCTGGTTGATTAGCGGGTTGCGTACATCAGCATTGAGCTGTCGATAATAATAAGCTGGAATGATCCTGGCCATGCGGTTATTTTCGTAAGTCGGGTAAGAAACCATCGCTAGCACTTCTCCGGTCTTTGGATCAACGGCAACTACCACCCCACTGGTGATCCGGATATCTCCAAAATAATTATTCCAACCATTAATCTCATCAAGCAGAATAGATTCAGCAGCTTGCTGCAAGCGCGTATCCAGGGTTGTATAGATATTCTGTCCGGGCAAGGGTGCAATCACCGGCACCGCATCCCTGATGATTTGTCCACCGACGTCCACCTCGACAACTCTTTTTCCTGGTTTTCCGGACAGGATGGATTCAAAATACCTCTCCAGACCTGCGT
>CAZUMG010000160.1:0-4059 GCA_964621895.1 uncultured Anaerolineales bacterium | reverse complement strand
AAAATATCTATATAGGGATATACGGGCTTTTATCCCAGAGGTTGTATAAACCGGTAAAAATGATCCTTGAGAATTGGGTTAGACCGGTATAGGCCAGTAATTTTTCTAGTAAGCCTCCCGCCACCCTTCGATACGCCTTCGCTGCGCTCCGGCTACTCAGGATGCCTGGAATCGTCATCCGGAACATGGCAGCAGGGGGTGGTGTCTAAAGGAATTTTCACCGCAGCTAGGCGTCCTGAGTAGAGCGACGAAGGAGCTCGTATCGAAGGGCAGCTATCCATGAGTATAATTCCCCCCAGACTGTCATCAGCCAGTTTACAGCTTAACCCAGGTGTTGACGGCACCCAACAAACGGGTACACTTAAGCTTAACCAGCAGATATTCTTCCGTTGGTATTTATCCTGCGAGGCGAAAACCATGAAACAATTAGCGGTTTTATTGATCATAGTCGTTTTTCTTGCCGGCTGTGTACCTCAACAGCAAATCCCGGCTGTCTCGGATGATGACATCATCGCCACATACGTGGCTGCAACCCTCACAGCAGCACCTTACTATCAAGATCAACCCATTCAAGGGGCCAATACTGAGACGCCCGGAGAAGGCGAAACACCTCAGCCTGAGGTCCTGCCAACTGAAACAGAAACACCAACTCCGACATTGACTTTAACTCCGACCATCACCGCTAGCCCTACTATAGGATCTGATGATCCGACTGTATCGCTTGGTGTTCCTACCTTTAAAGACAATTTTGATACTGGATCCAATTTTTACCTGTACGATGAAGCCCAATCCAGCTACCAGGTCAGCGATAATCAAATGGTCCTGATCGCTAAAAAAGCCAATAATTATGAAACCTGGACTCTTTCTTGGGGAGATCTCAAGAATTTTTACCTAGAAATCACCGGCACATTTGGCTCGGACTGCAGCGGGAAAGACCGCTACGGGATGATCTTCCGAGCCCCAGATACCAGCGAGGGATATCTTATAAGCATCACCTGTGACGGCTCTTACCGATTAAGTAAATGGGAAAGTGATGCTGAGGAATATACCACTCTTAAAAAATGGACCTCAAGCCCGCACATCAACAGCGGTCCGGGTGGAGTGAATCGATTGGGCATTAAAGCCAAAGATTCCAAGCTGACTGGATTTATCAACGGGCACCAGGTATTTGAATTAAATGACGGCACCTTCAGCAAAGGTCGTTTTGGCGTGTTGGTGGCTGCCTCGGATACGCCTGGTTTCAGTGCCTATTTATCCCAGGTGGTCTATTGGAAGCTGCCTTAAAAGTCTTCAAATCGGAAGGATTAGCTAGTGGAGAAAATTATGAAAAAACAGACACTATCGCGGGTGATCATGGCTTGTTTATCGATTGGCATTGTGCTGATCATTGCTGCTTGTGGAGGGAAAAATGCCGCCCCAGTTGAAACCGCCCTTTCACCAGAGCTGCCCGAGGATGTAGATTCCCTGGTCATTTTAGCAAAATTTGACCTGACATTAAAAACCGGGATTGACCTGGAAAAAATCACCACGAAATCCATCGAGGAAACCCTCTTTGATGACGCCAGCCTTGGGATTCCCCAACCCGGCGTGGAGTACGAGGCCGTGGTGACACCCGGATATATTATTACCCTGGAAGCAGGTGGAAAATCCTACAAATACCACGCCTCGGGAGAAAAAGTACTGCAAGTACCTCAACAATAAGCCTTGAGGATCTAGAATCAATTGATCTTCGAGGTCCGGCAAACTCCGAACTTTGGTACTTCCCTCAGAATTTTGGGTGTATTTTGGCTCATTAATCAAGAAATTTCCCCTTATCAGGTGTTTAAATCAGCCGTCAGGCGCTCTTTTAACACCTGAATCCATATAACAAAATTGTAAATGACGGATTTACAATCTATAATAAAATTATAGATTAAGACCCTTTCTGTTGTATTTTCTATAAAGGAGCCTATTATAGCCAAGCAAAAAAACCAGGACATGCCGGGTGCCCATCCTACCTTGGGACAGGTATTGCTGGACTCGAAACTAATCACCAATAGTCAGCTGGACCAGGTTCTGGCGATGCAGCACGCCGGCGATACCCGAAGAATGGGGACTATTTTGATCGATCAGGAATGGATTACTGCCGAATCCCTTGCTCTGGCGCTCAGCATCCACTTAAACTTGCCTTTTGTGGATCTCAGCAGGCAAACGATCACACCTGAGATTACCCGGATCATTCCTGAAAATGTTGCCCGGCGCTATCAACTCATCCCGGTAGAAATTAATAACGGCTCGCTGGTTGTGGTCATGGAAGATCCAACGGACATTTCTGTTCTGGGTGAAATCTCTGCCCTGACCGGCATGAACGTAACTCCTTCAGTGGGTGTAGGCATGGATATCCAATCGGCCATAGACCTGCACTATAAAGCCAACAAAGAAATCGAACGGGAGGTGGCGGAATTTACCGGTGGCGTTGAGCTCAGCGATGCCGACCTTGACGCAAGCGCCGTCCTGGAAGATCCAGTTGTCCGGGCAGTCGATATGATCCTGCAGCAGGGTGTCCGGGACCGGGCTTCTGACATTCATATTGTTCCGGACCACGATTCCGTCCGGATCCGCTTCCGGGTTGATGGGATGTTAACGGACGCTCTCTCCCTGCCGCAAGGCAGCCATTACCAGCTGCTCTCCCGCATTAAAGTATTGGCCGGCATGAACATTGCCGAGCGCCGGCGTCCCCAGGATGGGCAGTTCTCGGACCTGATCGGCGGTGAAGAAACCTTTTTCCGGGTGGCTACCAGCGACACCACTTGGGGTGAAATGGCCACCATCCGCATCCTGGGAAGGACGGAATCAATACTAAACCTGAATGGTTTAGGCATGCAGCCAGAGGTCATTGAAAAATTTAAACAGGTTATCCATTCACCTTTTGGAATGGTTTTAGTTGCCGGGCCCACCGGATCAGGAAAGACAACCACGCTGTACGCTGCCCTCAACCAGCTGGATCGCAAACGGTACAACATCCTCACCATCGAAGATCCGGTGGAATACAATTTCCAGGGCATCAACCAGATCCAGGTTAACCGGGCCGCAGATATCACTTTTGCCTCCGGTCTGCGGGGAGTCATGCGCCTAGATCCCGACAAAATCATGGTCGGTGAAATACGGGATGTTGAAACTGCCAACGCTGCGGTGCAGGCAGCTCTGACAGGCCACCTGGTACTGTCTTCCATCCATGCCAACGATGCCGCCGGAACGCTCTACCGTTTGGTTCACCTGGGCATAGACCATTACCTGATTAATTCCTCAGTGCTGGCGATGGTATCGCAGCGCTTGATCCGCCTGTCCTGCCCTCACTGCAGTGTCAGGAAATCCCCCTCTGATCAGATCGCCAAGATTTACCAGGCTGAAACAGGCGAGCCGTTGGGAGATTATTTACAGGGAGAAGGCTGCACTTACTGCCATGGATCCGGGTATCTGGGCCGCACCGGCGTCTACGAACTGCTGCTGGTCAATTCAGAAATCCGCAAGATTTTCTCTGCGGGGGCAAGTTCCAGTGAAATCAAAGCCGTGGCTGTCAAAGCAGGGATGCTTTCAATGCTAAAAGACGGCCTGCTGAAAGTAAAACAAGGGTTGACCACTCCCACTGAGGTCCTGCGGACAGTTTACTCAGTGGAATAAGAGCTTATCCATGGAAACCAACAAGATGATCACCGGGAGAAAGACCCATGCCGTACCGCTATATAGCTTATGATTCTGCCGGGTTGGAGAAGAAAGGGATATTACAGGTAGATCGGGAAGATACTGCCGAACAAATTCTCTATCAGCGCGGTCTGACGATTGCAAAATTGACCGAAGTCAAGGCGGGGTTTGACCTGGTTAAGTGGTTTCCTACCTATTTTGGACCCAAACTCCGGGACGTGATCGTTTTTTCCAACCAATTGGCCAATCTGATTGAATCGGGGGTGGCTCTCTTAACCGGGTTAGATTTATTGGCGGAAGAGGTGACCAGTAAACCCCTGCAAAAAGTGCTCCAGCAGGTGGTGGAGGATATTCGCCAGGGCAGTTCCATCTCAGGGG
>CAZUMG010000159.1:2898-4073 GCA_964621895.1 uncultured Anaerolineales bacterium | reverse complement strand
TCGCTAGGACCTAGGAATTATCTGGGGTTTCTCTTTTACCTGATGCCAGTTGTCATGTATAATACATAAACCTGGAATCAACCAAACGATTTTAAGGATAACGAAGATGGACGAACAAGCATCAGAAGCACCCCGAGAATGGAAACGACTGGTAAATGAGTTTCAGTCAAAAAGCGATCGGGCTGTTGCAATTTTAGGAACAACCTATTTAAATACCCATCTCGCCCGCCTGCTGGATTGTTTTATCATTGACGATGAAAAGATCTCCAAAATGCTGCTGGGAGAAGAAAACCCTCTGGGAAGTTTTGAAGCCAGAATTAAAGCAGCTTATGGGTTTGGATTAATCAGCAAGACTGAGTATCATGATCTGGTCCTGATCTGGCATATCCGCAACCGATTTATCAGTGATATGGGGGAGGGAAGTTTCACGGAGATGGATATCCAGAATCTATGTAAACGCCTGAAAATACCCGACGAAGTTATTTTAAAGGAAGATGACCCCTCTCCTCGACGCATCTTTGTATTTGGCATTGCAATTCTAGCTCAACAGCTGATGTATCGAGCGAATGAAGCCAATCTAGAGAAACGGGTACTGCGAGATAATTTTATTCTGGTAAATATCGAATAAGCTAGGCAGAATTGTTTTCAGGGGGATTTCAAGCGATTGATTTCGGCAGTGTGGGACTATTATGCCGATTATCTGGATTACGATTTCATTTTTTGCAGGGGTGATTAGTTCCGATTATTTGCCGTGGGGAATAATCACCTGGATAATGCTGGGTCTGGGCTCTGTCCTGGCCGTCGGCTGTGTCTTCTTCTTTAAAATCCTTAATAACCAGGAAATTACCAAAGGTCAGCGAGCGTTAATCCTCGGTCTCATTTGGGCTTTTTTTCTGGGGGAATTCGCTACAAATTAGATCTGCCGGATTTAGAGAATCCAGAGTATATTGCCAATTTTCCAGATCAAGACTCTCCGGTTTGGATAATTGGTGTTGTTAGTGCCTACCCGGATTCAAGAGATCAGATAACCAACCTTCGCATTCGGGTAGAGTCCCTCCAGGCTACCCAAGAAGAGACTCCAAAAGACGCCCATGGAATAGAAGATACCCGTAGAGGAAATTGTCCGCTATGGAGATCGGGTGAGGGTTAATGGAACTCTTGCAATTCCTCCGGAT
>CAZUMG010000159.1:0-2798 GCA_964621895.1 uncultured Anaerolineales bacterium | reverse complement strand
GGTGATCCTCCAGAAGGAAAACTGTCCCGGTTTGCTGCCAGCTTGCAGCACGATTGGGGTTTATCGGGAAATGCAGTCCAGGTAAGGCGCCTTGAAGACCAAGCTGCCTGCCAGATAGTTGGAGCGCGTGCCAGCCATTTTCCTTTCCAGGATTGCATCTATCGTAGATCTGCTGAAGGAGAATTTTATTATGATAGTGAAGAAGATATCTTTGGCGGTCTGGATTCCCGGGAAGGGGAAATAATCACCAGCCTGTCGACCCGATTAAAAGCAGATTTTCCCGAGAAGACCAAACTTATTGCCCCCCTTGGTATCGGAAATCACGTGGATCATGAGTTAACCAGGAAAGCTGCCAGCCGGTTGAATACCCCGTTGTATTTTTATGCTGATTACCCCTATGCCCGTGAATCGCAAGGGGTAGAAATATTAACCTTTCTGGACAAATCCCCTGACTGGATTGCTGAAACCTATCCAATCTCGGACAACGGAATGAAAAAATGGTGCCAGGCTGCCAGGGCATATGCTTCTCAACTTTCCATATTTTGGGATGATGAGCAGGCTTTAGCGGACGAAATCTTCAGCTTCTCAGCTGCCCTGGGGGGTATGAAACTATGGATTTCAGCTGATACTGATTGATAAAGAAAGGCTTTCAACTACCTTGCAGGCAAAGATTAGCTATGATAGAATAACCCCACTTTATCAAAGGGTAGGGCTTTTAAGGGCATAAAAACTCTAATAAAAGCTCTTTTTCTATTAATTGATAAAATCCCTACAGAGATCAGGAAAATAATATGGCACCGTCGTTGTTAACTCAAGAGGGCTATGATAAACTAAAGACTGAGCTGGAATATCTCCAGTCTGAACGCAGACAGGAAGTGGCCGACCGCCTGCGGGAAGCCCTGGATGGCAGTCCTCTCGGCGTTGATGCCGATGTGGAAGTTGAAGCAGCCAAAAATGCCCAGGCATTCGTAGAGGGGCGGATTCAATATCTCCAAAGCATTCTCGCTCAGGCTGAGATTGTTGAAGATCTCTCAGAAACCGATCTGGTGCAGATTGGCACCAAGGTCACTATCGAAACAGCTGAGAAGGAAAAAGAGACATATATTGTTGTCGGCCGGGCAGAATCTGATCCCGTGGAAGGAAAAATTTCCTACGAATCACCCCTGGGCAGCGCATTGATGGGACATTCAAAAGGTGATACTGTGAAAGTGCTTGCTCCGGGTGGGGCATTCACGGTAAAAATCCTGAAAATTGGCTGATACCGTTTGAATTGAATTCCCCCCCGTGCGCTGAAAGAACGCACGGGGTTTTTTTTAATAACAAGGAAGGCTCTATGGCTGATTATTCTAACCTCGAAAAAGTCCGCTTGGATAAGATTAAGCAATTGAGGGAATTGGATATTGATCCCTATCCCCGGCGGGTCGAAAGGACGCATACGATTCTTGAAGCTACCAATGAATTTCTGGAGAACGAGGAAAACCAGAGCGAAGAACCCATTAAAGTTGTCCTGGTTGGCAGGATTCGTTCCCTTCGACCAATGGGAAAAGTATGTTTTGCCCATATTGAGGACGGCTCCGGAAAAATCCAGCTTTTTTTCAGAGCTAATGAGCTTGGGGAAGAGCAGCTGGACTTCTTTGAGGATCATTTTGACCTGGGAGATTTTATCCAGGCAAGTGGAAAAGTCTTCCGAACACGATCTGGAGAAGTTTCTTTATGGATATCAGCTTTTTCAATGCTGGCAAAGGCGATCACTCCGCTGCCGGCTGCTAAAGAACAGGTCATTGATGGAGAAGTTGTTCAGCATGCGACTTTATCTGATCCAGAAACGCGTTATCGCCAGCGTTATGCAGATTTAGCAGTAAATCCAGATGTGCGGGAAGTCTTCCGCATCCGGACCAAAACGATTCGAGCTATTCAGCATTTTTTGGATTCAAAGGGTTTTCTTGAAGTTGAAACGCCTATCCTGCAGCCTATTTATGGCGGCGCAGCAGCTCAACCCTTTACAACCCACCATAATCAATTGAAGCAGGACCTCTTCCTGAGGATTTCCTTCGAACTTTACCTAAAACGCTTGCTGGTTGGTGGATTTGAGAAAGTTTACGAAATTGGACGGGATTTTCGCAATGAGGGTGTTTCCTTTAAACACAATCCTGAGTTTACCCAGATGGAGTTTTACTGGGCTTATGCGAGTTATTTCGATGTGATGACCCTAACTGAAGAGCTGATTTTATCTGTGGTCAAGGAAGTGCTGGGGGCTTCTTCTTTCAAATATAAGGGTCAGGAGATTCATCTTGATAAGCCCTGGAAGCGAGTGGACCTCCGTCAGGGAATTCTCGATAAGACCGGTATTGATATCCAGGAACACAAAAATGCTAAAGATCTTGCCAGCGCGATGAAATCCTTGGATATTGAGTTTGATTTGAAAGCCCCTCGGGGTAAATTAATTGACGATTTACTGAGTCGTATTCTGGAACCTACTTTTATCCAGCCAACCTTTGTCCTAGATTATCCCCGGGAAATCTCACCTTTGGCAAAAACCAAAAAGGACGATCCAGAGACAGTAGAACGTTTTGAAGGATTTATGGGGGGAATGGAAATCTGCAATGCATTCACCGAGATTAATGATCCCCTCGATCAAGAAAAACGCTTCCTTGAAATGGGACGTTCATATGCTCTGGAAGATGATGAGCATCAGCCCCTGGATGAAGATTACCTCCGGGCAATGCGCTATGGGATGCCGCCGAATGGCGGGTTTGGCATGGGCGTGGATCGCCTGGTTATGCTTCTGGCAGACCAGC
>CAZUMG010000158.1:0-4113 GCA_964621895.1 uncultured Anaerolineales bacterium | reverse complement strand
CGCAAGCCAAATTCTTGAGATCCACCGGTAAGCATTGGATGCAGTTCCATCCCGGTACGAACATACAACGCACCTACACCTTTGGGACCATAAAACTTATGAGCGCCCAATGATAATAAATCAACATTAAGTTGTTTTACGTCCAGGGGAAAATGAGCTGTACTTTGTACCGCATCGGTATGAAACGGGATTCCTCTCTCCTGGCAGAGTTTTCCGATCTCTTGGATAGGGTTTACAGTTCCAATTTCATTGTTACCGTGTATAACAGATACCAGGGCAGTATCCTCGCTCAAATGATCTTCCAAATGCCCTAAATCCACTCTCCCGAATTGATCAACCATTAAATACTCTATTTCAAATCCATGGAGCAGTGCCAATTGATTGGCAGTGGATAGAATTGCCGGGTGCTCCAAGGGTGAAATAAGCAGGTGGTTTGATCCTGTTTTTTGCCTGGAAGCCAGGGCGATTCCCCGCAGTGCCAGGTTATCGCTTTCCGTTCCACAGGAAGTGAATATGATTTCAGCTGGTTCGGCATGGAGACATGCTGCCAGCTGCTCCCGCGATTTATCCAGGGCTGCTTCGGCTTGCTGGCCAAAGAAGTGCAGCGAGGATGGGTTTCCATAACAATCGTTAAAATACGGCAGCATGGCAGCAATAACCCGGTTATCAACCGGTGTGGTAGCCGCATAATCCAGGTAGGTAGTAGTCATAGTTTCTCTTTCCCAGCGATTATAGCATGCTGGATGATTCCATAAAAAGCATCCTGATTGATCAAGGTGTGGATAAGTCTCCAGGATTATGATCGATGAAATACCATCATAACATACCTGTCCCCCTCCAAGGATACCTCCCTTTTATCCGGCACTTTGTTATAATACTTTGGCTTTATTCTTGTTAATTCCGGGAGGTAGCATGGTGCAGGAAATTAAGTTTGGGACAGATGGGTGGCGGGGTCAGGTGGCGGAAAATTATACCTTTGCCAATGTGCGGCGCTGTACTCAGGGATTCGCTGATTACTTGATAGAGCAAGGATTCCAGGATGATTGGGTGATCGTGGGTCACGATTGCAGGTACCAGGGAGAGCAATTTGCCGCAGCAGCGGCTGAGGTGCTTGCAGGGAATGGGATCCGGGTTTACTTAACCGATGGACCCACACCAACGCCAGTTATTTCTTATGCCGTGGTCGATAAAAAAGCAGCTGCGGCCATCAATATTACTGCCTCACACAATCCCTATACGGATAATGGTTTTAAAGTCCGCGATAATAATGGGGGAGCGATCGACCCAGAAGGCTTAACCAGGATTGAAAAGAAAATTCCTGATGGTGTAGAAAAAGTAAAAAGAGTTCCCCTTACGGAAGCCCTTGAAGAAGGGGTAGTGAAATTTTTTAACCCAGATCCGGCGTACATTGACCATATTCAAACCCTGATCGATTTACAGCCAATCAAAGATGCCGGTTTGCGGATCTTGGTGGATCCGATGTGGGGCAATGGGATTGGTTGGTTTCCCAAATTGATCGGAGCGGGTGCCACTGAAGTATTTGAAATTCATCACGAACGGAACCCAAATTTCCCTGAAATGATCCGGCCAGAACCCATCCCGCCCAATGTTAATGTTGGCCTGCGAGACACCAAAGAGTACCAGGCGGATGTCTTGATCATCAATGACGGAGATGCTGACCGGTTAGGCATCGGGGATGAAAACGGGGTTTTTATCGATCAGCTGAGAGTGTTTGCCCTGCTAGCCTATTATCTGCTGGAAATCCGCGGCCTGCGCGGACCGATTGTAAAAACCCTCTCAACCACAACTATGCTGGATAAATTGGGCAAAATTTATCATGTCCCGGTTTACAACACCGGAGTTGGATTTAAGTACGTTGCGCCCAAGATGATGGAAGTTGATGCCATGATCGGGGGAGAGGAGTCGGGCGGCTACGCTTTTAAGGGCAATGTTCCTGAGCGAGACGGTATCCTGGCCGGGCTCTATTTTCTGGATTTTATGGTCAAGATGAACAAAAAGCCGTCCGAGTTATTGGATGTTTTATTTGAAAAGGTCGGTGCCCATTATTATGATCGCATTGATACACCTTTTAAGGGAGATCGGGCAGATAAAATTCACCGAATAGAAACTGCCAATCCAAAAACTATTGGTGGGTTAAAAGTCACCCAGCTGGTAACTGTTGACGGGTATAAATTTGAGTTGGAAGATGGAGGTTGGTTGCTTATCCGGTTTTCTGGAACAGAACCCATCATCCGGGTTTATTGTGAAACAACCTATGCTGACCGCGTGGATTCAATCCTGAAGGATGGTCTCGCTATCGCCGGCATTGATGATGAGGATTAGTGAATCTTACCGATACCCATTGTCATTTATATTTTGAATCCTATCAAAAAGATCTGCCCGAGGTGCTGGCCCGTGCCCGGGATGCAGGCCTGAAACGAATCCTGGTACCGGCAATTGACCTGGAATCCTGTCGAGAAGTGCTGAAATTAATAGATGCCCACGATTTTATCTATGGGGCCATTGGCATCCATCCTAACAAAGCCCAATCCTGGCAGCCTGGAACCCTTGATGCGCTGAAATCAATGGCGGACCATCCCAAAGTTGTCGCCATTGGAGAGGTCGGACTGGATTATTATCGGGACCATGCCCCGCAAAACCTGCAAAGAGAAATCCTGATCAGCCAGCTCCAGCTTGCCGGGGAGCACCAGCTGCCCGTGGTGCTGCATGTCAGGAACAAATCGGAAGAAGATCGGTCCTGCCTGGAGGATATGTTAACAATCCTGGAAAATTGGCTTGAGGGTGTCAATGAGATCTACCCGGATGGAAGGTACCGCCCCGGGGTGCTCCACAGTTTTTCTGGAAATATTGAGGAAAGCAATCGGGCAGTCCGGGCAGGATTTTATCTTGGTATCCCGGGGTTCGTAACTTATAAGAACTCTACTACGATTCGGGAAGTAATCAAAAATACCAGGGTAACGAGACTGCTTGTCGAGACGGATAGTCCCTTTCTTACCCCGCATCCTTTTAGAGGAAAACGCAATGAACCTGCCCACGTTCGATATATTGTTGATAAAATAAGTGAAGTTACCGAAATGCCAGCGGAGCAAGTAGCAGAACAAACCGCGGAAAATGCAGCCAATTTGTTTAGGTGGGAGTGAAATTTTGAAAGAAGTAGGATTTTTAAGTTATCTCGAACAAGATTTGAACCTGGTAGACCAAAAAATGATTTCCAGGTCATCCGGGTATCATCCAGATCTGAATGCAGCCTTGGAGCATCTTGTAAAATCTGGTGGGAAACGCATCCGCCCAAGCATTACCTTGCTGATGGGATCTTTGCTGGGGGCAGATCTTGAAAAATTAATTTCGCTCAGCGCATCGATTGAGCTGTTGCATACCGCCACACTAGTGCATGATGATCTCATCGACGGCGCCTTGTTGAGAAGGGGTAATCCCACTATTAATTCCCATTGGACACCGGCAGCCACTGTCCTCACGGGGGACTACATTTTTGCCCAGGCGGCTTTACTGGCGGCTGAGATTGAATCAACTGAGGCGATGGCCTTGTTCGCACAAACCCTCAGCATTATTGTAAACGGTGAAATTTCACAGCTTTTTGGCCACAATCAAGTGCCAAGCAGGGAAGATTATTATCATCGGATTTATGAAAAAACCGGCTCATTATTTGCGCTAGCATCCAAGGCAGCCGCGCTGATCAGCCCGGCTGAAAAGAAGTATCTTGAACCTGCTGAATTTTATGGAAGAGAAATGGGCAAAGCATTTCAGATTGTGGATGATGTCCTCGATTTTACCGGCAACCAGACCCGAGTGGGAAAACCTATTGGAAATGATCTGCGCCAAGGAGTGCCTACACTCCCTGCCATTTATTATGGGGAACAACATCCCGAGGACGAGATTTTCCAAGCCTGCTTCCAGGGCAAGATTTCCGAATCCGCCGCAGATGAGTTAATTCAAAGAATCAATCACAGCGATGCTATCCAGCGATCTATGGATGATGCTCGCGACAGTGTAGCACTGGCAGTTAATTGGTTAAAAGAATTTCCAGGCGGAAAAGACCGGGATTCCCTGGAAAAACTCGGCAAATACATTGTG
>CAZUMG010000157.1:0-4124 GCA_964621895.1 uncultured Anaerolineales bacterium | reverse complement strand
CAGGGCCGGGCTGCTGTACCCGAGCTAAGTGCTCATTTTGATGTCAGTGAAGCCACCATAAGGCGTGATCTGGAAGAATTAGATGGCATGGGCTGGGTGCGAAGAACGCATGGTGGAGCGGTCCGGGCGGAGCGCGCTTCCAAAGAAGCCCCCATGGTTCAGCGCAGATCAGCCCAGAAAATTGAAAAACAGCAGATCGGTAAGGCTGCGGCCAAAATCATCCAGGAAGGACAGACTATCTTTTTGGGGAGCGGGACAACTGTTCTGGAAGTTGCAATACATTTACCTGTTGAAATTCACCTCACCGTAATTACAAATTCACTGCCAGTTGTGAATCATCTAGCAGATTACCCGAATGTAGAACTGATTGTTATCGGTGGAATGCTGCGCCATAATGAACTATCAATGGTTGGGCACATTGCCGAACAAGCGGTGAGAGAATTTCGAGCCGATCTGGTCATCATTGGTATGCATGCGATAGATTCCCACCATGGTTTTACCAATGATTTCCTTCCAGAGACAATGACTGATCGAGCAATATTGGAAATAGCCCCACGAGTGATCGTTGTAGCGGACCATACAAAATTTGGTAAGGTAAGTACTGTTTTAGTCGCTGCAGTCTCGACTGCGAATATGCTCATTACGGATCATAAAGCTCCCGGGGATTGTATAACAGAACTGGCAGAACTCGGGATTGAGGTTGTCCAGATATAAAAAGAAAGGCCATCTGGAATGTTGCTAAAAGATTTCAGACCAATAACGAAACTGGTTTTGCATTCGACCGAGGTTAACAAACCCCGCTTTCCGGTCATTGACGCCCACAACCACTTGGGAGAAACATTTGGGGGTGGTTGGATCAACAGACCGGTAAATCAATTACTGGATATTTTAGATCAGGCTGATATCGAGACCCTGGTTGACCTTGATGGAGGCTGGGGGGAAGAGATTCTTTCTCGCCATCTTGATCATTTTAAATCTGCAGCACCGGAGCGTTTTATCCATTTTGGTGGTGTAGTGTGGAGCAAATGGGCTGATTTAGGAAACAGCTTTGGAGGATGGGCGGCGCAAAAATTCCGGGAGCAGGTAAAACGGGGTGCTGAAGGGCTTAAAATCTGGAAAGTTTTTGGTCTTAATGTGCTTGATCAAGATGGGAAATTGGTTGGTGTGGATGATCAACGACTGGATCCATTATGGGAGACCGCAGCCGAGCTTGATGTCCCTGTAATGATCCATGTAGCTGATCCGGTAGCATTCTTCGATCCCCTGGATTCCACGAATGAGCGCTGGGAAGAGTTAGGTGCCCATCCAGATTGGCATTTTCCATCCCCACCATATCCGGCGTTCCTGACGATCATGGATCAATTGACTAATTTAGTAAAACGTCACCAGGATACTGTTTTTATCGGCGCCCATCTGGGATGTTATGCTGAGGACCTTGCCTGGGTTGGAAAGATGTTGGATGAGTGCCCAAATTATTATGTCGATATATCTGCCCGCCTGGGCGAATTGGGAAGACAGCCTTATTCCTCCCGAAGATTTATTATCAAATATCAAGATCGGATTTTATTTGGTTCTGATATGGGTGCTGATCTAGATGAATATCGGCTGTATTTTCGCTTTCTTGAAACGGATGATGAATATTTTAATTACAGTGTTGGAGATGTTCCCCAACAAGGGCGCTGGCATGTTTATGGGATGGATTTACCCGACGATGTTTTAAAGAAGATTTATTCAGAAAACGCCAGGAGCGTTTTGGAGATGAGGCAATAATGTCCCCTGATAAATTCAAAACTTACCCAGAAATCATATCCCAAACCGATGCTTGGGCACAAGCATTGGAGATTACTAGAAACTTTCAGCTTCCAAAAGTCGAAAATTACAACCAGGTGATTTTTACTGGCTGTGGTTCAACCTACTATCTGTCCTTAGCTGCGGCTGCCTTATTTCAGGAATTAACAGGATTTCCAGCCCGGGCAGTGCCGGCAGGCGAACTCTTGCTTAATCCTAAAACCGTTATATCAAATCCGAATAATCTATTAATTGCACTCAGCCGCTCAGGGACAACAACAGAAACAGTCAGGGCAGTGGAGAAATTTACCGCAGGTAAACTTGGGGATGTTCTTGTCATTAGTAATTATGATGCATTACTGTCAAAACTTGGTACCTTCAGGATAGTAATTCCCAAAGGACAGGAAGAATCCGTTGCCCAGACCCGAGCTTTTACTTCCATGTACGTCGCTGCAGCGGCATTTGCTTCCCGGATGGCGAACCGAAATGATTTGTTAGAGCAAATGTCTTCCTTACCTGGGCTCGGGGACCGACTGATACAGGAGTTCGAACCTTTCGCCCGCCAAATTGGAGAAAACCTTGGTTTTGATCGGTTTTATTTCCTCGGGAGTGGAATCCATTATGGGTTAGCGTGTGAACTTAACCTCAAAATGAAGGAAATGACTCTCACTCATAGTGAGCCGTTCCATTTCCTGGAGTTTCGCCATGGACCAATGAGCATGATTACAGATACTGCAGTTGTGGTTGGTTTAATCTCGGAGTCAAATTATAAGTACGAAAAAGCGGTTATCGATCAGATGCAGGACCTTGGGGCAAGGGTGATAACACTTGGCGAAGCGGGTGTGGAGATCCCCTTTAGTTCAAATATTTTGGAATATGTAAAAGGTGTTTTATATCTACCCATTATGCAGCTGATGGCATTCTATCGCTCGCTGGCAAAAGGGTGTAATCCAGACCGACCCCATAACCTTGAGGCGGTTGTCAAGCTTAATTTATGACAGGAGGTGCATTACGGAAAAAAACCGGGCAACTACTTACTTTAACCAAAAACAAATACAAAGGAGTAGTAGGATGAAGAAACTATTTTTCTTATTTATTCTGATGGCTCTTGTGCTGACCGCTTGTGGCGGCAGCTCAGAATCAGGTCAGCCTGCTGCGGGCGAAAAGGTGACCATTCGGGTCTGGACTCACCAGAACGATTCATTTAATGCAGGATATGAAGCATTGGCAGAGAAATATATGGGAATGCATCCCGATGTGGAAATCCTGTTTGAAACTTTTGATTACGATACCTACATCCAGACCCTGCAAACTGCACTCCCGGCAGGCACTGAAGCCGACATTTTACAAATGTTTGGTTCTTGGGTCTGCTCCTATGCTGCTGGTGGAAGTTTGGCAGCTCTGCCCGAAAGTATTATTTCCGTTGCGGATGCCAAATCCCAAATTTTGAGTGCCCCGATTGGCGGCTATATTTGTGGTGATGTATTATATGGTGTGCCGCAGGAATTTAATATTGAGTATGGCGCAGTGTTATTGAACACTGCAATCGCAGAAGAGGTTGGGGCAACCAATTATTTGGACGGATGGGCAAATTGGGATGAGGTCATTGAAGATGGCCAAAAAATGGCTGTAGTCCAGGATGGTGTTATGACCCGAGCTGGCCTAAACTTCACTGGATCGGATGGCATTGCCACCATGTTCCATTCAATTTACCTGCAATATGGTGGTCAGTATTTAACTGACGGTATTTATACAGTAAATACTCCTGTGGGATTAAAAACCCTGGAATTTATGAAGAGTCTGGTTGATGCCGGCTTGGTGGATCCATTACTTTATAACGACGAAGAAAACTGGGTGGGCGACTCCTTTTTTGCTGGAACCAGCGCAATGGGTTTGGTTGGACCCTGGGCAATTCCCGAATACAGTGGGGATTATGAGGATGTAGCTGCTGTAACGATCTATGAACCCCTACCTAGCGTGGGATCCGAACCAATCTTTGCAGCCGCTTCTGGTTGGGGGCTGACTGTCTCAGCAAACAGCAAAGTCCAGGATGCAGCTTGGGACTTCGTTAAATTTGTCACCCTGGCCCCGGATAATGCGGTTGAATGGAACCTGGCTTCTGGCTCCCTGCCTGCTTTAGTGGAAAATATCACTGGTGCCAATGCCGAATCTCTTGTGGCAGAATTCCCCTACTTTGCACCCTTCCTGGATATTCTTCAGTATGGTGTAAATGAAGGTCAGTTCCCTGATCGAGATTTTGTTTGGTACGAGGTTGCGTATCCAGAAGTATTGAACTTCTTACAGGGCAATGCAACTGCTGATGAAACTCTTCAAAA
>CAZUMG010000156.1:0-4155 GCA_964621895.1 uncultured Anaerolineales bacterium | reverse complement strand
CTATGTTAAACTCTCCCTCGGTCATTTAACCAATTTACTTTCCGTTTCTGGCGTGCTGACCACACAGTCTGGAGACAACCCCGAGGAAAGGAGGCAATGATGCGAGATTACGAACTCGTCATTATCATCACCCCGGAATTCGATGAAACCGCAACCGCGGAACTTGTAGATAAAGTAAAAAGCTGGATCACAGACTCTGGGGGTACCCTTGAGTCTTTTGAAGAGTGGGGACGGCAAAAACTAGCTTACTTAATCCAAAACCACAAAGAAGGCCAATACTACCTTTTTAATTTCAAAATGGAACCTTCAGCAGTTATTGCACTGGAGCGTAATTTCCGTTTACAGGAATCTATTTTGCGCTTCCTGATCATCAATCGGGATGACTGATCCTTTTGGATCAGCCATCAGAAATAAAAAAGACTGCTGGATCGATTTGTCCCTGTCAAGGAGCCCATTCATGACCAGAGGTTTGAACAAAGTAATGATTATCGGAAGATTAGGTCAGGATCCTGAAATGCGCTACACTCCTTCAGGCCGGCCGTTAACCAAATTCCCTTTAGCGGCAAATCGCAGCTGGACTACATCTGATGGTGAAAAAAAGGTAGAAACGGAATGGTTTAACATAGTTGTTTGGGGAAAATTAGCAGAAATATGCAATCAGTTCCTGAACAAAGGTCAACAAATTTACATTGAAGGACGATTACATACCCGCCGTTGGCAGGATGACGATGGTGCCAATCAATCTTCGGTAGAGGTAATTGCCCAGGAGATGATCATGTTGGATGGTCAACCCGATGAGGACGAATCGATACCAAAAGATGACCTTCCTTCAGAGAATGAATACCCATTTTAACTTCAATAAACAACGAAAAATAACGTTAAGGAGTACCTATGGAAGAGAGAAATCAGTACGATCGAGATAGATTTCCCCGCGAAAGAGATTGCAGATTTTGCGGAAATCCGAAAATGAAAATTGATTACAAGGATATTGAAACCCTTAGTCGATTCATTAGCGATCACGGAAAAATTCGCTCCAGTCGACAGACAGGGACCTGCGCAAAACATCAGCGGGAACTGGCCAGGGAGATTAAGCGATCCCGGCATCTAGCCCTGCTGCCCTTTACAGGAGAATCGCTCCGCTGATAACAGATCCTCTAGCTAACCATAAAAACCTGAAGAGGAAAAAATGCCACAACCACATAATAAAAAATTTCTTGCCCAGAAAGAAAAAGAAGACCGACAGAAGAAAATCGTTATCATCGCAACCATTACAGTCCTGGTAATCGTCTTTGGACTGATCGTGTATGGCATCGTGGACCGTTATATCCTCAAACCACACACGACGATAATCCAGATAGAAAACCAATCCGTTGATGCCAATGAATTCGATCAGCAGATCAGGTGGCAACGACGCAACATGATCGAGGATATCAAACAGAGTTTAATGTACTTTCAACAGCTGGGGGGAAGCCCTGAGATATTTGCCTATTTTGAGCAGCAGCTGACCCAGGAAGTAACCCAGCTTCAGCAGCCGTTATTAATCGGGCAAACGGTTCTCCAGGGACTCACTGATGAATTGATTATTCGCATCGAAGCTGAAAAGATGGGAATAACCGTTGATGACGCTCAACTTGATCGGGAAATTGAGGAAGCATTTGGCTATTTCCCTAATGGGACCCCAACGCCTTTACCCACCACGGAAACTAAACCAACCGCTACCTTAACCTCCCTTCAAAAAACCATCCTACCGCCAACAGCAACGATCGAGGAACCGGCAGCAGAAGAGAATCAAGACCTTGCTCCAACCAATACTCCAATCACCCAGGCAGCTGAGGAGCAGCAGGGAACGCCTGATCCAACAGCTACTCCCCTTTTAGTTCCCACAGAGTATACCGAGGATTTATACAAAGAAAACTTCCAGACTTTCCTTAATGACATTAAGAGTGCTGGGATTACCGAGGATACCATCAGGGAAATCGTCAGGATGTCTGTTATCCAGCAAAAGCTGCTCGATCTGGTTACTGTCGATGTGAAACAGACTCAGGAACATGTCTGGGCCCGCCATATCCTGGTTGAGGATCAAGAAACCGCTCTCGAAGTTGCTAATAAATTAGCTAATGGTGAAGATTTCGCAGCCCTGGCAGCTGAATATTCGATTGATGATGTCAATAAGGACAACGGAGGTGACCTGGGCTGGTTCAGGCGCGGGGAAATGATTGCAGCTTTTGAAGATGCAGCCTTCGCTCTCCAGATCGGAGAAATCAGCGACCCTGTTCAGACAGACTTCGGCTGGCATATTATCCAATCTTTGGGGAAAGATGACTTGTTGATTGATCCAACATCTTTCCAGCAACTCCGCAGTCAAACCTTCTCGGATTGGATGACAGAAAAGAGATTGGAATACCCACCCGAAATTAACCAGGATTGGGTAAAATTTGTTCCGACCGAACCGGTTTTGCCTCAGGATTATGTCAGCTACATACAATCCTTGACGCAACCGCAGCCGCAGCTCCCCGCGGAAGTACCTCAGGAACAGCCTACCGCGGAAGTTCCCCAGCAGTAGAACTTGATTGATTCCTTAACTTAAAAAACCCGCAATTGATAAGATCAGATTGCGGGTTTTTTTATAGTTTATGGATGGTCGTCAATAAGGTGATTAACTGCTGTATCCCGGATTCAGCAAAATCCAGCATGGTATATAAATCCTGCCTGGAAAATGGCGCGCCTTCTGCAGTTCCCTGGACTTCTATAAAATCCCCCGCCTGATTCATGACCACATTAAGATCCGCTTCTGCCCGGGCATCTTCCTGATAATCCAGATCTAGATGGGGTTTGCCGGAAATCATTCCGACACTGATGGCAGCAACCGGAGATAGAAATACTTCCGGGGAGATAAGTTCTTTATTCTCCAGCTGCTGGATTGCCAGGGACAGGGCGGCATACCCACCGGTGATTGAAGCCGTGCGGGTGCCGCCATCTGCCTGGATAACATCACAATCCACAATGAAGGTGCGCTTTCCGAGCATATTAAGGTTGAACCCGGCTCGAAGCGATCTACCAATCAGCCGCTTGATTTCCTGGGTTCTCCCGCTCAACCCGCGGGTTTCCCGCTCCACCCGAGTAGTTGTTGAGCGTGGTAAAAGGGCATACTCGGAAGTAATCCAGCCCCCGGTTGATCCGGGCACCTTTTCCAGCCATTTAGGCACAGTCTCTTCAACACTGACATTACAGAGCACCCGGGTTTTTCCTATTGAAATAAGGACAGACCCCTCGGGATACTCAACATAATCCGGCACAAAACTGACCGGACGCAGTTGATTATCATTACGTCCATCACGTCTAGTCATATTCCAACCTCAATAGGGTGAGATTAATACTCTGGCAGGTTTGTGAGGATAATCCCGCTCTGATTCTCCGGTTAGTGCTCCAGGATCTGACTCAGAAACAGCTTGGTTCGATCATGCTGCGGGTTGCTGAACAACCCCTCAGGCGTGGTATGTTCAACCACTTTTCCGTAGTCCATGAAGACCACTTCATCTGCTGCCGACCGGACAAACCCCATTTCGTGGGAGACACATACCATGGTCATGCCTTCCTGGGCCAGGTCCTGCATCACGTCAAGGACCTCCTTGATCATTTCTGGATCCAGCGCACTGGTCGGTTCGTCAAAGAGCATGATCTTGGGATCCATCGCCAGGGCTCGGGCAATCGCCACCCGCTGCTGCTGCCCACCGGACAAATTCGATGGGTAAGCATTTGCTTTTTCAGGAATTCCCACCCTGGTTAACTTTTCCATGGCGACCTGGGCTGCGTCTCCTTTTGATCTCCCCCGGATGATCCTCTGCGCTAAAGTAATATTTTCCAGCACGGTTAAATGCGGGAATAGGTTAAACTGTTGAAATACCATCCCGATCTCAGCCCGGATTTCATTGATTTGCTTGGCTGATTGGGTCACCAGGACGCCATCAATCCAGATTTCACCACTGGTGGGTTCCTCAAGATGGTTGATGCAGCGCAGTAAAGTGGATTTCCCTGAACCGCTGGGACCAATGACCACTATAACTTTCCCCCGTTCGACATTTAGGGATACGCCATCGACAGCTTTTATCTCATCAAAATACTTATAGAGATCTTTGACAACAATGATGTGATCTG
>CAZUMG010000155.1:1601-4182 GCA_964621895.1 uncultured Anaerolineales bacterium | reverse complement strand
AAACAAACCGGTAGTCTATTCAGATTCCCGTTCCTCTGGTAAACTTGAGGTGTAATCTAGTAAAAATCCGGCCAGGTTCGGTCGGTTTTTTTATGCATCAGGGTTAAAAAATGGAAACAACACGAACTGACATACGAAATATAGCTATTATCGCCCACGTCGATCACGGGAAAACCACCCTGGTTGATGGGCTTTTACGCCAAGCTAGCGTCTTTCATGAGAAGAAAATCCTCCAAGACCGGGTGATGGACTCCAACGAACTTGAGCGTGAAAGGGGAATCACCATACTTTCGAAAAACACGGCGATTGATATCACCGATCCCAGAACAGGTCAGCTTGTCAAAATCAATATTGTCGATACGCCTGGTCATGCTGATTTTGGTGGTGAAGTTGAACGTGTTTTAAATATGGTAGACGGTGTTCTGCTGTTGGTTGATGCCGCCGAAGGACCTCGTCCCCAAACCCGTTTTGTGCTCCAGAAAGCCCTGGAACTCAACCATAAAGTCATAGTTGTCATTAATAAAGTGGATCGGAAATTAGCCGACAGCTCCCAGGTTCTTAATGACACCTTCGATTTATTCATTGAGCTTGGAGCCAACGAGGAACAATCCAATTTTCCCGTGGTCTATACAATTGCGACCCAACATCGAGCTGGTCTGACACCAGAGGTAGGGCCGGATCTTCAACCCCTATTTAAGACCATACTGGAAGCAATTCCCGGACCGACCATCAAGGCAAATTTTCCTCTGCAGATGTTGGTAACCTCACTTGAATATGACAACTTCCGAGGGGCAACAGCCATTGGAAGGATATTTGCCGGAGAGATCTCGGTCGGGGAACAGGTGGTATATTTGACCGCCGACTCCACCGTTATTCCTGGAGAAATTACCTATTTATATATTTACCAGGGATTGGAACGGAAAGAAGTGGATCATGCCCGCGCAGGCGAGATTGTAGCTATTGCTGGATTGGAAGGAATTTCCATTGGTGATACGATCTGCTGTCCCGATGACCCCCTGGCTCTCCCCAGAATCAAAGTGGAAGCGCCAACAGTCCGGATGTCTTTTGGAGTGAACACTTCCCCCTTCTTTGGGAAAGAAGGAACTTGGAAAACGTCCCGCAAGCTCCGGGAACGACTTTTTCGGGAAATCAGGAGCAACCTTGCCCTCCGGGTCGAGGAAACCAGAAATGCGGATACTTTTTTGGTTTCTGGACGAGGTGAACTTCACCTGGCTATTTTAATAGAAACTATGCGCCGAGAAGGCTATGAATTTCATGTGTCCCGGCCGGAAGTTATTCTGCAAACATCAGCTTCCGGTGAAATTCTGGAACCTTTCGAACAGGTCCGGATTGAAATCCAGCCAGATGATATTGGCGTGGTAATGGAATCCCTTAATAACCGTCAAGGAGTTTTACAGGATATGCGGGAGTTAAGCACAGGAACAGTGCTGCTTACCTTCCTGACGCCGACCAGGGGGATCCTTGGATTTCGCCATCACTTTTTAACGATGACCAAGGGGACAGGAGTGTTAAATACGTCCTTCCACAGTTTTGCCCCCCAGGCAGGACCGGTAGAAACCCGCACTCATGGATCCCTGGTGGCCTGGGAAACAGGGATTGCAACAACCTTTGGGCTAAAAAATGCTGAGGAGCGAGGAATTCTGTTTATCGAACCTGGAACCGAGGTTTACCGGGGAATGGTTGTAGGGGAAAATAAACGCCCGGATGATATCGAGATCAATGTCTGTAAAACAAAACACCTGACCAATGTGCGAAATAGCATCCGTGAAATTGATCACCGGCTGGTCACTCCCTGGGAGATGAGCCTGGATCAGTACATCGAGTACCTGGCTGATGATGAACTCCTTGAGGTTACTCCCAAGAACCTCAGAATCCGGAAACGAGTCCTGGACGGCGGTACCCGTATTAGAGAAGCCAAACGGGAAGCAGAAAAATTAACCGCTGATAGCCTTTAAATAGGGATAACTATTAGAAAAAACGGACCCAAGATTTCTCGGATTGTCGGCTTTTATATAACCCGTACCAGTAAGCCAGGGGGTACAGGATTCCCAAGCCCAGCAGCCAGACAGGGTACATCAACAGCAAAGAAACACCTTCGGGCACCAGGAATTTTCCAATTAAAGCATAAATCACCAGGTGAAATAGATAAGAAAACAAGGGAACTCTACCAAAAACCAGAAGCGGGTTCCAGATACTGGGGTTGCTTTGGTTTAAGCGAGAAAATAAGTAAAGCAGAACCAGATTTACTCCCACTGTCAGCAAAATGAAGGTCATACTGGGTGGATATTTGACGACTTGAAGGAAATCCATCCAGGATCCAACCGGAATAGGCCGGATACTGCCAAATCCATTGATCATCCGTAAAACGACAAACCCTGCCAGGAAAACCAATCCCAACAACAGGCTGCGCTGATAGGTTTTCCGGGGTTCTTTGAGCAGCCATTTTCCAAACACAAAACCGAATACAATCACTTCTACCCAGGCCAGGGCAGGATAGTTTACCCAAAATTGATCATTTCCCCCGCTGTAGACCAACAGTGTGCCCGGCAGGTTATTAAAA
>CAZUMG010000155.1:0-1501 GCA_964621895.1 uncultured Anaerolineales bacterium | reverse complement strand
CCCCTTTCCCTCCGGGAGTTAGAAAACAAGACCATACCGATTCCCAAAAGAAAAAAGAAACCCGGCGCACTCAAATGGGTCACAAAGCGGGTGATGAAATGAAACGGTGTGGGATAAACCGGAAGGGCTCCTCCCCAATATTCTCCGGATGAATGCTGCTGGGCAATAAAATAATTGGCATGATCAAGGGCCATCAAAATGATCAACAGGCCTCTCAAAGCATCGAGAGGAAATAATCGAGCTTCGCTTGGTGAAGTGCCTTCCTCAACCATAAACCACCCGGAAATCGCTCATCTGTCCAGGAATATTTGAATGAATTATATCCAAATTAAATAATTATTCATGGTTCGGCATGGTTTAGGCTTGAAACCCGGGAAGGTTTTTGACTGACAAACTAAGCAAACATAGACCTGGTAGGGAGATGCAAATCCCAGACTCAGCCGGGGGAATTTACTGAGGATCCCGGATTGGAATCCCTTGGTTGAACGGACCAATTCTGTCACCTATCAGCTGATAACTCCTGATTCTTTCCGAAGATACCATAAACCGGTAACCCATCCAGATCTATCCCTTACCTCTCGCTGCTCCAGACGATTTTTTTCGTTCAGGCAGTAAAGATACCTGATCTGGATAGGCCTCATTATCCGGTTTACCTTGTGATACTTATTTTTCTGGGTTACTCTGCTCCCCGCAGAATAGCTCCAATGGCTGAAAGCGTTTCAAATTCAGAGGCAGTAGATAGCTCCAGATAACGCTCGCCCACAACGGTGAGAATGATCAAAGCCCGATCTCCTTCATATCCTTCAATCATTAACTGGAGAGCCAGCTCGCCATCCGGTCAAGTCCAGCGTTTTTCTTCCGAAAATCCGATACTGGAGCTTTCCCAGGCCTGATACCGGTGTTCCAAATAGGCATGTATATCACCTTTGGGATCCCAATTATAAACAGCCACCTGGAGCAGGATTTCTTCCGCCGGCAGACCACCCGCTTTGGGATCAGGCTGGAAATCTGCCCGGGTAAATTGAATATAACCACCGCGGGATTGGTTTTCCTGGTAGGCTACCTTCCAGGCAGCCGGGCAGGCGATGTAGCCGTCCTTTACGGCGGCGAGGACGGCCTGTTCCAGGTCCGCCAGGCCTTCCGGCGAGAGATCGGCCGGGTTCTCCGGCAGCTCGATACGTCGCTTCTTGCGGGTGCGGTCGGCATCGGTGAATTCACGGGGGCTCATGGTGTTCCTCCGGGGGTTAGTATTCAAGCAGGGAGACGACCGGTACGTCGCCGAGGGCGGCCCGCCCGCCGAGCGAGGCGAGCTCGATGACGAAGGCCGTGGCGATGATGTTGCCGCCCATCTGCGCGACGAGGTTGACCACCGCGCCGGCGGTGCCGCCGGTCGCCAGGACGTCGTCCATGATGAGGATGCGCTCGCCCGCCAGCACGGCGTCACGGTGGATCTCGATGGTGTCCGTCCCGTACTCCAGGTTGTAGTTGATCTCCAGCGTCT
>CAZUMG010000154.1:0-4191 GCA_964621895.1 uncultured Anaerolineales bacterium | reverse complement strand
TTAATTCGTTTTTGCGAGCAAATACCCTATGCTTTTGTTGTAATCTGGTGTGTGACCATCAATCGAATCACCCCCCTGCAGTTTGGTGTGCTGACTACTGTAGAAATGGTCACGGCGATGTTGATTTATATCCCGGTGGCGTATTTTGCGGACGCGAACACAAAAAAACCATTTGTGATAACCACATTTATCTTTTTTTCGGTGTTCCCCCTGGTTTTGTTATTTGCAAAATCCTTCTGGGCTTTGGTAATCGCCTTTATTATCAGAGGTTTGAAGGAATTTGGTGAACCAACTCGCAAAGCATTGATTATGGACCTGGCACCGGAAGATAAAAAAGCCGCAACCTTTGGATTATATTACCTCATCCGGGATAGCATCGTGTCCATTGCGGCTTTTGGGGGAGCGTTGATTTGGAGTATATCCCCAGACGCAAACTTCCTGGCTGCCTTTGGCTTCGGGATATTAGGAACCCTCTATTTTATTTGGTTTGGCCAGGATTTAGGCCGATTGGAACAACAAACCGAAATCACCTAGAAAAGGGATATATCTATGAAATGGATCACTCGTTCACATGTGCATGTTGACCGGGTTGCCTGCCCATGGCTGATCAGCCGGTTCATCGATTCGGATGCGGAGTTTATATTTGTACCAAGGAATCAAGTGGAAAAAAAAGCAGAAAAAATGGGGGCTATACCCTTCGACATTCCTGGTGTTGAATTAGGGCACATCGATGGAAGATGTTCTTTTGAATCTATCATCGAGAAATTTGATTTGAAAGACCAAGCTCTGCTCAGGCTTGCAAAAATCGTTCATGCAGCAGATGTGGAAGCTGATCTGCACACGGATGAGATCGCCCCCGGGTTGGACGCCATCGCAATCGGATACAGCCTGCGATTTCCCGATGATATCGAAAATCTGAGCCGGCAGTTTGATGTTTACGATGGATTGTACACCTGGTGTCGCTTGCAGGTGGCACAGACTCTGTAAAGTCAATTAAGTGGAGCGGCAAGATTCGGGACTAATAAAAAATATGAAATCATCCCACAGGTCCGAAACTAAACCATGGGGAGTTGCTGATGACATCTTCGAAAGCTGTTAAGGTTGGCTTGCTGATTTCAGGTAGTCTTATCATGATTATCCTGGTGGGGACCCTTATGGTCGGCATAAGTTTGTATGAAGGGCACTGCATTTCCTTTGAACCGCCTGAGCGTCCCTGTACTTTGCTTGAATTCTTATTTCCTTATCTTCTCCTGTGGATTGTATTCTCCATTGTGGAAAAACCGATCTTAACCTTCCTCGTGCTGGATTTTGTCCTGGCACCGACGATTATCGGGTACCTTCTTGGGAGAAAAGAATCTCAAGGGGAATTGTTTAATTAATCAAATCCTTAACATAGGAGGATTCCACCAGCTGGCTGGGGGAAGGTCCGCGACGATCACATATCTGTTTGAGGCAGGGTTGAGGAACCGGTACGGTGATCGTTCTGACACCCCTGATTATCGGCTCATTTATTAAAAGGAAAAAACTTTGATCTATATCCATGCAATCGTCAGAACGCCGGGGAAGAGCCTGGTGAATGGTCTCTCAACAGCAAATCTTGGCCTGCCTGACTACCCGCTAGCCCTGGCTCAGCATAAGAATTATATAGCTGCCCTGGAACAGTGCGGCCTGCAGGTTGAGATCCTGCCCGCAGAAGAGCGATATCCAGATGCAACTTTTCTGGAAGATGTTGCCCTGCTTACCCCATGGTGTGCCATTGTATTAAGTCCCGGAGCACCCTCCCGAAGAGGAGAAACCGAGGGCATCGATCAGATTTTATCTTCCTATTATGATTCCATTTTCCGGATACAAACCCCAGGCACCGTGGAAGGGGGAGATATCCTCCAGGTCGACTTTCAATATTACATTGGAATTACCACCAGGACCAACCGATCCGGGGCAGAGCAGGTGGTTGAGATATTAAGGGATCATCAGCTGGATGGTATCTTAATCCCGATTAAAGATCTGCTGCATTTAAAAACTGGCCTGGCTTATCTGGAAAACCAGACCCTGCTGGCCTGTGGTGAATTTGTCAATCATCCTGCCTTCCGGGGTTTTACTATCCTGGAGATGGATGAATCGGATGCTTACGCAGCTAACTGCCTCAATATCAATGGCACCGTGATCCTGCCGGCTGGGTATCCCAGAACAGAAAAGCTGATTAGCAAGGCCGGCTATCCCATTATCACTGTAGATGTTTCTGAATTTCGAAAACTAGATGGGGGCTTAAGCTGTCTTTCACTGCGATTCTAGGTGAATGTCTGTTCAGAGGAAAATCCCTGGGTTTCCGTGCCAGCCAAAAAAATCTCCAGATTAAGGCTGTATTAGAAATCCTGGTTATTGAATTTGGTAAAATATTTACCCAGTTCAGGTAAGATTATAGACTCCCTGGACTTCCTATAATCTAAATGAACACTTTTAATTGGTGAAAAACTAAAGGAATTACTTATGGATAAACTCAGCAATGTAAAAACTCAGGCAGCTATTGGAATCTTAATTGGATTCGTTCTGGTAGCCAACGGGTGTTCTCCGGCTCTCCAAACGGGAGTTCCCCTTGAGCCGACCGCTAAGATTGAAAAAACAGATAATCCACTCCCTCAACAGGAAATCACTCAAACCCCGACGGAAACAGTGGGGCCGTATTCAGACTGGGAAACCTATTCCAATGATACTTTTAAAATTAGTTTTCAATACCCCCGGGATTGGTATGGGCCGGATGTATATGAAAATGAAACTGATCTTCGCCTGATGATAGGATCAGATCAGGTGTATCCCTACGGAACAAGCCGGGAAGATCAAATCAGTACAGTTGAGAATTCGTATTACATAACAATTCAATATAGAAAGAACCAAAACAATACGAATCCAGACGATTATCAAAATCAGCCCTGGATGTCGGGTTACCTGGCTTTACTTGATCTTAAGGATGGAGAGTCCATCTCAACAGCAAGGGCTCTTGATATTCGGGTCAGGGAAGTAACCCTGGGGGCTTTTACGGGATTGGAATATATCTCAACTCTTTCAGAGACAGCCCAAACAGAGCATTTCTATGCCAGGCGAATAGTATTATTTGATCAGAACATGAATGCCCTGGAAATCTCTGGCTCTCCTAACAATGTGCAGATCGGCGAATCTGAAGACTGGAGAAATGTATATCGATCCATCGATGAAGAAAATTATGATATCTTCAGGAAAGTATTTGAATCAATTGTTGTTGAATAATCAGTTGAATTGGCAGCAGTTATTGGGAAATTAACCTCTAGGTTTGTTTACAATCCTTCCTGCCTTCGTTGGTAGGTTCCCAGATGGTGTATATGATCATCTAAATAGAGGGCCGTTTACGATCTACTGCATAAATCGCTTGACATGATTGTCGAGCGATTTTTAATTACTAAAGATTAATGATTGCTAATATTATTTAATTAGCCATCTCCTGAGTCTGAGCATAATATTCTCAGATCTGGATCTCTGGTTATTGTGTAAAATGAATCCAGGCGCACAAGTTAAATAGGACCGATATGAAGGCTGAGATTCATCCCTGGGAAAAAATCTATACTCTTGAAGGCAGGATATTCACCGAGCTGTTACCAGCTTTCGATATAGCTGTTGATAAATTTACCCAAATCCAGGCGAAGAGAATCCTTGATCTTGGGTGCGGTAATGGGCGCCACCTGGTAGGACTAGCAAAACTAAATTTTAAGGTTGTTGGGCTGGATATTTCGCCAACTGGATTGAAGCTGGCTAGACAATGGTTGGACGAGGAAAAATTTCCCGTGGATTTGGTTTGTGGGGATGCCCGGGAGAGCCTACCTTTTCAGAATGCCTGTTTTGAGGGGCTGCTTTCAACCCAGGTCATCCATCATGCTGTACTGGGAGACATTCGCCGTACGATTCGCGAGATCTGGCGGATATTGGCTGATGACGGGATCGCCTTGATTACCGTTGCTGGAAAAATGGATCCCGATCTCAGCAGTGTAGAACTCGAGCCAAGTACTTTTCTTCCCCTGGAAGGCCAGGAGGAGGGTTTGCCCCATCATATCTTTGATGAAAGGGAAATTCGCCGGGAATTTAACTGTTTTCAGATTCTTGAGATCGGTAAAAAGGACGCAGGGAAGGTGATCGCCATCTGGTTGAAGAAAGTCTCCAGGGCTG
>CAZUMG010000153.1:0-4223 GCA_964621895.1 uncultured Anaerolineales bacterium | reverse complement strand
ACCCCTCCCAACGAATTTCCTTAAATTTTCGATATAACTTTACTAACTTTGTGGTTGGCCCCAGCAACAGGTTGGCTCATGCTGCCTCCCTGGCCGTCTCAGAAAAACCCGCCCAAACCTATAATCCCTTGTTCCTGTACGGGGGTGTCGGTCTGGGTAAAACCCACCTTTTACATGCCATCGGGAATATGTGCCAGGGGCAGGGGCTGGAAGTGTTATACGTCTCTTCTGAAGAATTTACCAACGATTTGATCACAGCCATCCGCAGTCATACTACCCAGGCGTTCAGAGAAAAGTATCGCCGGATTGATGTTCTTTTAATTGATGACATCCAATTCATCGCTGGTAAAGAATCCACCCAGGAAGAGTTTTTCCACACCTTCAACACTCTTCACGGGCAAAACAAACAAATCGTAATGACCTCCGATCGGCCCCCAAAAGCTATGGTTACCCTGGAAGAACGTTTGCGTTCGCGTTTTGAGTGGGGTTTAGCAGCCGATATTCAACCGCCAGATTTTGAAACCCGGGTTGCCATCCTGCAATCCAAGGCAGACCGTATGGGGTACACCATTCCGGACGGCATCCTGGAAGATATTGCCAACCGTTTTCAGTCCAACATCCGAGAATTGGAAGGGGCCATGACCCGCTTGATGGCTTATTCCGATTTAAGAGGGATGGTCTTAGATGAGAAATTAGTTGAATATGCACTGGCAGATTTAATGCCCGAGTCGAGAGAAATCGAACCGGAGCAGATCCTTAATACGATTGCCCAGGAATATGGTGTCTCGATGGAAGAATTAATCAGCCAGAGCCGTAGCCAGAGGATCGCTTTCCCTCGCCAGATTGCCATGTACATGCTTCGCGAAGAAAGTGAATTATCTCTTCCCAAAATTGGGGAGATCCTGGGCGGACGGGATCATACCACCGTGATGTACGGCCACGACAAGATCACTGATCTTATGGAACGGGATAAAAACCTCCGCCGCAAGATCGTCAACATTCAGGAAATTCTCTATTCACCCGCTGGAATCCGAGTTTAGGATAATAAGATAAAACTCAACAAGAAACCTGCTGAATGCCCTCATTTCAGCAGGTTCTTTTTACTCGCTTTTGTCATCCCGTTTTCCGGTCCGCTTTTCAGTCACCCATTTTTTGATATTTCGTGTCCATCGGAACCAGGGAAATTCAACTGGTTTCGCTTCTATTTCAGGGTCCGGCCAGGGATCCAGATCAAACATCTTTCGTAATACATAAAAACCGACCAGCTTAAGGGTTGCCACTACAGGAGCAGCCAGAAAAATTCCCACTAATCCCAATAAACTGGCCATTAACAATGCGGCCACTAGTACTGCCGCAGGGTGGATGTCCAGGGTGCGTCCAAAAAAGCGTGGTGTGATGTAATTATCAAAGCTAAAATTGATCACCAGAGTAACTGCCAGCATCAAACCGGAATACTGCCAGGGAACCAACCCAAAATAATTAAACGGTTGGAAAAAGGTAACCAGTAGGAGAACGATCCCTGTAATCCAGATTCCTATATAAGGTAGAAAAACGGCCAAACCGGTTAAGGCAGCCAGGGCAATGGAAAAGCGGACCCCCAGAGCGGAAAATACCAGAAGGTAAACAACAAATACTATTAAAAATATAATGATTTGACCTCTGAAGAAAGATGCCCAAATAGCCCGGAGCTGACGGGACATCCTGCGGATATCGTAATCATACTGCGGGATTTGATCAATTGAAATTCCACCTACCCGGTGCGACTCGGACAGTATAAAATAGGATACCAGGACCACAAAAAAGATTCTGCCAATGCTTACAGCTGCTCCGGTCGCGACCGAACCGACAATGCTTCCCGCCTGTCCGAGCATGGGTTGGATAGTTTCCAGAAGCCGGTTAGCGAGGTCGTTCAAGTTGACCAGATCGCCTATCCCGAATTTTTCCAGGAAGGTGGTCAGATCTGTAGCGAGTGTCGGTAAATTTCCCACAAAATCCTGCAGCAGTCCCACTAAATCGGTCAGCTGCTGAGCGATTGCCAATCCAGCACCAGTCAACAAACCAATTAAGAGAATCACAAATAGTAAAAAGAGCAAGGTGGTGCTGAGGCGCCAGGATAATCCAGTTTTTTTGGTTAAGAATATCACCAGCGGCTGGAATAAATAAGTGATAATAAAAGCCAGGATCAGTAAGGACACTATCGATCGAAAATAAAGGAAAACACCGGCAAAAATAGCCACCAGCGTTAACCCAATCACTAATTTTGTGGTTGTGCTCCATGATGGTGAGGGGGGACTTTCAGTTGTCATCATCCTGTTATCCTTGAAATAATATCCAATAATCCTGAAAAAATACTCTGGTAAAAAAGACTTTTCCCCTGAAAGGTAATTTCTGGCAGAATTGATCAAGTAATCCCGCAAATCGGATTCTTTCCAATCATCACACTAACTATCAACAAGATTTGCGATCACTACAATTCTTTTATTATCCACCAGGTAGGGATAACAGGAAATAAGTGTGGCTGTCGACGCTGGGGTGGATTCAAGGAATTCCACCTGGGTGGGATCAACAATTATTATATCCTCAACAGCATAGGTGTAACTTTGCCGTTCGCTAAACAAGATAATCAAATCTCCGGCTTCCAATTGATCCAGATCCCGGAATATTTCTCCATGGATGTCATTGTGGGCAGACAACACCACATTACCAGCTTCACCTGGATTGGCGGAGTTAATATGATGACCGACTCCTTTTTTAAGTTGTTCCCAGCCATCTCCTTCAACCACGGGAACATCCTGATTAATCTTGGGAATCTGCAAACGGATAGCATGTTGAGGTCCCTGGGTTGGGATGGGAATCTCGCCATAGGACTGGACAACTGGCTGCAAATGGGCCGGTATTTCCTCAATATTGGGACGACTTCCCCCGGGGGAATTGGGAGGTGTATGGCCGGACGGCAAAACTACTGCTTTGATCAGGGGTGTTGAGGTGAGGGTCGGCTGCTCCAATGCCAGAGCAACTTCCCGATTAAGTTCCTGGAGAATATCCAGTCCATTAAAGAGCACAAATATTAAACCAACCACAGCCAAGATTTCTACTGAAAGCAGAAACCCATCGATAACTCGTTTATTTCTGGTTTTAATTTCCTCAACCGGATCTGATGGGCCTTCACCATCTGGGAATGAGGTATGGATGGTATCCCAGGAGGCTTCTTCCTCATCAGAAACCAACCGCACCACACGGCCGGTCTCGCGATATCGTTCTATGCGTTCTTGTCTGCTAGAGCGCTGTTTTTCTATCAACAGTCTGCGCAGTTCATTAACCGATAAATCCCGGGGATCTCTTTTCTGGGCCACATCAAAATTATAATCAAGCTTGGACATTATGCCAAGTAAGTGCTGATCTCACCAAAAATCCTTAAGGAAATTAATTGCCTTGATCTGGTCCTGTCCACCGCCACAAAGATTGTATAATAAACAAGTTGCCCTAGAACGGAAAATTAAATTGGAGAGATCTTCCTGGAGAATGGATGAGTTCCATTTTTAGCGACAAGAAGTTTATATCAACCATGGTCAGGCTTGCCAGCCCGATCATGCTCCAGAATTTAATTTTTTCTTCCCTGGGTTTGGTAGATGGAGTGATGATCGGCCAGCTCGGAGACGATGCCGTGGCAGCCGTTGGTGTGGCCAACCAAGTATTTTTCCTGGTATCCCTGCTGCTGTTCGGGATCTCCAGCGGGACAGCTATATTCACTGCCCAATACTGGGGAAAAAACGATCTAAAGCGCATTCAGAGCGTCCTGGGGATAAGCTTATTGATGAGTGGAATTGGCGCATTGATCTTTTCTCTGGTGGCAATTCTAGGTCCTGTCAAAGTGATGAGCATTTATACGACTGACCAGGCTGTGATTATCCCCGGGAGCAAATATCTACAAATTGTGGCTTATAGTTATGTATTAACAGCGGTTACTAACAGTTTTTCCGCAGTGCTGCGGAGTACAGAAGATGTCAAACTACCCATGCTGGTAAGTTTGTTTGCCTTGAGCCTTAACACATTCCTAAATTACGGTTTAATCCTGGGCAATTTTGGTTTGCCTGCCCTGGGAGTAACCGGGGCAGCCATTGCTACAGTATCGTCCCGTCTGCTTGAAACAGTCGTGCTGCTCTTGATCGTATACCGGCAGAAACTGCCTGCTGCCGCTGGCCTGGCAAACCTATTTAACTTTA
>CAZUMG010000152.1:0-4293 GCA_964621895.1 uncultured Anaerolineales bacterium | reverse complement strand
CAGGGGACAAAGGGATTATCCGGAGTGATTTCACCTCCGGAGAGGGGGACATCAATGAATTTTGCCAGCGAGCGGATGATATTCTGAATGGAGCCCGGGTCATCCGGTAAATTTGCTGCTGTTACTACCACGTTATATGAGGCAATATTGCGAGCCAGGACGATTCCGTTGCGGTCGAAAATCACTCCCCGGGTCGGTTCCAAGCTGATCTCCCGAAGGCGATTCTCAAGAGCCTGGGCCACCCAGGTATCACCGTTAATGATCTGGATGGAAAACAAGCGAACCATAAAAACCAGGAAGACCAGACCGACAATCCCGATAAAGGACAGGATCCGATTGTTATTTAGTTTATTGTGTGAGGAAACCGGTGAAGTAAACATAATTAATTTGAAGGACTGATTTGCTCGATAATATCCTGGGTGAGGATAAAAATCGGCAGGGAAAGCATAAAGTTTAATAAAATACTGGGCAGAGTGACTGCTTGCAGCACGGTTGAAATTGACAGGTCGCTGCCTTGAAGAAATAATACCAGGTAGGTCAACCCATGCGAGATAACCGTACCTGCCAGTACAACTAAAAGCTGCATTAAAAACGAGAATCTCCAAATCCTTTCTCTCAGGAACAGTGCCAAGCCAGTGGTGGCTAGATAACTGGCGGTGAAGATGCCAAAGGGAAGCCCGGAGTAAAAGTCTACCATTAATCCACCAACGATAGTCCACTGCCAGGCCGTTGTGAAAGTTTTCTGCAAAGCAACCGCTACCAGGACTACCAGCACAAGGTCCGCTGTTCCCCGAATGAGCGGCAGTCTGCTCACTACTGCAGATTGCAGGATGGTTAATATACCGAGCACGGGAATACTCAAGATTACTGACATAAGTTGTTCTTTAAGCTGATCAGGGAGTCCCGGAACCTGGAACCAAGGGGCTTATATCCACTGGCTCAAAATTGGTGATTACCAGGACGATGGCTAAATTATCAAAATCCGTCACTGGCTGAACCGAGGCGCTCTGGAAAAGAGCATTTTCACGCTGCCGGATGCTGGTCACCTGACCAACAATAATATTCGCTGGATAATTTCCTCCCAAACCGGAAGTTAATATCAAGTTCCCTGGATTGACATCTTCATCCTGGGGGATTTGTTCCAGGGTGAGATCCCCGGTGATCGAACCCGTTAACACGGCCGCACTTCGAGAAGGTTCAACGCGAACGTTGATTCTGGTCACAGGATCTGTTATCAAGCTGACCCGGGCTCCCGAAGCGGTTACCTGAACGACCCTTCCAGCCAGGCCATTCTGGGTGACCACGGGCATTCCCCGTTTGAGCCCATCATCAGATCCCCGGTTAATGATGATGTAGTTAATGAAGGGGCTGGGATCCCTGCCTATTACTGAAGCACCGATATACTGATAGTCAGGATTAGCCCGGGCAAATTCCAATAATGCAGACAGGATCTCGTATTCAACCAGCTGCTGTTGAAGTTCAACGATTTCAGCCTGCATGCGGGCGTTTTCAGCTTCCAGGGATGTGTTTTGCTGACGAATTGCCCGGATATCCTGGGATGCTGAGATAAAGTTTTCTACTCCCAGGTACTCCTGGGATACCCAGGTCTGCAGCGAGGTCAGTGGGGAGAGCGCCAGGCGGGATAACGCTGTAAAGGTCCCACTGAGCGCCAATGCTAGAATGCCAATTGATACCAGGCTCAACGCAATTATTCGGATTGATTTTGGAAATCGAGTATTCATGCGGTCAATGAGTGAATCATTACAAGGGGTTTGTAAATAATGAGCGTTTTCCGCTCCCCGGGCTTATGAGGGTTAATACATTATAGTTGAGTAGAATTAACGATCAGGGGAGGGGTGGATTTCCGTAAGGTTTTTAATCTCTCTGGGCGCTCTTGCGCTCTAAACCGACGAATAAACCTTTCCATTTCTCCATATCTTCCAGGGTGGCACCAGCACCCCGGGCAACACAGCTGATGGGATCTTCAGCTAACCAGGCTCGGACTTGAAGTTCATCTGTCAAGCGTTGATCCAAACCCTGCAGGAGCGACCCTCCGCCTGCCAGGCAGATGCCGTTGTCCATCAGATCAGCGAGGATTTCTGGGGGTGTTTCATCAAGGGCATCCCGGATAGTATCAATGATGGTTTGGACAGAATCGGAAATGGCATCCCTGAGCTCAATGGAGGAAATTTCTATAGAGTCGGGCAAACCGGTCACCAAATTACGTCCCCGCAGGGTCATGGTCTTTTCTTCTGGAAGGGGGAAGGCAGATCCCAGGGTCATTTTTGCTTCTTCGGCTAATCTCTGACCGATCAGAATATTGTATTTATTGCGAATGTATTGGATGATATCTTCATCGAGTTCGTCTCCCGCAACCCGCAAGGAACGGGAGGAGACCACCCCGCCCATAGTCATGATGGCAACTTCTGATGTTCCACCACCAATGTCAACGATCATGTTGCCGCCAACTTCATCAATGGGAAGCCCTGCTCCCAGGGCGGCAGCCACAGGTTCTTGAATGAGAAAGGTTTGTCGGGCACCGGCGGCCATGGCGGCATCATAAACCGCCCGTTTTTCAACCTCGGTGACACCAGCAGGTATGCCGATCACAACGCGAGGCCGGGGAACAGGAACAATACTCTGTTGATGGGCCTTGGCAATAAAATATTCCAGCATTGCCTGGGTGATCTCAAACTCCGATATCACGCCGTCTCTGAGCGGCCGCAGGGTGATGATATCAGCGGGAGTTCGTCCGATCATTTCCTTGGCAGCTGCGCCAATCGCGATCGGTTCCCTGGTTTTTTTGTTAATAGCTACCCAGGAAGGTTCCTGGATGACAATACCTTTCCCCTTAACGTGAACAAGGGTATTTGCTGTTCCCAAATCTATTCCGATATCTAACGAAAAATATCCCAACAACCAATCGAAGGGAGAAAATGCCACTGCATACTCCTTTTTTCTAACAGCTAGATTATACCAGTTTTGACTATATCTGCACTTGTTTCAAGGCAGGGTAAAACAACCCTGCCCGCAGGAGGTATAGAGGGCTGTTTTGACGGTTTGCTAGTCTAAAAAACAGGCTTTTGGGCTGTAAAAATAAGTCCTTTTGCTTTTTTTATTTGAACCTGGGGAAAACCAGATAATCGGTCAGGTTTTGGGTATAATCAAAATACATTTAATACCCCGGAGGCTGTTATGGCCAAGAAAAAAATCACTTTTGATCCAGGACAGATCCTGGTTTTCCCATTCCAGGATAAAACCTGGCTCAAGAAACTGACCATCCTTTGCCTGCTGATCCTGTTAAGTTTTATCCCGATCCTCCCCTGGGTGCTTCTGCTGGGATACCTGGCTGAAATCATCCGGAGAATTATCATCTTTCAGGAAGCTCCCTCTCTTCCGGAGTGGGATGATCTCAGCAGTTATTTCCAGGAAGGTCTCCGGCTTTTCGGTGTTGGGGCTATCTACCTGCTTCCGCCAACCCTATTGATTGGAATTGGCTATCTGGGATTTTTCACCCCGATTCTTCTACTGGAAAGCGGCATCATGACTGAAGGGCAAGCGCTCGGGTTGATGATCGCTGGATACCTGGCAGGATTTGGTTTAATGGGCATTGGAGTGTTATTATCCATGGCCACCGGATTGATTCTTCCGGTAGCTGGAACCCATGCTGTTGTTCAGGGGGACTTTACAGCAGCTTTTCGATTCAAGGAAATCTGGGCACTGCTGAAATCCAACTGGAACGGTTTTTTACTCGCTTACCTGATCCTGATAGGAGCGGCAGTTGTTTTATATTATGGAACCTATTTCTTAGCAGCTACTGTCATCCTGTGCTGCCTATACCCTTTTGCACTCTGTTTTATGACCGCTTACCTGGGTTTGATTGGGGCAGGTTTGTTTGGAGAAGCCTATCGGGATGCCCAGACCAATTTGCCAGAAAGTATAAACTGACACATTGAATTTTGGGCAAAATTACCCGGAGGGTCAGCAGGTATCAATAACAGAAGGAATCGATAGGGTTTTTTGACGGTCAATAGCAGCCAGGTTCACCTTCTTTGATACTTTAGTTTGGTCAGTTATCCATCATTCTCGGACCACTGAGATTGAATAAAATTAACCAGCTGGCACAGAGTTCAAATCTCTCTCGTCAGTAATACTCTGAAACCTCTTGTAATCGCCAAATATTCCAGCTATAGTGATATTAATTTAATTTCGCTGCCTGGATTGTTATCTGGATTCTACCGCTGATACTCCACAGCCAGATTCCTGAATCCGCTGGCAGCCTTTACTCTCCGG
>CAZUMG010000151.1:0-4328 GCA_964621895.1 uncultured Anaerolineales bacterium | reverse complement strand
GTAACCGAAACAAAACCGGTAGAAATTGTTCCTGATGAACCCTGGCTGCCAGCAGACACAAAGACAAAACTATCCAAAGAAAAATGGGATGGTGTTGTGAGGGAAATTACCCTTGGCGCAACTGCAGCTGAGGGGGGAACGCGCTCCCATACTGTGACGATCGGCGGTTCCACCGCTATGCCTTACATGCATTTTGAAGGCCAAACTCCCCATAAGCCAGTAATTGCTATTGAGATTTTGAGTCGAAAACCGAGTGATTGGTCCCCATTGTTAATGAAAGCCTGGGGAGATGTCATGAATGATCCCGGTGAATGGGCAAAAGCAGCAGAAAAAGCCGGGGCGGAAGTTTTGTACTTGAGGCTCGCACTCACTGACGCTGACGGGAATCCCACTACAAAAGAACAGGCCGTGGAAGCAGTGGATAAAGTGCTGAAAGCTAGCGGTTTACCCCTGATCGTGTTTGGACCCGGGCAGCCGGATCCGGATAATGAGTTGCTGGTGGAGATTTCCTCCAGGTTCAAAGGAGAGCGCCTCCTACTGGGTGTCTGTGAAGAAAAGAACTATCGTACAATTGTGGCCTCAGCTATGGCAGATGGGCAGATGGTTGTCGCTCGAACAGCCATGGATGTTAACCTGGCTAAACAGCTGAATATTTTGATCACGGATATGGGTCTCCCTGCGGGAAGCATTGTGATGGACCCCACCACGGGAGCCTTGGGTTATGGTTTTGAATATGGTTACTCGGTGATGGAGCGTTTGCGGATTGCTGCTCTTCAAGGCGACGCGATGACTCAATTCCCGATGATGGTAACTCCCGGTGAGGAATGCTGGAAAACCAAAGAATCTAAAGTTGGCAAGGACGTTCCGGAGGCATGGGGCGATTGGGAAACCCGGGCAATTGCCTGGGAAACCACCACAGCCATCATGCTGGCTGAATCAAGTGCAGATTTAATTGTCCTCCGGCATCCAGAAAGCGTTAGAAGGACCCAGGAAGCTTTGCATGAGTTGATAGGTTCCGAGTAGTAAAACCGATAACTCGAGTTGGGTTTCCTAACGAGGCTCAACTCGATTGACCTCAGAAATAAACAGATTATTACAACGGAGAAATCGAATGGCTCTATCCGGGATTCAAATTTATAAGCTGCTTCCCCAAACCAATTGTAAGGAATGCGATTTTCCAACCTGTCTGGCCTTTGCAATGAAATTAGCTGCCAAGCAGGTTGAGCTGTCAAAATGCCCTTACGTCAGCGAGGAATCTGCTGCCCAACTTGCCGAGGCATCTGCCCCCCCTGTTCGTCCCATTACGATCAAATCGAATGGACACGAAGTTAAGGGCGGTAATGAAGTTGTCCTTTTCCGCCATAACAAAAAATTCTTTAGTCTGCCGGGATTGTTCATCCGGGTTTATGATGATCAAACCGCTGATGAGATCAAATCCAAAGTCAAACCAGTCTCAGAATACGTTGTGGATTATGTGGGAATGGAATTGACCATGGGAGGAATCGCTGTTCAGGCTCGGGGAGGAGATTTTGGTGCGGCTGTGAAAGCAGTTCGTGAGGAAACATCCCTGCCGTTGATCTTGATCGGATCTCCAGAAGTACTTAAAAACGGTTTAGAACAACTGGCAGATGGTGAAACGCCCCTGCTGTGCAGTGCAACCCCTGAGAACTGGGAAGCAATGGCTGCCCTGGCGAAGGAATACAATGCCCCGCTAGCTGTTGAAGCGAGCAATATCGATGCCATGGCTGGTCTGGTTGAGAAATTGGAAGGCAAGGATTTAAAAGATTTTGTTATGGCCCCCAAACAAAGAACCCTTCTGGGGAGCCTAACAGCCAATACCACCATCCGCCGGATGGCATTAAAGGAAAACTATCACTTACTGGGATACCCAATTGTTAATTTCCCAGGGGATTGTGGTGATAAGGACCGGGAAGCTGTCCTGGCGATGCAGGCGATTGGAAAATACGGCAGCTTCATTGTCATGGATAACTTTGATCCCGCGATTGCCTATTCCCTTTTGGTCCTGAGGGCGAATATCTATACTGATCCCCAAGAACCTATCCAGGTGACGCCGGGTATCTATGAAATCAATAATCCCGGACCAGAAGACCCCTTCCTGGTGACCACCAATTTCAGCATCACCTATTTCAGTGTTGCTAACGAAGTAGAGAGTATGGGTTTACCAGCCTGGCTTTTAGTGACGGATTCAGAAGGCATGAGCGTGCTTACTGCCTGGGCTGCTGGTAAATTTGATGCCGAAATCATTGCCAAAGATGCCAAAAGATTCAATGCGGCTGATAAAGTGACCAAAAAACTTATTATCCTGCCGGGTCACACGGCGGTTTTATCCGGCGAGCTGGAAGAAGAACTGCCCGATTGGGATGTAAGGGTTGGTCCAAAAGAGGCTGTTGATTTACCGGCATACCTCAAACAAGCCATCTAGAGTTGGTTGGTGAACCATCGGCAGCGCAAGAAATATTCTATAATACTAGGTAGGGCAACCATTCTGCCATTCGAATGGTCCCTACCTTTTGTTGTCGGGACTTTTTCTACCGTTAGGTCCATTGTATTCTTGGAATAAAAAAATCGATTATTATGGCCACAACGTTTTCAGTAAAGTTTGATATTGCTTCCGAGGCGGTGGAGGTTCCGGGAGGAACTCTGCTCACCGATGCGGCAGAAAAGGCAGGCATTGAAATCACTCAACCTTGCGGGGGACAGGGTCGTTGTGGGCAGTGTGCTGTCCAGGTCACCTCTGGAAAAGTGCGCCGCCGCAGCACAATGCGTTTATCAGCTGAAGATGTTGAAAACGGCTATGCACTTTCCTGTCAGACCATCATTGAAGGGGACCTGACCGTTGTTATACCTCCCCAGGAAAAAATCCAGCAGCACTTAACTACTGGATATACTGCAGCCGATGTTGCAGTTCCTGCCGGGTACAATTTTTACCAGGATCAGACCATCCAGCGGATCCCTTTGACGTTAAAAACTCCTTCAATGGAAGATCAGATCAGCGATTGGGCAAGATTAAAAACAGCCCTGCTCCTGGAAACAAAACTTCAAAAGATTACTGTCACCCTGCCGGTGTTGCAGAAATTACCCACTATACTGCGGGAAGGAGCCTGGGAAACCACTGCAGTGATTTATGTTCCGGAAGGTATAGCTGCCGGGGGTGAGGGGGAAGTGATTGACCTGCTGCCGGGTCTGACCCCTCAAGACACCCCCCTGTGGGGAGCGGCTGTGGATATTGGAACCACCACCGTTAAAGTCATGGTGGTAGATCTGTTCAGTGGCGAGGTGCGGGGACAAGCGTCTGAATATAATGGTCAGGTTGCCCGGGGTGAGGATGTCATCTCCAGGATAATCTTCGCCAGCAAAGAATCCGGGGATCAAATTCTGAGAGATTTAGTGCTTGAAACCATCAACGAGCTGATAACCAAAGCCTGTAGAAGAGCCAAGACCAGCCCAGGACAGATCTACAAGACCATGGTGGCTGGAAACAGCACCATGATCCACCTCCTGCTGAAAATTCCTCCGGTAAGCATTCGCCTGGCTCCATACATCACCGTGGTGAATTACCTGCCCACCTTTTCGGCTTTGGACACCGGGTTAACAACCTATCCCCAGGGAAAGGTTGTTTGCCTGCCAGGTGTTGCCAGTTATGTGGGATCTGATATCACCGCTGGCGTCTTATCATCCGGGATGGCGGAGACGGAAAAGATAACCCTGTTCCTGGATGTTGGAACTAATGGTGAAATGGTCTTGGGAACCCATGAATGGCTGGTTACCTGCGCATGTTCGGCCGGTCCGGCTTTTGAAGGAGCTGGAGTTATTCATGGTATGCGAGCAACCACCGGCGCGATTGACGAGGTTTGGATTAATGAAAAAACCCACGAGGCGTCCTGGCGGGTGATTGGCGGGGGAAAGCCAAAAGGGTTATGCGGCAGTGCCTTGATATCCCTTTTAGCGGAAATGCTGATGACCGGGGTTATCAATAAAAGCGGCAGGTTTGATTTTAGTATTGGGTCACCCCGGATTCGAAAAGGATCTCATGGAGGTGAGTATGTTGTCAGTTGGGCTGATGAAACTGAAATTGGTGAGGACATCATCTTAACTGAAGTGGATATTGATAATTTGATGCGAGCTAAAGCGGCCATATTTGCCGGATTTTCTGTGCTTGGAACCAGTGTGGGAATACCCCTTGAATCCGTTGAGCAAGTATTAATCGGTGGTGGGTTTGGACAGTTCATTAATGTGGAAAAGGCTGTCCAAATAGGTCTGCTCCCGGATATGTCCTGGGAGCGTTTTAAATTTTTAGGAAATACTTC
>CAZUMG010000150.1:0-4350 GCA_964621895.1 uncultured Anaerolineales bacterium | reverse complement strand
GTATTTTCCAGCCAATCCAGATCGCATCCGTAACGGCGCTGCGCCACTGTCTACATGACGTACCTGGGATAGCGGAAACTTATCGTGCCAGACGTGACTGTTTGATCAGCGGGTTGGACAGAATTGGCTGGCATATTGAATCGCCCAAGGCTACAATGTTTGTATGGGCAAAAATTCCCGATCAATTTCAGGAAATGGGGAGCATTGAGTTCTCCAAGATGTTGATAGATAAGGCCAAGGTTGCAGTATCGCCGGGAATCGGGTTTGGGGCGCTGGGTGAAGGTTTTGTCCGTTTTGCATTGGTGGAAAATGAGCATCGCATCCGGCAGGCGATAAGAGGAATTAAAAATGTGCTGCAGGAGAAAATTCCTCCAAAAGTTACCTAGTAGATCGATTCCTAAATAACATATCAGTTCTTTGAAAATTTTGGCTGCTGAGAAATTTCATCTAATTTGTATTTCCATTTGAAAACCACCGGCATATCATTGATTTCTTTTACGTATTTTTCTATCCGTTCTTTTAATTCTTGTTTTGAATTTACCCGTATACTTCGCAAAAAAGAACGTGTCATCTTACTAAAAAAAGTTTCGATCATATTTAACCAGGAACCATGTGTCGGAGTAAAAATAAATTCAAATCTATTTGGAACTGTCTTTAAATATTGTTGGGTCTCTTTTGAAATATGAGCCGAATGGTTATCCAGAATCATCTTTATTTTTATATGACTTGGATAAATAGCATCCAAGTTTTTAAGATGATCAATGAATTCTTGACTTCGGTGACGATCTTGAACTTGACCGTGGACTTGTCCGCTCAGTAAATCAATTGAAGCTAAAAAGGAAACCGTTCCCATTCGTTTATATTCGTAATCTCTAGCTGTGGAAGGGTATTGCCCCGGAACCGGTGGTAAATCCGGCGCTTTATTTTTTATTGCTTGAATACCTGGTTTTTCATCGTAGGAAAGAATGGCTATTGTTTGCTCATTATTGTCTTTTAAATTATTTTTCAATAATTCAACTTCTTTGTAAACATGTAATACCTGTATCATTTTGACATCGAATTCCGGATCCCGACGTTCTAAATAATAGTCAATTTTATGTGGGCGAATCTCGGCTTTTGCTAATATTTTAGATACAGTACCTCTTGCCATTTGTGATAATGACAAGTGTCCGGCCTCTTTACAATGAAAACGAATGTGTTTAGCTAGGCTATCCATCGTCCATAACTCTGAAGCGTAACCTAGCTCTTTTGGCTTTTGGCAAGCAATGGATAGCACCCATGCTTTGGCTTCAGGTGGAATGGTTGGTGGTTTACCTTGACGAGGTAGATCGTCTAAAGATGAAATCGCACCAACTTGTAGGGATCTATCAATTGTGCGTTCAACTTTGGGGCGATTTGTGTCTAACTTTTTGGCAATGCTTGATATAGTCTCTCCATTATAATAGGCAAGTAACATTTTCGCTCTTTCAATTCGCGATAACCCTTCAGTGCGGGAACGGCTAATCTTGTTTAACTCCTCTATTTCTTCCGAGGAGAGTTTTAATTGAGGACGACGACTGACAAATGGCATTTGAGTTCCTCCTTCTTTGTAAAGCTATGAAGTTAGAACTCAATATAATAATAAATAACATGTATTGCAATGTTAATTAGGAATCATTCTACTAGCCCAACTTCGACACCTAAAATTATTTTCGCCTAATTTGAGCCTGGGGCTTGGGTTAAGTTTATGTTTTTCAGTTATCGTTCTTTGAAAACGCTGTGTAGTGAAAACCTACCCTATTGATTTTCAGTAATTTAATTTCTTATATTTCATTGTGTATATACGCAAGATAAATATCCACAAGGATGGTAAGAATCATGCGTATTGGGCCTTAGTTGAATCTCGTCGAACTTCTCGCGGCCCGCGGCAGCATGTGATGGCCTACCTTGGAGCCATGGATGTATCGGGACGACTTGGTGTCAAGATGGCAGCAGAAAATCGCTCTGCTTTTCAGAAAGATCTTTTCGAAGATCAAGAGCCGGAATGGATCCAGGTCAATCTCAAAGCTGTCCGCACGGAACGGGTATTTGATTTTGGCGATGTCTGGCTTGCCCTGGAATTGATCAAAAGGCTCGGTTTGGACGCCTTTTTTCACCAGGTCATACCAAGGGGACGCGGCGCAATTGCCTGGGCGGATTTGGCTATTGTTCTTATTGTTGCCAGATTCTGCGATCCAAAAAGTGAACTTTATATTGCCGAGCATTTTTACGGCCATAGCGCTCTGCCTTTTTTAAATGGGATCCCGACTGAGAAAATATATGACAACCGCTTATACCGGGCTCTGGATAAACTCTTGCCTCACAAAGAAAAACTTGAAACACTTCTGAAGGAACGATTTGGCGATCTTTTTCAAATTCACTATGATCTGTTGCTCTACGACATCACCTCAACCTACTTTGAAGGAGAATGCAAGATCAACGATCAAGCTCAAAGAGGGTATTCGCGAGACAAGCGTCCGGATTGCAAACAAGTGTTAATCGCTCTGGTGGTGACCAAAGAAGGGATTCCACTGGCTTACGAAATTTTTGACGGCAACCGTCATGACAGCACCACGGTTGAAGAGATGGTGACAAAAATCGAAAACAAATATGGCGCCGCCGATCGTATTTGGGTTATGGATCGGGGTATGATCAGCGAAAAAAACATCCGCTTTTTACAGCAGAGTTCCAGACGCTACATCATCGGAACACCTAAAAGTATGTTAAAGAACTTTGAAAAACAGCTTCTCAGCAAAGAGTGGTGCACTATCCATGAAGGCGTTGATGTACGTTATTGCCCTTCTACCGATGGAGAAGAGACGTTTGTTTTATGCCGTAGCGCCGCTCGCAAAGAAAAAGATAAGGCTATCTTTGAACGTTTTAAAAAGAACATCGAAGAGGGTCTTTTGAAAATCAAACAAGCGTGCGACAAGGGTCGTGTCAAAGATACCCGCATCGCTGAAAGACGAATAGGCCGACTCCTGCAACGCAATACAAGGGCAGCCAGGCTCTTTGACATCAACGTTCAAAAGCAGGGTAATGACAAAATCGCCATCTCCTGGCGTCATCGCAAAGAGGTCGAAGATTGGATTACTCTCAGCCACGGCTATTATTTGTTGCGATCCAATATCACAGACTGGTCTGCTGAAGAGTTGTGGCGCGCCTACATCCATCTGACAGATGCTGAAGAGGCTTTTCGAATTCATAAAAGTGATCTGAAGCTTCGGCCAATCTGGCATCATAACAAAGAACGTGTTCAGGGTCATATCTTTGTCTGTTTTCTCGCATTTGTGCTTTGGAAATGCCTCGCACAAATGTGCAAACAAGCAGGACTCGGAAATGAACCACGAAAAATAGTCGACGAATTAAAGCATATAAAACTCACAGAAGTTATTTTACCAACGCAAAAAGGAGTCGAGATAAAACTTAACTGCGTTTCAAAACCTGATCTACATCAGAAAATAATCTTACAGTACTTAAACTTGCAAATACCATCAAGACTCGCCGAGAACGGCAAAATGTAGTGAAAACTTGAAGGAATTTTAATTGTAAATAAACAACTTAGTTCAGTTAAGTGTCGAAGTTGGGCTAGCTAACTGACAATTTGTAAATTTGTCTGACAATTTCTTTACCATCTTGTGATTGTATCTCGCGGTTAAACGCGATTATTTTTCCACTATGGGACAGCACCAAGTTTATCAGAGGTTTCTCGCTTTTGGCGGTCATCCTTGTGAAATTTCCAAATTCAGGCCCTGGCTTGGCACAGCATTTTATGATGCTGTTATCCCAAACATAATAGATAAATTTTCCATCCGGACTCCAGCGAACGTCACTCTGAACATTCGATTCATGATGTGTTACCTGCACCGATTCTCCTCCCAGTGGCGAAATAAAAAATACCTGAGCAATTCCATTTTTGTCTCTTTTGCGATACGCGATGTGATTTCCGTCTTGGGAACAGCGCAAAGTACCCAAACAGCTTGGATATTTTGTTTCCGCTGTAAAAGTTAAGCGACGCTGCACTGTTCCTTTTGGCGGCATTGGAAACGATGTGGTGGTTCCTTCAAGAGGTCCCTCATTGCCTGGGCGGTTTATTTCTTCCGGAATATCGACGACATAAATCTCGTCAACAGACTCTGCTTTAGAATTGCGCACCGTGCCCAAAAATGCCCTTGCTCGTTGCTGTGTTTTGTCAGGTTTTTGATAACCGCGTGCACCTATCCAGCAGTCGCCTGCGGCATGACTAATTTCATCTGAGCCTGGCGCAGGGTGTGGAACAACCCTGACAACCAGTACAGAAAACCACATGCCGTCAATATTCTCACCACCTGG
>CAZUMG010000149.1:0-4357 GCA_964621895.1 uncultured Anaerolineales bacterium | reverse complement strand
TGCCACTAATTTGTCCCCAATGAGCATAGATTCTATCCTTTCCACCCTTATTGCACCACGATTGCACCAGGATAGATCTATTTTATTTACTGGACTGGCGTCTCGATTCAAAAATCCTTATACATTTTTGAATGACGTATGAGGTTCATTTATTTCACATCTGATTATTAATACTTTAGATAAGAATGCTAAACGGAACTTATTCGGTTCGGATCCCTCCACGCTCGCAGAGAATAATCCCTCATTTTTTAAGGAATTTGTTGCTTTCTTCTTCACGGTTAGTTTTTTTCCATCCTCATAAGATATCCGCCAGGACTTCCAGGGATTTGAACACCCGACCTGCAGTGGCTGCTTCCGGGCAGAAGGTTTGATCAGCTGCCCATAAGCAGATTTTTTATGGCAGAAAATATCCCTTGACGGCTGCCTCTACCCGGAGTAATATATTCAATATTATGAATGTAAAAACCAAAAGCCCAGAGAAAATACTCGCGGATTACCTGAAGGTGCTGGGGTCCCCGATCAGAATCCAGATCCTGTTCAGCATCGGATACGGTGAAGCCTGTGTCTGCCACCTGGAGGCAAGATTGAAGAAGCGTCAGGCATATATCTCCCAGCACCTAATGGTGCTGCGGGACAACGGCATCCTGGAAACCCGGCGAGGTGGAAAATACATCTATTACCGGGTTGTAGATAAGAAATTATTCGGTCTGATCCGCTCGACAGCGGAAATCCTGAACATTTCTGAAGACAGTCTCCCTGAGTTATCAGAAACAGTGAAGCTGGCCCAATGTGAATGTCCCAACTGCCAAACAACCCTAAGGTAGCAGTGAGTTAAGGAGAGATAAATGTTAGAGATCAAGATCCTGGGGACAGGATGCCCAAATTCATCTCCTATCCCGCCGCTGCCGCGGCCGGATTTCTGCTTGAGGTCTGCTCCTGCACGTTGATGATCGAGCTGGTCAATGTGGTCATCTGGTTCCAGTGGAGGTATTTTAGCTGAAAAGGATTAACGTTTTCAGGTTTTTCCCAAAGGCAGAAGACATATTCCTTTTATCATGAATTGACATCGATGGGGAACAGGATCCGGGAAAATATTATCAATCACACTAAATAATCACAATAGAACACATAAGGAGAAATATGGACAAGCAAATATTATTGGATAAAGGACTCTGGTTTCATGGACACAAATGTCCAGCCATGCCAATGGGGCTGCGTCTCAGTCTGGCAGCAATGGAAGCTTTAGGCGTTGAAAAAAGGGCAGGAGCAGGCGAATTAATTGCTCTGGTGGAACTGGATTCGGATCACTGCGCAACATGTTTTGCCGATGGCGTTCAAGTTGCAACCGGCTGCACTTTTGGTAAAGGCAACATCCAGAAACTGCATTATGGAAAATGGGGACTCACCTTGATAGACCGCAAGCAAAACAAAGCTGTCCGCATTGTTCCTCGGGCAGAAGTAATGGCCGCAACAAAGGAAACTGAGTTTATTAAACAGCGAAAAGCAGGTGTACCTCCCACGATGATCCCGGACGAAATCGCACAGCCCCTGGTCGACCGGGTGATGAACATGCCAGCAGAGAATCTGTATCAAATCAGCGAGGTCTTCGACAACACCTGGGAATCCGCTCCGCACACTTTCGAATCTGTTATTTGCGAAGGCTGCGGAGAGATGGTCGTGGAGCGCAACACCCGCCTGCAGAATGGGAAGGTGCTGTGCATTCCCTGTGCTGGGGAAGGATAGGCCTGCGAAGAATCGACCCACCATCTTGAAAAAACTTAGCACTATCAGGAGAATAAGATGTCCCAAATTGATTTTGATCAATGGCTAAAGACCCTGGATTTGAGTTTTTGGGGAACAGCGCAGCACAAAGTGACTCCCGCCCAGTTCTTTGAGCGGTACCAAACCGAGAATGCAGTTCTGCTGGATCTACGTTCTCCGGAAGAGATCGGATTTTTAGCACTGCCTTTTGCCCTCCACATCCCGATCCACGAACTACCAGATCGCTGGCAGGAAATTCCCAAAGACCGTCTGGTAGCTGCGTTCTGCTCCTCTACCACGCGTGCTGTGGTGGCCTGGGTATATTTACAACTGCAAGGATTGGAAAAAGTCCGCATTCTGGACGCTCATTACGCTGAATTGACTGCTGAACTAAAACCCGGCAAGGTGTACAAACTCAGCCATTAAGTACAATCTACCATTGAAGTGCACAAATCTCGCCTTTCAAGGTAGATTTAGAAGCAAAAAGAGATAAACACATGAATCCTTTTTACCTGGCTCCCCCCCTCTTCTTCTTGATTGCCTTTGTCTTTTCCATGCTGGGTATGGGCGGTTCACAATTGTACATCCCCATTCTTTATTGGATGGGCATGGACTTTAAAACCGAAGCCATTCCATTGGGAATGCTGCTTAATATAATTAACAGCGGATCGGCGGCCATCACCTATGGGCGAAAGAAGCTGATTAACTGGAGAGTTGCTGTCCCCTTTGCCGTGGCGATGATCCTCTTTGCTCCCCTTGGAGTTTGGTTGAACGTACAGCTTCCAGTCAAACCACTGTTGGTTTTTTTCGCGTTATTTACAGCAGCAGCGGCAGTATTAATGCTTTCCGGCTGGAAACCCAAACAGTGGGAGTTGTCCCCTCGGGGACGCGTCGTTTTAGGGTTATCAGCAGGGAGCGGGCTCGGTACGATTGCCGGGCTGATCGGCAGGGGAGGCGGGTCCTTTGTTGTCCCGCTGCTATACATAGCCGGGTTAGAAGCGAAGGCGGCCGCTGCCACGTCTTCTTTCGTGGTCACCGCATCCGGCCTCTCCAGTTTTGTTTCCCATCTGGCAACCGCTGCTCAACCCCAATGGGTCATCTGGGTGCTCACGGTACTGGCTGTATTACTCGGCAGTCAACTGGGATCACGGCTGATGGCTGGGCGGCTGAAATCTCACTCCATCAAGCTGGTTTTTGGCTGGGTTCTATTGGGAGTGGCTGCTTTGATCATCATTAAAGATGTGATCTTGAATTGATTAGGAACAGTAATATGTCTGGAGTGTCAAATATTACGAACTGGCATGGAATCCCGCGGGAAGAGATTCAGTCCTAAAGTCTGCCTGATTCTTGCTCCAGTTACACCCGTATTGCACCAGGAAGGGTATTTTAGGTCTGAAATTCGTCGAGTTCCTATATAAAAGATATAGTCAGATAAGCAGATAATGCGCAACTTTGCGCGTTTACTTGATTGTGCAACATCTTTTCTGTAAAAGTAACCAGGTGATCCATTGCAGTTGAAGTTCAGTACCTTAATAATGATAAATAAATTCTGCCAGTCTCCCAGGTTTCGCTGATCTCCATCAGCACAGCACTCACTAATCTCAAACACGAGGCCTCGTTTGGAAATATCCTGGCCACTTTGGTACGCCTACGAATTTCTTGACTGACTCGTTCCAGGCTGTTGACAGTACGAATCCGACGACAGTGATCTTCAGGGAAAGCAAATATTGTCAATCCTTCCGGAATATTGCCTTCCATCCAATCAGCCAATCTTGAAGCACGTTTGGCATACTTCTCAACAGTTCTGTGCAGCTGACCTTCAGCTTGTTCCCGGTCTGGTGCGTTGAAAATGGCCCGGATATCGGCGGCCACTTCCCGCTTCATACTTTGACGAGGCACATACTGGCTGGCATTCTGCTGCAAATGAAACTGGCAGCGCTGCCAGGGAATGCCACTGAAGACCGCTTTGCGGGCAGCCTGAAGTCCCATATGGGCGTCACTGATAATCAACTGCACATCTTTCAAGCCCCGTTCTACCAGGCTCTGCAAGAAATCTCGCCAGTGCAGCTCTTGCTCGCCAAGGGAGACTGAAACGCCCAGGATCAGGCGTTTACCCTCAGGATTCACCCCGCTGGCTATCAAAACCGCCGCATCCCGGATCTGGCCATCTACCCGTACTTTCTCATAGCGTGCATCCAGGTATAGGTAAAGGATTGGACCCAGAGGTCGGGTGCGCCAGGCTTCCAGGACTTCATCAAGCAAAGCAGCTGCACGACTGACCTGAGTAGCTGAGATTTCTTTGCCGCATAACCGCTCTGTGATGGCCGCGACTTTGCGGGTGGAAACACCCTGAACATACATCTCTGCCAGAGCCAGCATCAAAGCCCGTTCACTGCGGAGGCCTTTCTCCAGCGTCTGGGGATAGAAACCTCCTTCGCGCACCTGGGTCACATCAAAAGTGATTGGTGCCATCCGGGTGGTGACTGTCTTGGGTTTGAAGCCGTTCGCGTGACCTCGGCGTTTTACTGACCGTTCGTAGGGTCCCACACCAAGGTGCTGCTCGCGTTCAGCTTCCATCGCGGTATTGACCACAACG
>CAZUMG010000148.1:0-4365 GCA_964621895.1 uncultured Anaerolineales bacterium | reverse complement strand
GTCTGTGGTGATGTTAACAGCTCTTCTCTTGTTAATTTAAACCAGAGATGTTCTGGTAGAGGAGAGAAAAAATAATCTGGGTAAGCGATGATACCTTGATATCCCGGTACACCTCTCCAGAGAATTTCCCGGTCACTGACTGCCTGGTAGCTGGCTGTAAAGCGGAGCTTTGCTGGACCTGTTGATCCATAAATCTGAGAAGCTACCTGGTATGAAAATTGGGAATCATTGGCATCCAGGGAGATGCCGTCGGACCAGGACAACCCCGTCTTAATGGGGAAAGTTATCTCAACCTGGTCAAGGGTTACCGACGTTTGGCTGTCAAAGATTTCACTGCATCCTGAGCTAAAACAACCCGACGATCGAAATTCCACCCCACTGGCCAGGATGGTTAAATTTCCACGCGTGTCAACAATCTTTTCTCCTGGAAATACCTCCCTTGGCACAAGGGTAACCAAACCATTTTCTTGGGAAGGGATTGTCTCCAGTAAATCTGAAAAATTCTGGAAATTAACCTGATCTACCGGGCTGTCATAAATGGCCTGGCGGATAATCTCCGCAGAAGTAGATAAATCCCCGTAAAGAAAAAGGGAACTTGGTTCCTCTCCCAGACAAATTGAAAGGATTTTTTCCGGAATAGGCGGGGAGGGCTGAGTAAGTATGGGCTGCAGATCCTCACCATCTGAAACCAGGAAGGTATGCTCTCCCAGGGTGGCACAGGCAGATAGAGTCAGGGCAAGGACTAAAACAACACTAAAAAATAATGGGTTCTTTAGAACCATGGAATTTTATCTTCTTCAACTTCTCTCATTCTTAAGTAAGATCTGTATCGTTCTGGATGGATCTGCTTATTTTTAACCGCTTCGATCACGGCACAGCCAGGTTCGTGTGTATGGGTGCAATCGCTAAAACGGCAGTTCTCCAGCACCTTGCTGATTTCACGGAAGTACCCATCAACTTCCTCAGGGGTAATATCCCAGAGATCCAATGCTTTTAATCCCGGCGTATCAGCTATATATCCCCCCTCGCTCAAGGGAACTAATTTTCGGGATACTGTAGTATGGGTTCCTTTTTTGGTTGATTCACTGATCTTCTTGACCTCAAGTCCGAGACCAGGTTGGATCGTGTTTAAGATACTGGTTTTTCCTGAACCTGAGGGACCGGCAAAGAGACTGGTTTTCCCAACCAGTTTTTTCTTTAAAGCTTTAATACCGCGATTTTTTAATACGGAGGTATAAAAAACCTGATAACCGATTTGCTGATAATGGGAAAAAATTTCTTGAGCTGCCTGCAAACCAGTCAAGTCAATTTTGTTGACCACAATTAGGGCTTCAATGTTTTCTTTCTCCACAATGACCAGAAATCGATCCAGCATCCCAAGTCGGGGAGCTGGATCGATGATAGAAAAAACAAAGACCGCCTGATCGGGATTGGCAATGATGACCTGTTGGTATTCCCCTCTTGGCGTGGGCGCCAAGCGGTAAACCATGGACCGGCGAGGTTCTACTTCTTCAATCATTCCCGTGCCTTGTTCTTGTTCTGTGACCTGAACCCAATCACCGATGGCGACAATATCACCCAGCTTGCGACCTTTCTTCAATCGTCCCCGGATTTGGCAAACCAGTTCACCCTGCCCGGTTTCCACAGTAAAAAAGCCGGATTGGGCTTGAATCACCCTCCCGCGAATGTCCTCAGTCACTCAGTCTCCTCGGTCACCTTATTGTCCTTCCTTTTCATCTGGAACATACCAAACACCAATTTCAGATTCCCAGGGATAATAACGCAGAACTTGATTGAAGTAGAGTTCCACTACACGTCGGAAAATCGGGGCGGCAACGTCTGAACCTTCACCAGCATTTTCAGCAATAACCGCAATAGCGATATCCGGCTTGTTTTCATTCTGGTTATTGGTGTATCCGGCAAACCAGGCATGAGATTCACCAGATCCCGATTCTGCTGTTCCGGTTTTCCCGGCAACAGGAATTTGTAATCCCCGGATCCGGAATTGTGCAGTCCCCCGGGGATTCTCAACTACCTGGATCATCGCATTGGTGATGATATTCAGATTTTTTGTGCTGATCGGGAGTTTTCCAACTTCCTCGGGTTTAAATGAAAAGATCTCTTCCCCACTCGCGGTCCGGATGCTTTCCACAAATTGGGGACGATAGAGGGTACCGCCATTGCCAAGAGCAGCCACAAAGCGAGCAACCTGGAGCGGTGTCACCTGAGTATCACCCTGCCCGATGGCCAAATTTGTAGCATCCAGTTCTGATCCGGGAAGCGGGATATTACCGGGTTCCTCTTCCATGGTCCCGATGCCGGTCAGTTGTCCCAACCCAAACCCTTTTGCCATCTCAGCAATTGCATCCTGGTAGCCGTTCCTGTATAGTTCCAAACCGATATGCCAGAAATAGGGATTGCAGGATCTCATCAGCCCTTCTGAAAGGGTTAAAACTCCGCTGGGTTGGGTTTTATCATCTTTCAAAAAATGATCATAAGTCCAGTCGTTAAGCGTTACCCCCGGCAATTCATCAAAGTGATATCCACAATCATAGATATCTCCTGCTTGAAATTCTCCTGTTTCGAGCGCAGCAGCCAAGGTGATAAGTTTAAACACGGACCCCAGGGGATACAAACCCTGGGTCGCCCGGTTCAGGAAAGGCGATTTTCGATCAGTTTTATAATATTCCTGCAGCAGGAAAGATGAGTTGTAATAATCTGAATTAAAGGCGTTGGGATCAAACTGGGGATTGGATGCCATCGCCAGGATGCGGCCGGTATCCAGTTCCATGACCACGATGGCTCCGTTATATCCGTAGAGGGCTTTTTGGACATCCAGCTGAAAATCCTTATCAACTGTCGTATATATTTCTGATGCAGGAGCGGGTTCTTGCCGCACCAACTGAGAGATTGTTTCACCTTCGCTGTTTACCAAATCGAGAATCCCCCCTCGTTCTCCGGTTAAATAGGATTCTCCCCAGCTTTCCAATCCTTGCCCTCCCACCTTTTCACCAATTGAATAACCCAGAATGCGATAAGCATCGCTTTCTGCTTCCTGGATCCAGCGAACATATCCTACCGCCTGGGGAGCGATCCCCCCATTAAAATAGTAGCGGCCGTCAAAATTACGCATTAATAATCCTGTGGTTGTATATGATTCAAGAATTCCCAAACGGCCTTCAATATCATCCAAAGCTAAAGACCCGAGGGGCAGATACCAATCGACATCAGGAGGATAATCCTTATACATTGCAAAAATCACTTCCGGAGGAACATCCAGATCTCGACCAAGTTCATTTAATAATTTATCTTCTTTTTTAGGGTTGATCTGGGACGGCGTTATACCAAGGGAAACAGCTTCGGCATAGGCAGCAATAACACTTCCATTCCGGTCATAAATGTTTCCCCTCGAAGGTACCAGACGGGTTAACTTCAGCTGGTTACCCCCTTCCATCTCGGGGAAAATCAACCCTCTGGACCACTCAATATTCCAGACACCATCGGTAAGATTTAACAGAAAGATAATCTCGCGTGATAATCCCTTTATCAGGTAGCTGTTATAGTTGATAGTTACTGCAACCTGGGCTTGATTTGGGTCAATAAAGGAGGAAAGGACCGTATAATCGAGAGACTCCAGGGCAAGTTCAACAGCCACATCGTGATAGAGTTTGGAAAATTCTTCTTCACTGATCAAACCCTGGCTTTCAGGAGTAATCAGTTTGTACATGGCTGGAAAATCACTTGTTTTCCAGTTTTCAAGGAAAGCGACCGCGGCTACTTCAACATCAGGCACCTGGGTAGTTTGAATAACAGGAGCTGCCAGACCCGGTGTGGGGCTTTCACTGGATGCAAGCGTCCCATCCGGGTTTGATTTGTTGCATCCTGCCATTATAATCAGCGCTAAAAAAACCAATACTTTTCTTTTCATAATTGCTAACTCTCTGTGAGCTGCCCATAAACTGACAATAAAATTCCCTCGTACACAGGGCATTGATATTGGATTGATTTTTGGCAGCGTTCAGCTACCGATCTATTTCCCCTTACTCCAATTCCTTTCAATAATACCGCCAGATGACATAAGGGTAAACCCATCACATTTGCATAACAATCAGTATAGTCTAAAACAGGATGGAAGGATTTGTTTTGGATGGCATAAGCACCCGCCTTATCAAATGGGTCTCCACTCTCTATATATTCCTGAACCTCATTGTCGGAATACTTTCTCATCTCAACGACGGTTCGAACCAATTTGGAGGTAACTTTGTTTGTAGAAAGCTGGAGTATTGAGATCCCGGAAAGGACCTGGTGGGTTTTTCCCCTTAATTGTTCTAAAATTCTTTGGGCATCATCCCGGTTTTTTGGTTT
>CAZUMG010000147.1:0-4446 GCA_964621895.1 uncultured Anaerolineales bacterium | reverse complement strand
GTGGCACTGTTTATGCCCCAATACATCGCTCTGGAAGGAAATCAAACCGTCGACCTGGTGTTTGATGACAGTTGCCACAAAGGCGTCACCGTCAACCTGCCTACCTCAACCCCCACGGCCACACCGACTATTACGGACACCCCAACCAGCACACCCACCCCAACGGTCACCCCGCTTCCAGACTGTAATCAATACACCTTGACTGCCTTTACTTTCCGGAATGGAGAAATGTTACGGGCAACATTTAGGAACAGGGATGTGGTTGACACAGAACTGATCTCCCTTGAATTGGTCTGGGATTATGCCGAGCAGCTGGGTGCTGCCAATGGCTACAACAACCTCAATATGGATTACTTTAAATGGGCGGGAGGTTTTTTCCCGGGGCATGGGAATGGAGGCTCTCGGGACTACTCCTCATCCTCGATCTGGTCTGGCACGCTTCCTTTTATTGCTGGTACGAACTACCGCTGGGATATCGATTTTGATAATGGGTGGGGTGGGAGTGGCCCATTAACTGGAGTTCTGAATTCGGATTTTGGAGTGGTTGCCCAGTTTGCTAACGGCTGCAGTTTAACCCGCAATGCTGTCTTCCGGGTACCGGGAACCTTTACACTTACCCCGACTCCCACAAGGACCTCCACGGCGTCCCCACCACCGCCACCGACAAGTACCCCTTTGCCGTCCAGCACACGGACACCATCCCGCACGCCAACGCCGTCACGCACTCCTACCCGGACCCTGACCCCATCCAAAACACTGACGCCTTCGAAGACACCGACACCTTCAAAGACACCTGTCCCGTCCTATACCTCCTGGCCGACCAACACACCCATCCCGCCGACCAAAACAAGGACGCCTCTTCCCAGCCGAACCCCGCTGCCGACTTCAACCAGAACCCCGCTCCCGACCAAAACCAGTACTCCCCTGGTTACCAAAACACCCACACCGATTCCCACCTGGACTCCAGCCTGCCCGTTTGAAGATCCCGAATGGCCCTGCCAGCCGACCTGGACTCCTAAACCGTAAGTCTAACCAGGATTTAATATTTGCAAAAATGCCCTCATCTGAGGGTATTTTTATTAGATTTGGCTTATTTTAGGATGAAAAGAATTGCCGGAATGACAGGAACTTGTGTTGAAATCGCAATGAACTAACAAACTTGTTAGCAGGTTTCTTATAAAAAGCAGGGGACGTTTTTCATGACTGAGTGCGGAAGGGTCAAACCTAACAAGAACGCAAAGTTAGGGGGGTTGACCCAAAAATGTGGGATGCTACACTGAGGGCGTAAGAAAAAAAAATCTAATCGAACAAGTTATTTTATGGAGGAATATTATGAACAAGCTTATCAACAAAAAATTCAAGATCCTGGCCCTGCTGGTTTTAGCGGTGGTCATGAGCGCCGCGACCTATGGGTTTGCCGCAGCCAATACAGTCCCTGCTGGGGTTGCTGGTGAAGGCCAAGGTGCAATCTCGGGCTATACCGTCACTAATGTTGTATATACCCTGGACAATTCTGATCCAACCCAGTTTGCCAGTGTTGCGTTTACTCTGAGTGCCAATGCCTCTGATGTATACGCTGGAGTCGGGAATGGGACAAACACTTACTGGACTCAATGCACCGGTGGTCCAACTAACTTCTCCTGCAGTCTTAGCGGTTCCACGATCAGTGTTGCCGCCGCAACCGAATTGCATGTCTCCTCGGTTCAGTAAGAACGGAAAAGCATCCTGATTTATTAGATCTGAAATCAAAGACTCTCAAAGAGGGGCGTGGTAAACTTTTATACCTCGCCCCTCTTTCCAAAATAAAGCTATGACCGGTTATTTCAGGCAGTATTTCCGCACCATCCTCATTATTCTCGGCCTCATTGCCGTTCTCTGGCTATTGTTTGCTCCCGTGCAACTGGGAGGAACGACGGCCTACGTGATCATCACCGGAAACAGCATGGAACCGATCTACAGCGAAGGAGACCTGGTTTTTGCCCGGAAAGCCGCCCAGTACAGCCTGGATCAGCTGGTAGTTTATCAGCATCCCCAGATCGGCTATGTCTTTCACCGCATTGTTGACCAAACTCCAGATGGGTTTATACTGAAAGGGGATAACAATACCTGGCTGGATTCATTCCATCCCAAGGACGAAAACATTATAGGCCGATATTGGTTTGTCCTTCCGGGGGGAGGGTCGTTCATCAGGACTCTCAGAGAACCGCTCTATTTTACTGTTTTTGGGCTGATCATTTTTGGGGTTATTTTTTCATTATTCTGGTTTCAGAAAAACGATTCAAAAAAGAGTAAAGTACGAAAAACTGGAAAGAACATGGATAATCAAACGAAAGTATCATCCGGGGATACCCGCCAGGAGCTGCTCTTATTCATTGGGTTGCTGGCTCTCGCAGCGCTGATTTTTGGAGGGATTGCCTTCTTCAAGCCAGTCACCAGGCTGATTGCTGATGATCTAAGCTATGTCCATCAGGGGACCTTCGAATATTCCGCCAGAGATCGTGCCAATATCTATGACAGCGATATCATTGTTACCGGCGAGCCTGTTTATTTGCTGTTGACCTGTGATATGACCATGAATTTCAGCTACCAATTTGCTGCCCCCAGAATGAAGGCCCTTGAGCAAACCAGGCTGCAGGGAACCTACCTGATTAATGTCCAGGTCAGCGATGTTGACGGGTGGAAAAGGTCATTTCAATTAATTCCCGAGACTGAGTTTCAAGGGTCTGCCTTTGATGCCCAGATGGATTTTGATCTCTGTCAAGCCCAGGCGATCATCCAGGAAAAAGAAGAAAAGACAGAGACAAAAAACCGCGGGTACAGTTTGCTGATCCTGCCTGAAATTACCCTGTCAGGCAGCATTGAAAAACAGCCGCTGGACACCACCTACTTGCCAAGGATTGAATTTCTAATTGACTCAACCATCGTCCGTTTACCCGAAGGGCTGGAGGGCCTGGCTTTAGATCAAGAAGGGTCCCTGGAAAACCTCCGGGTTGTCAGCAATACCATGAGACTGTTTGGCCAGGAGATCAATATTCTGCTAGCCCGCAGAATTGCGCTGATTGCCCTGGGTTTTTGTCTGGCTGCGGCAGTACTGCCGGCCTGGTCTCTCTATCAAGATTGGAAAAAATCAGATATCTCCCGAATCCAGATTCAATATTACCCCATGCTGGTGGATGTGCAGGCGGGCTCCCCGGTTTTCCAGGCAGAACAGGTTGTCGAAGTGGTCTCTTTTTCTGACCTGACCAAAATGGCGGAACGTTATGGAGCAATGATTTTACACGAAGCCAGGGGCAGCTTTCACCGCTACTCGGTTCAGGATGAGCAAACGGTGTATCAGTACACCCTTGATATATTCAAAGAACAAACCCTGTTCCCCAATATCACTAAATTCAAAAGATCGCTGTTATCCGCCCTGGAAGCGGATCAGCTGGAATTATCCTACCAGCCGGTTTTCCGGGTAAAAGAAAACACCCTAGCTGCATTTGAGGCTTTTATCCGCTGGAATCATCCCGATTACGGCATTCTTTACCCGGCGGACTTTATCTCGCATGCTGAAGAATGCCAGCTTCTCCCGGATATCGATCGATGGGTCTCCCGGAAAGTATGCCAGCAGCTCCACGAATGGACCGGCCAGGGATTGGCGGTTCTGCCGGTTTCAATTAACCTGGCTCCTGACACCATCCTGGACAGCGCTTTTGTTTCCAGGCTTTCAGACATGGTGGCTGAAGAGCTTTGTGATCCGAAAACCCTGCAGATTGAAATCAACCGTTCCAACCAGGTATTCCATAGTGAAGCTGCCCTGGAGCACCTGACCCAGATTTCTGCCCTGGGTATTCGTATAGCCATCGATAATTTTGCCTCCGATTCCGCCAATCAAATTAACCAGATCCTGAGACTTCCCATTAAAACCCTTAAAATTGACCGGACAGTGCTGCAGGGAATCTCGGAAAATGAGAAAAACCAGCGGTTACTGATCGCGGTAGCCAGCATGGCGAAAAGTCTTCAAATTGAGGTTGTTGCCCAGGGGGTAGAATCCCAGGTGCAGCTGGATTATGTTATGGAGCATGATATTGACCTGGCACAGGGATTTTTCCTGGGGAAACCTGTCCAGGCAGGGGATCTGATTCCTTTGCTAAAAAAGCCGGCTAAAAAGAAAACCCCAAAATCAAAGAAATGAGCTGAAAATATGAAAAAACCCTGGAAAACCGCTCTGCTGATCGTGACAGCTGCCTTTGCCGTCCTGGTGTTATTTAACGTTTTTAGCGCCTTGACAGCCTCCAATACAGTTCCACCCACCCGGGCTGATAAAGACAGTTTTGGTTTAGGAGCTAATGAGCTTAAACCGCCTCAATGTGCTGGCATGGGCCTCTCCAATGTGGTTGATTATGGTGCTGGTGAGAATGGGACAGACGCTAACGATTTAATCCTGGGAACCCCTGGACAGGA
>CAZUMG010000146.1:0-4491 GCA_964621895.1 uncultured Anaerolineales bacterium | reverse complement strand
ATATTTCCTTAAGAAGCTTAAATAGTTCTTGTACCCTATCATCATAAGTAGGGCATTTTTCAAATTGCACTTTACGTAATTCTTCTCTAAGTTTATCGTGCTTTAAATAATATTTTATCATTTCTCTTTCTTTACCATATTCGAATTGTGGTATATAGTTAGGTAATCCCTCAACTTTAGGATGAATTAAGAATCCTCCCCTACCAGTTATTTCGTATACTCTATTACTCCAGTAATTAGATGCTGGAAATGAATCACCTAAAACAATTTTTGTTTGTCCAAGAAGTCTGTTCAAATCAAGACCTCTAGTATTTCTAACGAGTTTTGGTCTTACTCGATTAACCATTTCTCTTCTTATTTTATGATTACGTAACATTCCTACAAATACGACATCATAAATTTTCTTTCCTTGAATCATTATCTTTTCTGGCTTATGAACACCTTGCCTTATTGTATGGTATCCATCATCACCATCAGTAGTTATGACTATATCTGCTTTAAAATGTGGAACATTACTACTTCTATAACCCCTGTATAGATCAAACACCCAGCAAATAGTTGGTATTCCTTGTTCTTTTGCTTTAAGAATAATATCTCCTTTGTGTAATTTAGCAAATAGAACATAATCACAATCAACGAGAGTTGTATCATTTCTATTTATTCTTATGACAGTATGATCAGCTCTTTCTAAAGCATCAGCTATGTAACCCTCTGTGCTCCAAAATTTGCTAAAATTACCATAGTATCCAAATATCATTTCTTTAACACTTTTCAAATTTTAATAGCATATTATTAGTATTACAGGGTATTTTTATTATACCTATTACTTTTTTAAATTTCATACGTTTTAACAACACTGTTAATGTTCTTTTATCAAATCCAGATTTATGGAAATTTGCTGGATCGTTCTTTTCTTGCCCACCATATATTAACCTAGAAAATTCATTACCATCAATTTTTCCACTGAGATACTTCTGTGATATACTTTTAATATTAGGTAATCTAACTATTAAAAAACCACCTATCTTTAAAATATTACTCCAAGACTTTAGAGTTGATAAAACAAGACTTCTTGGTATATGTTCTAGAACATCTAATGCATAAATTACATCAATAGAATTAGCTTTATAAGGAAGATTCATTACATCACATACTAAATCTGGATTACATTCTTCACGGCAATCTACATTAATACAACCCTTAATTCTTTTATTTCCACATCCTAAATTAAGATTAATACCCATATAACTCCATAGTTTTTTTACACACTCTATTAAATATTCTTTCTTGTTGTTTTAGTAACTTTCTACTAATTAGTTTTCTTTTTGATCTACTTTTATTTATACGAACATTCCTCATTACTTCCCAAGTTTTCCTAGACATTTCCAATCCAAGATAATCTAATATGTTCTCTTTAAAGTAATCCCAATCACTTACTATCTTTTCTAGAGTAACAAACTTATCAATATGCTCATGTACTATCTTATTAGATTCAACCCAGTACCAGCATATTTTCTCAAACCTTGATTCATTTGTCCACCCTTCCTTTGGATTAAATTTAACTGCAATTTTATCACTACTAGTATAAGATCTTCCTAAGTAAAGTGATCTAACAACATCCCTACCATTTCTTACGAGGTGTAAGAATTTAGCTTCTGGAAATACTTTCTTAAGAAGTGGAATATGGTATCTTATATAGCTGTCTACTTCTCCATATGTTTTTGTTCCTCTAGCATTTTTAAGTGCTATTGGTTTTCTTTTATTAAGTATATAGTTTAGTGATGCTTGTTTATTTAAAAACGTGTTTACAATTTCATTTTCATTTAAAAAAGGTTCGTGCAGAACTTTAGCATCTTTACACTGGTTTAATAAATTAGCTAAGAATTTAGTACCAGATTTTCCCATACCTGTGATAAAAAATATCATACTTTTCTCTCAATTAGCTTGTTTTTAATAGCCCAAGCAACATATGAGTTTCTATTTAGTATATGATTTGGTGTATGAAACATAGAGTTTTCTCTACTACTAAATGGTAGTTTTATATCACTAGATATTGGTAATTGATCTTTATCTGTAACTGTAGGAATTAATAATCTCCACCCATACTGTCTAGCTAAGAAAGAAAAGTGCAAATCACAGTTATTGTGCCATGCTGGTGGTCTCATTGAGAACATTGGAAGCACTGCTTGTTTAGGAAAGAAGTATGTATGACCTACCATGTCAACACTTCTAAATTTTTTTTGTGCACCAACCTTAGTGACTACAGCCTTTCTTCCTCTATATTTATTACTCATTAGTATTATACCAAACTCAGAAAACACCACTTTATTTTTCTGGTTATTAATGCAGAATTCAAACCATTTTTTAGCTGGAGGACAATCATCATCTATAACAGCAATGTATTTACTGTCAGCTAAATAAGCCGCTAAGAAAGCTCCGTAGTTTCCATTGTAGTTCGAGTTAGTATTTATGACTTCAACATCCTTACCAAGATTATAAAGATCTCTCCCAGATCCATCATTATCATTCCATACTATTATTCTTTCTGGTTTAATGGTTTGTTTTCTAAGACATTCAATTATGACTGGGATGTTATCCTGTCTCCTATAACTTTGAACTATTGCTGTTATCATAATGATAGTTACCTATTATTGTATGCCATTCTTCTAATTGTGCTCTCTTAATTTTACCTGTTCCTTTCCTACCATCTTCTAATATTTGTTGAACCCTTATTAATACTGGAACAACTTTTCTCTGATGTCCATTCTTAGCTAAATGATAAGCTATGTATACTTCATCAGTTTTACGCAATCCTAATCTTTCTTCATATTGTTCCCATTCAAAAACATCTTCTTTAAAAAATCTAGGTTTAACAAGACATCCCACGCCAGAACTTAGAAAACTAACATTAACTGGTTTATTCATCCTTCCCCATCCTAAGTTTGTTTTTCTAGCACTTATACTAAATGGGTTTTTTATAGATAAATTAGGACCAGCAAATCCAATAGCACACTCTGGATACCTATCAGACTGAGCAACCAAAGTAGAAACAGTATCAACATGTGGTTCTCTATCATCGTCAAAGGTTATTATCTTTGTATCTTGTTCATCCCAATACATCTTAAGTATTGGCATCCACTTTCTAATAGGTCCGATGTTTGGTACATATACAAACTCTACTCTATTATCTTTTATCTTTGGTATTTCTTCTGGTTTTATTCCTTCGTCTAAGAAAAAAGGTTCTTCACTTATGAAGAAATATATCTTATCTGGAACTACATCGCCATTGAGAAATCCACTTATAATCTTGCTTACATTTGGTAATCTCTTATGTATCAAGGCAATTGATACTACAATTTTACTCATTAATCAAATCCTCTATTCTTTTTAGGTTTTCCTCTGTAAGATAGTTCTTATAATCTCCAGCAATTCCCTTGCGTCTAAACGCAGAATTTCTTTCATCTCCCTTCTTTCTGCCAGTCTTTTGTCTAAAATTATTTCGCACCACTATCTGTCGAATAGCTTGTGGGTGAGGAGTGGGTATTCCTAAGAATTCATAAATTTTTTTTACAGTAAGAGCTGGTCTAGCATTCAGCTCTTCATAAGTTATTAATAAATAGTTTGGGTGCTCGAACCCATCATTATACGTCTTCCAATTATCTATGATATGTTTGTAATGAGGACTTTTGATGAACTCATTAATGTATTCTTTATCTTTTAAATGTTCTCTATCAAATTCAAGTCTAGTGTTATTCATCTTGGTGTTTTCTATGAGATTTCTCACTCCAGAATCGTATCTCATGTACAGTATTTTTGAAATGGATACGTCTCTCACGTCTCGCGTGATAGAAATGACAAAGTTTCTCTTATCACCCTCTTCTATGCACTCACAAATTCTTTGAGGAGGAGTATAATGCATTTTAAATATCTGCACTCCTTGAGGATTATTAACGTGCTTTTGAAGTATTCCTGCATCAATATCACGACCTCTTGACCAGAATTGCCAACCCTTATTTAACATTCCAGAGATGAGATCACATAACCAAGTGCTCCCAGTTCTCATTTGAGTGGTTATGAAAACATTGATACTTGAGCGAGCCTGCTGTTTAGTCTTTGGAATTTCCTGTGATGCGTTTTTATACGGCACTTTCCTCGCATGTCTCCTCGGAGGAGATCTGTTGCTTTTAGGGTGGCGAGGATTCTGTGGCTGTGGCAAGGTTATTGTCCTGTTCTGTTTGAGGAAGTTTGAATATATAATGAATATAGAACAGTAAAAATGCATCGAGTATGTACCAGCAACCCACTAAGGATACGATCCAAAAGGGTGAGATACCTAACGCATTAATCCATTCTACGATACCAGTTCCTAAGAAACCGAGTATTCCTACCAAAGTATATCCTATTTGTTTCCAAACAACTTCATCCATTATTAACATTCCCATTTTTATTTATCACCTTTTAATTCAAATTCTTTTATATCTTCTTTTAATT
>CAZUMG010000145.1:0-4522 GCA_964621895.1 uncultured Anaerolineales bacterium | reverse complement strand
GGGGGCAAATCTTGACAAGCCTATACCTAGCGAGTAAAATTGGCGGTGCGTTACCAAGGGATACCAGTAAGCCGAGATAGCTCAGTAGGTAGAGCACTTGACTGAAAATCAAGGTGTCGCCAGTTCGAGTCTGGCTCTCGGCACTCTCAAGCGGGCGTAGTTTAGTGGTTGAACGTCTCCTTGCCAAGGAGAAGGTCACGGGTTCGAATCCCGTCGCCCGCTCTGAATAAAAAATGGCTGGTGGCAGCTGGCTGACACACAACAGCCAGGTTCCATCAGCCTATTTCTATCAAGGCGACGTAGCCAAGTGGTAAGGCAGAGGTCTGCAAAACCTTTATCATGGGTTCGATTCCCATCGTCGCCTCTGTTCTTTTAATTGCAATCACCTCACCGGCTGCCCGCGGTGAGGTGATTGCTTATCTAAGGAGGAGAAGAAGTGGGGGTCTGCCCCAAGGAGACCAAAGTAATTTAGCTTGTTAACTATATCGTAGCTTAACTGTGCCTGGATGAAGCTTTCAGTTTCGTTAGCTGGCTGGGCAAAAAAGCAGGTCCGCTCGTCATTCCAAGCCCTTCGACAAGTTTATCCTGAGCGACATGAAGTGGAGTCGAAGGGCTCAGGACAGGCACGCGAGGAATCCCTGGATCTGCCAGAAAGACTATCTGGAAAGCTAGTTACTAAAATACTCCCCCAACCAGGGCAGGTCACCCATAACATACTCATCTAAAAGATTAAAAAAATCCTGCCGGGAAACGATTTTACCCTGGTATCTGGCAGCATAGTCGCGCAGGAATTTATAAAATAATTCCTTCCCCATGGCATCGCGAAGCTGCACCAGGAACTTGGCCCCCTGCAGGTAGGTGGCGTCCCGGTAGGCTAAATATTGATCGGTATAATCCTGAAAACCGTAAATGGAACGATCAATCACCCCGGAAGGCTGGTAATAATTCACCCGGGTAGCCCACCACCAATCCACTGATTGCGGATAGAGCTGTTCATAATACACCAGCTCACTGAAAGTACAGAAGGCTTCATCCAGCCAGGGTTCCAGGGCCTGGTCGTTGGCCAACTGTCCGTACCACCATTGATGGGCTGTTTCATGGACCGCTATGTCGATCAGGTAACTCTGCTCCGATCCTGTGTAGGTGTCAAAAAATCCACCGCTCTGGAAATATAACCCCTCATACTCCATGCCGTGATTAAAATCTGCCTGCACCATGGACAAACTGGGCTGATTGTAGGGACCATATAAATCAGAATACAAAACCAGAGCTTCCTTGGTGGCTTTAAAGGCGGCTTCGCCAGGGATTGAATACAGGGGGAAAATATATCCCAGAACAATCGTCCCATTGACTTCTTCCTCCAGCACCTGGTAATCCGGGCTGATCGAGAACACAAAATTGCGAGCCTTTTCCAGATAGTACTGGCGCCGATTCCCCTCCAAAACAGCTGGCGAACTGGCGGCGATAACCAGGGCGGGGTTATCCACTTCCAGATTTACCCGGAAATCAGCCAGGGGATATACCAGGTATTCCCCGAAGAGATAGGGATCATGAATCAACCAACCCTCACCTTCCTGGTAGGGCGGGACCATTGGGTACCAATCCACCAGGTTGGTTTGGCGGGTTGTATACCCGAAGGGGGAAGGGCCATACCCTTCCCGGGCATTTTGAACCGGAAGGTCCAGCTGAAAATGGATATTTAATTCCCGAATTTCTCCAGGCTGCCAGGGCTGCTCGAGTGGGATGGATAAGGACACGCCATCCAGGGAATAGTTCTCAATTCGAGTTCCATCCGCCCAAGTCAGGTCCAAGATGGTGAACACATTTATCCAGACATTTGGCGGCACTACCAGGATAAGATCCTCAATAGTTTCCGTACCAGGATGCGGAATCACAATGTTTTCTTCAACAATAACCTGCTGATTAAGGTAATCCAGGTCAGTAATAAGCTGATACTGGATCCTATCGACAAGAATCTCTGGAGGTTGATTATCAACTTCGGGTGATGGAGTAACTTGGCCCTGGAAAACCTCGCTATCCTCAGGTGGAGTCTGGGTTACCGAGCGTATTTGCGGGGGGATTTCCTGGATTGCAGCTGGGATGCCAGCCGGCAGTTTAGATCCACACCCGGTCAGCAGCAGTATTCCTGCTAACCAGACAAGCTTCAAAAGGATTAAGCGTTTCGATATCATTTAATCGGGATTCCGAACAGGGTCGATTTCGAGGTCATACAGCTCGAGATACTTTAAAACAACGCCCGCTTCTTTAATTAAGTCAATCTCCGGGGGAAGAATATAGTCCTGGTTAACCCGCTTGGTTAACCAATCTACAGCGCTGTCAACCCGATCCGGCAGATCTACCAGCCGCTTAAAAAGAATCAGGGATTCGAGGATATTGTCCTTTTTTTCACTTAATCCTTTCGTTTTCAGGTACTGCTGGACAGCAGCGCCTGCTGCCCGGCGGGCGCATACCCTGGCTCTTCCTTCGTTGCCTTCAATTCGGGATTGTTTTGCCAGCAAAAGTTCTTCTTGAATTTGGATCCGAGGCTCGTTGGGGTCCATGGTATGGATTATACCGTAGTCAAGCAGGCCTAATTTCAGCCTGCCAACTTCCCGGAGATCAATTTTTTTTGATAGCAGCACTTGCCAGGGTATCTACCCGTTCATTCTGGGGATGGCCGGTATGCCCCCGCACCCAATGCCAATTTACCTGATGGTTGCTGATCACCTGGTCCAATTCTTTCCACAGATCCGCATTGGCCAGGGGTTTGGTTTTTCCGGGAGACCCTCTTCTCCAACCTAGTTTTTTCCAGTTAAGAATCCAGGAGGTGATGCCCTTTTTTAGGTATTCCGAATCGGTATAAATATCTACCTGGCAGGATTCCTTTAAAGCTCGAAAAGCCATCACGGCCGCGGTGATTTCCATCCGGTTGTTGGTGGTTGAGTTTTCTGATCCTGAGAGCTCTTTTTCAACGCCTCCGAAAGTGAGCAGCGCTGCCCATCCACCAGGGCCGGGGTTTCCGGAACATGCTCCGTCCGTAAAAATAGTTACCTGTGGTTTTTTTGTCATTCCTCCCCTCTGGTTTCTAAGCTTTCCTCGGGTATTTTAATGGGTAAAATTTATGCGGTTGGCAGCGGCCGCCGGGCTGTTAGCTCACTGCTGCCGCGAGTATTTCCATAATTCCGCTGCTGTCTGATCAAGGTCAGCTAATATGCTGTCCGGGTCCTGGGATTCTCCTGTTAATATTGCCTCAAAGGCATCCCCCAGGGCCAGCTGGACCAGATCCCAGGAAGGATCCAAGGGTTCTGCCCGGGAATATTTCAATAAATTTAAACCCTGAGCCCAGCCAGGATTTGCTGTCCGGTAATCCCGGAGAAAGCGCAGCGAATCCTTCCTGGTGGGGTAGTCAGCGCTGTACTGCACCCATTCCGCTTGAACTTCCGGGGAGGTCAGGTACTTGAGGAATAACCAGGCTGCCAGTTCTTCCTCCGGGGTGGTTTTAAAAATCACCCCGGATTGGATTTTAGCGGCAGCCGCTTTTTCACCATCTGGACCAATAAAAGGCAGCATGATCCACTGATCAGCCCGCCCGGTCAGATTTGCTCCTGTCTTTATCTGGTCAAAATTCTGGGCTGAATTCATCATCAATAAAGCACCACGCTGATTAAAAAGGTCAAATTCGATTTCCCTGGCCATTGGATTGGGAAACTGGGAGATCATCCCGCCGCAATCTTGTTGACCCAGCCGCAGCCAATCAAAGGCAACTTCTTTGACTTCCTGGGAAGAAAATATAAATCTGCGGTTGGCAGGATCTTGAATCACACCCTGGTAGGCATAGATCCAGGAGGTCAGATTGGCAGCATCGGGATACAGGATAATCCCGCTACTATCGTTTTGAGATCCTTCTCGGCCATGGATTTCTTCTGAAGCCCGGCAGGCTTGTTTGATCACTTCAGCAGAAGTCCCTGGAACCTGGGTTAATCCCAGTTCGCCCGCCCAGGATTGGTTGTAATATAAAACTTGAATGGATTGGGTGAACGGGATGCCCGGGCGAATGGAACCATCCAGGATGAATGGTTCAAAAATATCCGGATAATAATCATGCTGCTCAATCAGGGATAACCCGACGGCTGGATCCTCAAGAAACGGGGTTAAATCAACCGTTAACCCCGCTTGATACCAGGCAGAAATAAGGGAAGCATCACTGATCATTATCTGGGGGACTACTCCGTCCTGAAAGGCAGTATCAATGGAATCCAGGGGATCATGGGTTAAACCCTGGTCGAAGGCAGACACCGTGATTCCCCACTCGTTGTCAAGATTAAAGCGGTCAACAATGGCATTCATCCCAATCCCCGGTTCATTAAGATCCCAGATATACCAAAAATCTAGCTTCAAACCATTTAATGCAGACCAGGGAATTCCCATGGGGTTGGGATCCGGTGTTTGACTCTTTTCAGCTGCTGCGCTGATTGCTGTCAGGGTTGCCGGGGGGATAGTCTGGATCAACCCGGTGGTGGGA
>CAZUMG010000144.1:0-4592 GCA_964621895.1 uncultured Anaerolineales bacterium | reverse complement strand
ATCCCGACAACCAGTTCGCCAGGGAAACCCTTGATAAAATGCTGGCTACGCCTCCCCAGCCGGAAACAAAACCTCCCCGGGGAATTCCCCCCGCTCCCCCGTCCAAACCGGCCCGCAAAGCTGATCCTAAAAGTGAGCTTCATACCTGGCTGTATGCCCGGGGAACCCGGATTTACCTCACCATTCTGGGTCCGGAGAACATCACCAGGGCAGCGACCGAATCCCAGGACTTTACCCAAGTTCGGGCCGCGATACAGAAAGGTAAAATCCCGGAAAAGTTATTAACCGAGATGATCACCATCCCGCTGGCAGCCATTTCAGGGATTAAGCTGATAAGTAAGGGACTCCAGGTCAGCTACCTGGACGGCAAGGACGAGCGGATTTTATATTTGACCCTTGATGATCAAACCAAAGCCAAAACAGTCCTGGAGGTTTTAAAAGTTAAACTCGGACCCGATTTTATTATCACCACCAAACCCGCAAAACTCGGATATGGCCTGTTATTCTCTATCCTGCTCACCTTTAGCGCTGCCGCCCTGACAGCCTATTTTTATTGGGCAGCCCAGGAGATCAGCTCTGGCCGGGCGGCTGAAACCGGGAGTGTCCGGGCGGCCTGGGTGATCTCCCTGGCGAATCTCCTCAGCCCCGGCGGCTTGTTTATCCTGGGTGGTTTTGGCATCCTGGTTGCCCTGGGCATCAGCGCCGTGATCTTGTTAAAACCTGGGGCGGAGACCGAAATAACCCGCCGGTAGTGCGGACAGACGCAAACCGGATTTTATTATCCAGCCGAATCAGGGGAAGTTAAAGCCCGGCAAGCGGGAATTCAGGGGTTCCTGGCCGCAGGCTGCCCCGCAAGGCGGGATTTACATTTGCTGACTTCGTTATCGATGAAACACCCTCAGAGAGCTTCTTCCCGGAAAATGTTATGCTGGGCGCAATTTTAATTGGTGCGGGTTATGCCCTCAGCGCAAGCCTTCAGCCGGGGCCCCTCCAGGCTTTTTTCCTCTCCAGGGTAGCCGAGCACGGCTGGCGGCGGACTCTCCCGGCAGCTTTTGCCCCCCTGGTCAGCGATGGTCCGATTGCCTTGACCGCCATCCTGTTGGTCCATTTCCTTCCAGACAGCTTTCACGCTTACCTGCAGTTAGCCGGGGGGTTTTTGCTGCTTTTTTTCGCCAGGGAGGCCTATTTATCCTTCCGCTCAGAGGGGATTGACCAGCCCGATGAATCCCTTCCTTCCAGTTCCACGCCTAAAACTGTTTTCCAGGCTGCCCTGGTCAACCTGCTCAATCCCAATCCCTACCTGGGCTGGAGCCTGGTGATGGGGCCGGCGGTTTTGGCCGCCTGGTCAGAAAGTCCCGGCCTGGCTGCCGCCCTCTTATTGGCCTTTTATACCACCATGATCAGCTCATCTATGGTGATCATTTACCTGATGGGCAGGGCCTCGCTGTTAGGTCCGCAAGCCCGGAAATCCATGGCGCTGATCTCAACTATCCTCCTGGTTGGTTTGGGCGTATACTTTGTATATCTTGCTGGCAGTCAGCTGGTTTCTGGGTGATCAGTGCCGTTTGCAGGAAGTCTATTCTCTGGACGGACAGTTTTTTCACGGGAGTACTTCATGAATCCAGCCGTCTTTAAATTGGTCTATTTTCTTGAATTGGTCCTGATCAGCGCAGTGAGAAGTTCTGCCACTTCCCGATATCGAAAACTAAAAACGGTGGAAGATCGGGTCACCCGGGTGGACCTGGTTCTTTTAGCCCTCTCCGCCCTGGGAATGGTCATTCCGCTCTTTTTTATTTTCTCGCCCTGGCTGGATTTTGCGGACTACAGCCTGCCGGATTGGCTGAGCTATCTGGGTGCAGTTCTATTTGCCGGGGCAGCCGTCTTGCTCTGGCTGACCCACCGGGCTCTGGGCAGAAACTGGACCCCCACCCTGGGTATCAGGGAGAGCCACACCCTGGTCACAGATGGTGTGTTCCGTTATATCCGCCACCCCATGTATGCCGCCCATCTGCTCTGGGCAATTGCCCAGCCCTTACTTTTACATAACTGGATCGCCGGTTTTTCCTTCCTGGCTGTTTCCGTTCCCCATTACATTTTACGAGTGGGAGATGAGGAGCAGATGATGCTGGATAACTTTGGGGAAGAGTATCGGGATTACATGGAACAAACCGGGGGTTTTTTCCCGAAAATCAGACAATTCTAGTTAGCGATAACAGCCGGTGAAGTTTGGATTTATCAGGTCTTAATCAGCTGTTCATGTGACGGCAATAGTTGAAAAAAAAATTTATTTTTTATAGGCGACGTAGATATCCGCCTCGATCATTTGGTCATTCTCAAAATAATGATGGGTGAAATAAACATTGCCAAATTGATCGATGCTTGCCTCTCCCGCCAGGGTGGAAATCATCTCCACAGGCACCTGCCAGATCCCGTTTACTTTTTCCGATCGCCAGAGGCTGTAATTCTTGGAGATCCATAATTCGTTTTCCTGGACATTTAATGCCGGCCAGCCTTCGTCATATTCGCTGTTGACATTTTTCAGGTTAACCGGAAGCTGCCATTCCCCATTGACCTTCTCTGACATCCAGATATCCAGTCCGCCCTTTCCCCCTGCCCTGGCAGAATGGAAGTAAAGTTCATTTCCGTCATTGGAGATATACAGCTCTCCAACCTCATAGGCTGGATTAAAATCAGCCAGCTCCGCAATAGACCAGGTCCCATTGGTGAGCTCAGATTTAAACCAATGCAGGCCGGAATACCCTTCCCTCGCGCCGCAAACCCAGACCTGGTTGCCCTGGAAAAAACCACAACCATCCAAATGCGGTTCCCCCGGCTCAACCAGCCAGACCCTTTCGGGAGCACTCCACCCCTCTCCTTGTTTTTCAAACTTGTAGATCCCGGTGACCTTATCCTGGCTCTGTTCAATCACATCCATCTTGTTGTTGGGCGTGAACCAGACATAGAGTGTGTTCCCATCCGGCATCACGAAGGCGGAATCCTCGGCTCCCCTGGTATTTACCGGATAAGGCAGTGGAACCGGGTCTTCATACTCTTCAGAGAGCAGTACCGGGGGAAGCCTGTCATTCTCAGGAGACATTTTCACTGCATCGGGAGGAATTAAACTTTCCCTGTCCGGCAGGGCCAGGGGTTCGGGTTTTGGCTCACACCCGGCCAGGATGAACGCAATAAGAAGGATGATTGAAAGGTTGATCAGTTCATATGCTTTCTTCAGCATGGTTGTTCCTTTTTCCCGGAATTGAGATCTGCCTGAGAGGGATGCTCTTCTTTGTTAATCAGGGAAGGTCATTATTAATAGTACAGATTGCTGAGAAAAAAGTTGCACTATTGACGGGTTCACTAATCAGACGGGGCTGGAACTTGGTACAATCAAAGTGTACCCGAATTCACCCCAGGAGGGAAAGATGGGATTTATAAATCTGGACCAGGTCATGGAAAAAGAAATAGTTCCCGGCTACCGGGCTCGATTTGTGCATTCTGAAAATATGTCCCTGGCTTACTGGAATGTCGACCCGGGAGCTGAACTGCCGGAGCACAGCCACCCCCATGAGCAAATAGCCAATGTGCTGGAAGGGCAGTTTGAGCTGACGGTGGCCGGGGAAAGCCGGGTCCTGGAACCCGGCCAGGTGGCCGTGATCCCCTCCGGGGTACCTCACCGGGGCAGAGCGATCACCGCCTGCCAGCTTCTGGACGCTTTTTATCCCTGCCGGGATGACTACCGTTAGTTGCTGATCAAGGAGAGAAGCATGAAAAGGAAAAATTTCATTCTTTTTCTATTCAGTATCCTATTAACTGGCTGTATCGCCAAACAACCTGAGCTCCCGCCCACGGAGACTGTCGTTCCTCTTGAAGATCTGGTAGAGCAGGCCTTGCTCAAGACCCAGACAGCAGAGGAGGTTAATTTTTTCCCTTCCTTTCCATACCTGCCCGCTGAAATTGCCCTGGTGGTCGATCCCGGGCATTACCTGGGAGGAGGCTGGCAGATCTCGACTGTCTATGATCTCACCCAACCTTATCCTCCCCTGCAAGGTTTGTGCGGTGGCTATTACGGCTCCTGCGGGAATTACTTTCCGGAGATTGCCTACGGAGCAGAAGTAGAGCTGATCCGAGACAACGATCAGCTGGGAGAGGTCGTTTTTATATATATCGAGTACCCGGAGGAAGTAGAACAACTTTATCAAGACAAATATGCCGAGTTGTCTGATATTGAGAAAGAATATGGAAGCGAAGAGTATAACAAGATCTGGCTCCAGCATTTCAATAAATTCCAGCGGCCAGATCTTGGAGAAAATTGGTTTCATGAAGTAGGTTTCTCCTTATATGACATCCCGTCAGAATCCACCTTGGAAAACAGGATTGAGAGGGAGCTGCTCTGGAGCAAGATCTCGATCTTCGAATGCCATGGCTACTTATCTATTGATATCAGGTATCTCCCTGAGAATCCCTGGTACAGCCCTGAAGATAATATGGACGCACGGCTTAAGGAACAAGAAGAGAAATTTGATTTAGTATATGAGTATGCTCAGGCAATTCTCGAACGCCTGACACCCTACGCCTGCAACCAGTAGCAGGAG
>CAZUMG010000143.1:0-4612 GCA_964621895.1 uncultured Anaerolineales bacterium | reverse complement strand
GTTTTCCAATACAAATTAGCATTCCCGGTGATGAAAAAACAAACAGAAGGATTGTTTTCTCAGTCCAGAACCCGTGCTATAATTCAGGAAGGTGCGCCTTATGAATCTCATGCAAACTGGATCCAATCCCGCCAATTTACCTCTCACTTATTTGGGATATTCTTTTCTAATTATCCTGATCTGTGCCCTCAGCCTGGCCAAAGTTTACCACAAGTGGCAGCTGGGCAGATTTCCTCAAGGATTCCGTATGATCCAGGCGTTAATCGGATTAACTTTCCTGCGCATGGGGACTTTTTTATTCACCTATATTGGCTGGAAAGCAGATCCGGTTTTCTCCCCCTCTCTGCTGGTCTTGGATCAGGCGGCCTCATTGATAGGCATACTCCTTATATTCTGGTTATGGAATTTCCCGGAACCGGGTAAAGAAGCCGATCCAGTTATCCTGGGGCTGATCATCCTGATATCAGCTTTCCTCCTGACCCAAACAATTTTCCTGCCCAATTTGCTGGAAGGTGCACTTGGTTCCATGTCTTTCTGGGAAGGGTTGGCGATCGCATCGCTGGTGATTAATTGCGGCCTGATTATCATCAGGAAACCCAATTTCTGGCAGTACGGCTTGTTTATGGGAATTATTCTCTTGTTGGGCAGCGGACTTTCCCTGATCAGCAATAATATCGATCCGCTCCACCTGTCCCAGCTGACCGCCTATCCATTGCTGCTTATACTTGGCGATCGTTTTCCCATTGGCACTAATCTCAGCAAGGATCAAATACAGGAAGATGAGGACCTCCAGCGACGGCGGGTCAGCGTCGAATACAGCACCCTGGAATTAATCCTAAGATTATTTGATGAAAAAGATCCTGCCGGAATACTCTACAAGATTGCCCAGGCAACTGCTGTGCTGATTTTATCAGATCTGACCATGGTTATTGACACACCGGATCAACATGGAAAAATTCGCATTATTGCCGGATATGATCTGATCCGGGAAGAACCTCTGCAAGCCCTTACCCTGGATAGCAAAAGCGTTCCACTCCTAGCTAATTATATTCAGCGCGGCAAAATGCTTCACATTCCAGCCAGTAGCACTTCCCGTGACTTATCACACCTCTCCAAAATTCTTCAAATCACCAAACCGGGGCACTTGCTGGCAGCCCCAGTTCATGTATCCGGAGCCAATAAAACCATTGGGGTGGTCTTATTTTCTCCCTTCTCAAACCGTCCCTGGACTAAGGCGGATCAGGATTATCTTAGTTTGCTTTGTAAGTTGTTCGAAGCAGCTTTCAGTCATCACCTGGTATCCCAGGACAAGGAATCTGACAGTGTCAAGAATACTATTAGGGATTTATCGTCCAAGCTGACCCAATTATCCCAGGATAAACAAAACCTGAAAGAAGAAATGGCAGTCTTATCCAAAAATCATCAGAATCTCCTGCTTGATCAGGACTTTCTGAGAACAAAATATGACCGTCTGCTCACCTGGGGGAATGCCCTCCAACGCCACCTGGCCATGCTGGTGGATTTGTCAAAGAAGGAATCCACAGAAGGGCTGAGGAAATATATCTCTGTTATTGAAAAGGAAATTCAGCAAATCAAGGATGCTGAAACACCTGCCAAAATTGAAGCAGATCACAGCCTTGAAGGTGATTTGCTCTCAGAACCCGAAGACGCAGATCCGGATAGCACCCGTCCGGCGGCTCTAATCGAAGCCGTTCAATCCTGTCTGGAGAGTGCTGCCTCGCAAATCGAAGAGAAGGAACTCACCACAACCCTCGATCTGCCAGAGGATACTCCTCTTCTGAAAATGAATCATGCCTTATTCAGGGAAATCTTTTCTTTCCTGGTGGCAAATGCAATCCAGGAAAGCAAACCGCATGGGGAAATCCTCATCCGCACTCAGATTTTTGAAGAAGATCAAACCCAACACTTTGCGCACATTAACATCAGCGACAAGGGAGACGGGTACTACCCAGATGAAATAGCCGCGGTATTAAACGGACATTTATCGACAGAACAACAGGAGAATTTAAGCCAGGTCATGACAAATCTTTTTGTCACCAAAAACCTGGTTGAGAACGAAGGGGGACGAATGTGGGTAGAGAGCAAACCGGGGGATGGAACAGTGGTGAGTTTGCTGTTAGCGTTCCTTTAGGAAAACCTGACGAAAACGATAGATTTGGTACAGATCTTGCTACCTACTTACCCAGATATCCTGGCAAGGGACCGTTTCACTTGCCTGGAGGGGGTGGATCAGCTCCCTCAGTGGGGATGATTGATCCGTTTGTTCGTAAAGATAAGAGAAACTCATCTCTTCCGACAATAATGACCAACCAGGAAAAGCTGGAGATGATCGGCAGATGTTAAAGAATAAGCGTTACCTAATCTTTGTCCTCGGGTTCATCATGCTTGGTTTAGTGATTCTTGTTCCGTTTGTTCGCGGTAGTATATCCTTCGCAGCAGCGCCAAAAACCCAGGTGGCTGTGATTAAAGCTCCTTTTGATTCTACTCCCACAGCAACTGCTTTCCAGCCGGTGGCTTCTACCGCAACATACTACCCGACCGATTATCCAACCCCTACACCTACGAATACCCCTAAACCGGTAAAAATTAAACCTTCCAGCAATACCCAGGGGGTCGACCCAATACCCCAACCTGAACACCAGGTAAATATCATGCTGCTGGGTTCAGACCAGAGATACAAAGGATCAATAGGACGAACTGACGTCATCATCCTGCTGACAATCAATACCAAAGATCACACAGTTAACGTAACCTCTTTTCCCAGGGATCTTTATATTTATATTCCAGATTGGACAGACCAGCGCATCAATACTGCCTTTGCCCACGGCGGATTTAAATCTTTTCAGCAAACAATGATGCATAATTTTGGTTTTAAACCTGATTACTATGTGATGATTAACCTAGCGGCGTTCGAGTATCTAGTCAATGACCTAGGGGGAATCAATGTCAATGTCCCCCGGACTATTTGCGATGGCAATTGGGGCAATGGTTTGTCCCATTGTGTTTATCCTGGAAATCAACATTTTTACGGGAGAGAAGCTCTCTGGTACGTGCGGTCCCGGATGACGACCAACGATTTTGACCGAAATTACCGCCAACAATTGGTTTTGAGTTCAATTTTAGACCGCTTATTTGCTCTTGGTTCGATTTCTAAAATACCCCAATTATTCAACACCTATTCAAATAATGTGACCACAAATCTGGATGCAGGAATTCTGGTTTCTCTCAGTCCGACAGCAGCGATGCTGTCTGATAAATCTCGCATCACCCAATACTTTATCAACGATAGTGCGGTCAATGCCTGGGTAACACCGGGGGGTGCCCAGGTTCTGCTCCCAAACTATCAAGCCATACACAAAATCCTGACCAAAGCCCTTAATTCTCCCTGAACCCTTTTTTATACACCGTGACCGGATAGGGAAGTATTGGAAAAATAGTTCAAATCCCGCTGGAATGATCATCAGATTGAGTGAGGTAGAGCCATGTTAACTGGAAAGGGAATGTATATCTGGAAAATCCAGAGCTGCCATAACGGTGATATCAATGAAATTATCCAAAAATCTGTAAATGCAAATTACAGTCATGTGCTGATTAAAATTGCCAATGGAATCTACAGCTATAACTATGACTGGGAAAAGAAAATTGATCTGGTTCCTCCTTTGGTGAAAGGGTTAAAAAGTAAAGGGATTCAAGCCTGGGGATGGCACTATATTTTTGGTGATCAACCAGCCGAGGAAGCTCAAAAAGCAATCAGCCGTATTCGTGAATTAGGTGTGGATGGTTATGTGCTGGATGCAGAAGGCCATTATAAGGGCAAGTACACCTCAGCAACAACCTTCATGAACCAATTAACTGCATCCATAAAAGATATTCCGATAGCACTGAGCTCTTATCGTTATCCCTCCTACCACCCCCAGCTTCCCTGGAATGAATTTCTGAAAAAATGTGATCTTAATATGCCCCAGGTCTATTGGATGAATGCCCACAATCCTGGAGCTCAGCTTAAGCAAAGTATTACCGAGTTTAATAATCTCAAATACACTCCCCCAATCTTTCCTACCGGGGCTGCCTTCACAGAATATGGCTGGACCCCGTTAATCTCTGAAATTTTAGAGTTTATGCAAAAAGCTAAAGATCTGAAATTGTCCGGGGTGAACTTCTGGGAATGGGGAAGCCTGCACAATTACCTCCCAGCAGAGTATTACCGGACTATCCGGGACTTTGCCTGGGATGGTGGTCCCAAACCACCCAAAGATATCGCTGAATTATTAATTGAAGCTCTTAATGCCCACAGTCCTGATCAGGTACTAGCTTTATACCGGGACCAAGCTGTTCACATTACCAGTCAACGGACTGTTCAGGGGAAAACTGCCATCAAAAGCTGGATTACATCGCTTTTTAATGAACTTTTGCCCGGGGCTGTCTTTACCCTGGCCGAATATTCCGGCACAGGTAACATTCGCCACATTACCTGGACCGCCAGCTCAGCCAACGGCAATGTTCAAAACGGCAGTGATACCCTCGGATTGATAGATGGAAAGATAGCTTATCATTTCACCGAGTTCACAGTGAATAAATAATCTTCCTCCAG
>CAZUMG010000142.1:0-4714 GCA_964621895.1 uncultured Anaerolineales bacterium | reverse complement strand
TGCGCCAGGACATCCCGGGGATCACCAGCGGAGATAGTTTCCATCCGGTCCAGCAATTCAGGGTCAAATCGTTTATGTCTGTACGGTGGTTGGGGATCGATAACCGTCCCACCCCCCAGGGTTTCAGAAGGTGACGGCCGCCTTAAGATATACCGATCTCCCCTGACAGCCACCACGGGATCTTCAACTTCAAGCTGCAGCCAGGCAGTTTCCCCGGGGTTTAACTGCTCTCGGCCTAACAAGCGAACCCTGGCAGTTGTTTCATCAGCCCCAAGGAACAGCTTGGTTTCCAGATTGTGGGTTAGCGGTTTATCTAATCCGGATAGATAGTTAAAACGAACATCCAGACGTTGGGTTGATTTGTAATCATCTGGATGGGCAATTACATCGCCCCTTTTGATCTCTTTGTGGTCAATGCCAGTGATATTCACGGCGACCCGATTCCCGGGGCCAATTTCCTGGACCACCTGGCTGTGATTCTGCAATCCCCGGATACGCCCTGATTTACCTTCGGGTAAAAGCTTGATCTCATCGCCAACCTGAAAACTTCCATCCAGCAAAGTCCCGGTTACCACTGATCCAAATCCGGGCATTAAAAAAACCCGGTCAACAAATAAACGGGGGCGTCCCAGGTCAATCCGGGGGGGCTGGTCCTCCAATACGGCGCTGAGCGTGTTGAGCAATTGATCGATTCCTGTTTTTTGTCTCGCTGATACCCGCACAATCGGGGCATCTTTGAGTGCGGTTGTGCTGAGCAAATCATGGATTTCGATTTCCACCAGATCCAGCCAATCCGGGTCATCGATCAGGTCTACCTTGGTTAAAGCCACTACACCTTTATTGACTTCTAGCAGGTCCAGGATATCCAGATGTTCCCGGGTCTGGGGCATCACCCCTTCATCAGCAGCGATGACTAAAAGGCAGGCATCAATACTCCCAATTCCGGAAAGCATATTTTCAATAAAATCCCTGTGTCCGGGGACATCAACTATGCTGATCCCTTTTCCATCTGGGAGCTGGTAACTATCAAAACCCAGAACGATGCTCATTTCCCGATCACGCTCTTCCTGGAGTCGATCAGGATGGGTCCCGGTAATTGCCTCAATCAGGGTAGATTTGCCGTGGTCGACATGACCGGCTGTGGCGATGATATACATAAGTTAGCTAAGTATTGTTGGTTGGAAAAAAACACCAATGTAGTTAACGAAAGCCGTCCATGATTTCTTCAAACTCACCTGCCCATTCCCGCATCAGGTTCAATAATCCCTGCAGTTGTTTTTCTGAATATTTGCTGATTTGTCCAAGCTGATCTTCAATTTCCTGCAGGCCGTCCTCCAGGACTGAGATCCGCTCTTCATCCTCTTTATATTGACGTTCGAGCAGTTTTGATTGCTCTTTTTGCGAGAGCGTATAATTTGTCCATCGCTTCTGATCGTCCGCTGTAAAGGTAGTCCATTCCGCCCGGAACCGTTCATCCGCCAGGCGCTGCATTTCAGTAATTTCATTTACCCGGCGATCCAACAGGGAAGATAAATCCTTTAATTCATCCTGCATGCGTTTAACACCTCGATGGGTAGCATCCAATTTGGTCATTTGATCGTCAAGATCCTGGGCTTGTTTTTCAACACTATCAAAGCGGGTCATCCAATTTTTCCAGGTGTTTTCCCGTTCTGTATTCCGGAGCGCAGCTTCTTCTAGGAAGGTATCCTGCTCTTTTTTCAATTCCCGGCGAATAGATTCCAGTTCCTGGATCCGGTTCTTAATCTTTTGATAATCGCTGTTTACCAGGTCTAACAATCCCCGCAGCTCGTCAACCCGTTTGCGTAGAGCACCTTGTTCTCCTTGCAGGTCCGCAACCCTTTTCACTTCTTTCTGGCGTTCCTCCTGACTCCCCCGGGTTAACCGTTGTAATTCCTTATATTCTTTTTGTACTTCACTGAAACCCTTTTCCATCTCCCTTAACGAGGCATTAAACCGGGTTTCTTCCTCCTTACGGATATCCATATCATTCTCAAGTTCTTTTACCTTCTTAAATTCCTCAACCAGTTTTTTCTGTTGGGTCTCAACTCCCTGGATCTGGGTGCGGAGCATTTTTTTTGCATCGGCAATCCAGGATTTCACCAGTTTATCATGGTCACTAAACTCTTTCTTGTGTTCAAGTCTGAAGTCAGTTAAGCTAGCCTCAAAATCATCCACACGAGAAACGGAGGTTCGGAGCCGGGTTAGATCACTCTCAAATTCCAGGTTTTTTTTCTGGGACGCATCCAGTTTTGCTTCCAGGTCAAGCAGTCGATCTTCAAACTCAGAGATTATGGCTTTCTCTTTCCTTCTTTCGTCATCCAGCCATTTGAGTTGTTTTTCCAGCTGTTCATTATCCATGAATGATTCTCCTCCATCGATTTCTTTTCAGGCACTGAGATTATATCTCAAATCCTATCCTGATTTTCTGATTAGATAAATGTATCGGCGTCAGGGTGTCATCAGGATATTTGTGATCGATTGGGTTAGTACCAATAAAGTCTGGGGAAACAATCCCAAAGCGATCAAGACGAGATTTAGACCAAAGATGATATATCGATAAAGTGGATCTCCCGGGATTACTACTAATTCCTCTCCGGAATGTTTGCTCATCACACCAACCAGTCTAAGCCCTCCCACAATCAATCCTAAGGTAGCCGTTACCAGGGCAAAAGATATCCAGATTGGGTAATAGCTGAGGCCAGCCCCTAAAGCCCAATAAATAGGGAACCCGGCTAAAAGGGGCAATCCTGCCAGAGTAAAGTAACCTGTGAGAGTCCCAGATGTAATCATCGGCCACTGTCGAGCAGAGCCAGAGACAGATTCAAAGTCAAGATCATCGACAACCTGACCGAGTGTTGATAATGACAGGGACCAAACACCCAGGGCAAGACTCTGGACAATAACCAGCGCAAAATAAATAGGGAAACCTACCAGGAATAAACTGACCGCCAACAAGGATCGGCCAATGTCCGCAATCATAACCGCAGCCAGCAATCTTCCCAGATGTTTTGAGAAAATTCCCAGGACACCTCCCACTCCCAGCATGATTACACCAGCGAGCTGCAGAGATCCCTGGAGATTGATTCCGAGTACAATCCAGCCCCCTTCCGTGAGGAACCGGGTCCCAAAAAGAAAGACTCCCAGTAAATAGGTATTAAATACAAATCCAGTTAAAAAAGGGTGATTTTGTTCAGCTATCATAGGAATCCAGCTGATAAATGGGAAAATGGCCAGTAAAAATGAAAACCCCAGGGCAAGGATTGCCAGCGATCGAGTCAATAATAGCTGGTCGCCGGTATTCAGATCAATCCAGCTGGCCAACCAGGCTGCAAACAGGATGAATAAGATCCCCAGGATTTGAAAAATCAAAAACCGCAGCACTCCGGGGGATGGTTTTTTCCCTGGAGGTGATAACAAAACCACATCGATCAGGGAGAGAAACGCGAAGAATAAAGCGCCATAAAATAACGGGTCTACAGCATAGGCAGTAAGAATTAGTACAACTCCTGCCAGGCCAAGCGGGACAACCTGAGTAGGGACTATTTTTGGATCCAGGATAAAAAACCAGAATGCTGCCAGGGAAAATAACAAGATTACGATTGGCCGGTCAGCTCCGGATAAAATAAACCGCCTGCCGAAAATCAGGAGCTGATCGGAAATAGTTACATCCCAGAATAAATACTTAAACTCTTCATTAATGGGTAAAACTCCTGCTGTAAGGGCCAGGAGCAGACTGATTCCTGTCCCGGTCCATTTCAGGATTCTCCCGCGATTGGTAATCAACAACAGCAATCCGGAAATCATCAACGGAAAAACAATCCACATTAACGGCGTACTCAACTTGATTCCTCCAGATTGGATGCCATCAGCAGGTAAGCTCCCACAAATGCAAGGCCAATATTCAAAATGGCCAGCAAACCAGTCATCAATACCGATGCTTCCAAGGTCGCATAGAGAATTTCAAATCCAGAAATAACAGTTAACAAACCGATGATAATACGGATGCCTTCCCGAGATAAACCCAACTGAAGCAATCCCAGGCCTAAAAGCCATAATCCTCCCAGGACTTGTTGTGAGGTCGCTCCAAGAAACCAGCGTAAGGCAACTGGTACCAGGGAAAAGAAAGATAGCCCGATGAGTACAGCTGTAAATCCCTTAAAGAAGGTCCCTGGCAGACTGGCAGCTGGCTGGTAATCTTCCCCCGCGGGGGGCAAGTTCTCATAGGTAAGAAACAGGATAGCGGCAGCCATCCAGCCTGCGACCAGTTTGACCACAGCTATCTCCATCGGCCAACTGATACTAACCAAACTGAATACACCGATATATTGAATTGCCAATAATCCGGTCATCCAGCGTCTGCTGTTAACAATAGCAATACCAGCTCCGCACAAAAACAAGACCGAGACCAAGATAGATTGAAACCAATTTGTCATTAAAAGTAATCCCGCTACTTGATACTGATCAAGCTAATAATCAGAAATCCTATTAATAAAGCCCAGATTAAACCGCCCTCACCTTCAAATAACCTGGTTAATAAGGATATAATGCGCTCCACGAAATCGGTTCCTACCATCAGGACAATTTTTGTAGTATTCACAATTCTCAGCTTGACCCTTTCCAGGTTAATGCTTTTCAACTTTGGCACCCGATCACCCCAAATGCTGAAGAGAATTACCAAAGGTACCGGGATCCA
>CAZUMG010000141.1:2564-4714 GCA_964621895.1 uncultured Anaerolineales bacterium | reverse complement strand
GACCTTTTCGCGACCAGGACCAGGAAGACGTCATCCATCTCTGGAAGAAAGTATTTCCAGATGCCTCCTCTCACAACAATCCAGCCAGGGATATCAGGACAAAAAGAGAAGTGCAGCCTGAGCTCTTTCTGGTTGCACTCCGGGAAGAGCAGTTGGTGGGAACAGTCATGGCTGGTTTTGATGGTCACCGGGGATGGGTTTATTACCTGGGGGTGGATCCCGAATTCCGCCGCCAGGGCATTGGGACTGCACTGATGCGCAGAGTTGAAGCCCAATTAATTGGGCTGGGCTGTCCCAAGATAAATTTGCAGATCAGAGCTCAGAATGAAGAGGTGCAGGCGTTTTATGAGCAATTAGGATATTGTTCTGAAGACCGCCTCAGTATGGGAAAAAAATGTTAATCGGCAGCGAGACAAGGAGTTTAACATGCAAATAGTTACGGACAGTGGAACCGATCTGAATTTTACCCCCGAAGAAAGAACCGAATACAATGTTCATATTGTGCCTCTTACTGTCACTCTGGATGGCAAGTCCTACCAGGAAGGGGTGGATATTGAGCCGGAGGAGTTCTACCAATTATTGGCAAAATCCGACAATCTGCCGATCACTTCGCAGCCATCTGCCGGGCAGTTTGCTGAGTTATACCGATCTCTGGCTGTCAAGGACCCGAACATCCTTTCCATTCACATGACTTCAGGGTTGAGCGGAACCTACAATTCTGCCTTGGCCGGTGCTGAAATGGTTCCGGAAGCGAATGTCACCCACGTGGATACCAAAACACTCTCGGCAGCAGCTGGATGGCAGGTTGAGGCAGCCGCCCGAACCGGCAAAGCGGGTTGGGCTATCGACCAGATTTTAAGCCTGCTTAAACGGATTAGTGATGCCTGTGAAAGCGTTTATACCCTGGACGAGCTGAAATATTTAATCCATGGAGGTCGGATCAGCCACATGAAAGGGGTGATTGCTTCCCTGATCAATATTAAACCGATGATTGGCGTCGAGAAGGAAAAAGGTACCTATATCCAATTAGGGCAGGTGCGAACATTTAAAGGAGCGCTGAAAGGCCTGGTTGATCAAATTAAGCAGAAATACGAACCAGGAAGCAACTTACATGTTCAGGTGCTTTACTCCTTTAACCCCGATGGGGCACTTTTTTTACGGGAGCAGATCGATAAATTGTATCAATGCAAATGGCTGCCGATGGGTCCGATGTCACTGGTCTTGGGTGCCCACACGGGACCAAGTATGGTTGGAGTTGGATTTGGACCGCAGGCTCTTTTTGACGAGATTCCCTAGGCCAATCCTGGCAAATATCTGGACCAACAATTCCCTTTAATTCCGATCAAAACTGACCCCCGGTGTTATCCGGGGGTTATGCTGCTTGGGACTTTTTCAAAGAACTCGCCAGAGAAGACTGTATAATAGTGAGTACAAATCAATACCCCGGCGCCAAGTCGAGTTTTATGAAACAGGAAAAATGATCACAGAAGTCACTGTAAAGACCATTCTCAATCATGTCAAACAACCGGACCCCTGGTTTGGTTTGAAGTACAACATGAATCTTTATCGGGGCTGTCAGCACCAGTGTGTTTACTGCGACTCCCGCTCGGACTGCTACCGGATAAAGGATTTTTCAGAAATCCAGGTCAAAGTAAATGCCCTGGATCTACTGGCTGAGTGTCTGCCTCGCAAACGGGTCCGCGGCACGATTGGTTTTGGGTCAATGAATGATCCCTACATGCCGACTGAAAAGCAATATCGCTTGACCGGGAATGCTCTGGAAATCATCCACGGCCACTTATTTCCAGTTCATATCTTAACCAAGTCGGATCTGGTGATCCGGGATCTGGAGGTGCTGAAAGATATCAGCCGGATATATGCGGCGGTAAGTTTTACCATCACAACCGCGGATGACCAGCTGGCGAAAAAGCTGGAACCGGGTGCACCGTTACCATCTGCCCGCTTTCAAGCGATGCGTGTTATAGCCCGGGCTGGAATTCTCACCGGGGTTACCCTGATGCCGATACTGCCATTTTTAGAGGATGACCCTGAGAATATTCTCCAGATCATCCAGTTGGCAAAAGACCATGGCGCTTCCTACATCATTCCTGCTTTTGGGGTATCGCTCCGCCCCGGATCAAGGGATTATT
>CAZUMG010000141.1:0-2464 GCA_964621895.1 uncultured Anaerolineales bacterium | reverse complement strand
TCAAAACGCAGGAGAGAACCCCAATGAGTCAAGTTATCCGAATTAACCCCGAACAAACAGCTTTGCTGGTCATTGATGTTCAACGAGCCTTGTTTACCCGGCCAACAGAAATCCCGGTTGCCTATAAATTGATTGAAACGATTAATAGTTTGGTAGCTCGAGCCCGCCTGTTTTGTGCGACGGTCATCTACATTCAACACGCCAATCAAACTTTCCTAAAGGAAGGATCTGAGGGTTGGCAAATTCACCCGGGATTGAAACCAACTGATACCGATTTGTTCATTCGGAAAAAACAGGGCAATGCTTTTTTAGAGACGAACTTACAAAGCGACTTGGAGGCCAGGGGGATTAAAAATTTACTTATCACGGGATTGGTCACAGAGGGATGCGTTCGGGCGACCAGTTTAGGGGGATTGAAATTGGGGTACCAGGTTTTCCTGGTACACGGGGCCCACAGTACCTACGCCAGGAACGCAGACCAGGTTATCGAGGTAAAAGAGCAGGAGCTGCAAGGAGCCGGCGTAGTCCTGGTCTCTCCTACCGAGATCGATTTCACGTAATGGTACTGATAAAAAGTGTGGTGCTGATCGTATCCTGGGATGATCGGCTGGTAGCTACCACCGGAATCTCTGCCCGGAACGGGGGGTGATCCCTGGCCAAAAGAGACCTTAACTCGCTATTCCTGAGGGCTAAAACCCCTGCATCCACATTCTCCCTCTGGATAAGTTATTTTCCACAGCAAGTATTTTTCCAAGACCCCTGCCTAGAAATTAGTTTACCCTCCCATGATTAATACCGGAAGTTATATGGAGGGCAGAATGGTCTTCCACCGGGACGCAGATACATATTCTGTAAGGTAGATTTACGCTGGAGGTGATCTCTGATAACAAAGCTGTAAACCTTATCCCGGTAAAAAATTATATGATGAAGGGATAATTTCATCGATTTTGCAGGTTCAAAGCCTGTTAGCCTTGACTAAGGCAACTTAAATGCTCAAATTATTTGGCATACCGGAATTCGAAAATCAAGAAAAACAGCGACGGGCCAATATTCTGGTCGTGACGCAATTTTCTTCTGTTATCTTAATCCTGTCGATCATTGTTGTCTCGGTAATTTTGACTCCAGAGCATAGTGAAATTATGCTTCAAGGTTCCGTCGGAGCAGGGGCTATGCTGCTATCCTATTTTCTCCTGAAAAAGGGATACGTGGAAGCCTCCGGCTGGGTGTTAGCTATTCTTGGGTGGCTAATCCTGACCCTGGATCTGACTCTCTTATCCGGAATAAGGGGAGTGAATGTTCTTGGCCAGGTGTTAATTGTGATGTTTGCCGGGCTGGCAATCAGTGGAAGATCTGCCATCATTATTACCCTTCTAAGCGTGGGAGCAGATTTTATTGCCCTCCAGTTGGAAACTTATGGAATTCTGGCTCACCCGACTCCGCTAGAAGCAAACTTAGGTCGCTGGTTTATTCAAACGGTCTATACCATACTGGCAGCTGTGTATATCTGGCGGTCCGATACTTTAATTAAGCGTTCTATTATGAAATCACAGGCTACCGCAGATCAGTATCGGGCGCTATTTGAACGAACCAATGATGGGGTGGTCATTTTCGATCTGGATTGGCGTGTTTTGGCTGCGAATAATCGAACCACTGATTTATTAGGTTATCCTCTTAAAGAGCTGACTGGTACGTTATTATCTTCTTGGGATGGATTGGCGGACCCGGGCCAGTTGGATGGTTATAAAAAGGCTGTTAAAAACGATGTGGATATTCCTAATTTTAAACATACCCTGCATAAGAAAGATGGGTCAGAGCTTCCTGTGGAAATAAGCCTGACTTTGGTACCAGATGGAGAGGGAAATCCCCAACATATTCAATGTATTTTACGGGATATCACTCACCAAAAAGAATATGAGGAGCATCTGCAGCACCAGGCTACGCATGACTCCTTGACAAATCTGCCCAATCGAAAATATTTTGAAAATCGCTATCAGCTTGCCCAATCTAACCAGATCAATGATCAAAGCATGGTTGCGGTCCTGTTTATTGATATTGATAATTTTAAAGAAATCAACGATAGGTATGGTCACGGGGTGGGTGATCAAGTATTAAGGGAGTTTGCGGATAGATTGCAGGGATCGGTTCGGGAAGGTGATACGGTCGCCCGGATTGGCGGAGATGAATTTAATATCATCCTTGAGAATATCAATAATAAAGCCATTGTCCGCCGGTTAGCAGAAAAATTTGTAGAATGTATTTCGCATCCATTTGATGTGGAAGGACAATCGATCCTGATTACTATGAGTATGGGAATCAATATCATTGAAAAGAACAGGCTTTCTGAGGTAGATCTGATTAAAACCTCAGATGAAGCCATGTATCAGGTAAAAGCGGATGGTAAAAATAATTTCAGATTTTATGAGACAGATACCAAATCCTGATTCCCGCTAGTTAACTCATCAAG
>CAZUMG010000140.1:2548-4818 GCA_964621895.1 uncultured Anaerolineales bacterium | reverse complement strand
AACTATAGATCCACTAGATTTGTTTAGAACATTATGGAAAAAAAGATCAAAGTTGTCGGCGCGAAAGTCCATAACCTGAAAAATATCACTGTAGAAATTCCCCGGGATAAATTCGTGGTCATAACCGGTTTATCTGGATCCGGCAAATCATCCCTGGCATTTGATACCATTTTTGCGGAAGGACAGCGTCGCTATGTCGAATCGCTTTCCTCTTATGCTCGCCAGTTCCTGGGGCAGATGGATAAACCGGAAGTTGAGTATATTGAAGGGTTATCTCCCGCTGTTTCCATTGACCAGCGAGGTACTTCCCAGAACCCCCGCTCCACGGTAGGGACAGTAACTGAAATTTACGATTACCTGCGCTTGCTGTATGCCCGGGCAGGGATTCCCCACTGTCCATCCTGCGGCCGGGAAGTAACCGCCCAATCTGCCCAGGAAATTGTTGACCAGATTGAGAGCTTCCCGGAAGGCACCCGGTTTAATATCCTCGCCCCGGTTATCAAAGGAAGAAAAGGTGAACACCAGGGCATCCTGGAGGAAATCCAAAAATCCGGTTTTGTCCGGGCTCGAATTAACGGGGAAATTCGGAGTCTGGAAGAGGATATCAATCTTGAACGCTACCAGCAGCACACCATCGAAGCGGTGGTTGACCGTTTAGTGATTCAAAAATTTGAGTCTGATGAGGAAGTTAATCAGTTTCGCTCGCGATTAACCGATTCGGTGGAAACCGCCCTGAAATACGGCGACGGCTACCTGACAATTTATGATGTTACTGATCCCGAAAATCCCATTAATACGAATTATTCAGAACATTTAGCTTGCCCTGTTTGTGAATTAAGTTTTCCGGAAATTGAACCCAGAACTTTCTCCTTTAATACACCTCACGGTGCCTGTCCAACCTGTGAAGGTATTGGCACCAAGTTAGAAGTTGATGCCAATTTATTAATCCCGGATAAAACGCTTACCGTTAATCAAGGTGCTATCGATGCCACTGAATGGGGGGGGCCGAGGGCGCAGGGCGGGTATTACTGGAGGTCCCTGGTTGGGGCAGCAGATGCCTTCCAGGTAGATCTGGATAAGCCCTACCAGCAGCTCTCCGAGCAGGACCAGGATCTAATTCTCTATGGTACCGGGGGAGAAGAAGTACCGCTTACCTACGTGAATAAAGATGGGCGGGAATATGAGTTTTACCGGGCGTTTGAGGGAGTCATTAACAACCTGGAGCGCCGTTTTAAAGAAACCCAATCTGAATACATGCGCAGCCGGATCATGGGGTATATGAATGATCACCCCTGTCCTACCTGTCAGGGTGCCAGGCTGCGGCCGGAACCGCTGGCAGTGACCATTGATGGGTTTAATATCGTTGAAATCTCGTCCTGGCCCATTCAAAAAGCTCTCGATTGGGTGAATCGCCTTAATGGACCTGATTCCCCCTTAAATGATCGCCAACAAATAATTGCCGATCGAATTTTGAAGGAGTTGACTGAAAGGCTGGGATTCCTGGTTGATGTGGGCCTTGATTATTTGACCCTGAGCCGTTCCTCTGGAACACTTTCAGGCGGGGAAGCCCAACGAATTCGTTTAGCCACCCAGATTGGTTCCCACTTGATGGGTGTGTTATATGTGCTTGATGAACCCTCCATTGGTCTCCACCCCAGGGATAACGGCAAGCTATTACGCACTCTGGAAGGGCTGCGGGACCTGGGCAACACGGTGATGGTAGTTGAACACGATGCCGAAACTATTGAAACCGCTGACTGGATCCTGGATCTGGGACCCGGCGCAGGTGAGCATGGGGGTGAAGTGGTGGCAGCTGGAACCATAGAGGATATTCTCGCCAGCCCCGATTCATTAACAGGAGCTTATCTGTCAGGCAAACTTCAAGTTCCCGTTCCTGAAAAAACACGCAAAGGAAATGGCAAAACAATTCAAATTCTGGGAGCCAGGGAGCACAACCTTAAGAACATTGATGTGTCCATACCGCTGGGCAGATTGATCTGCATCACCGGGGTTTCTGGTTCAGGCAAGTCTACGCTGATGATTGAAATCCTCTATAAAGCTTTAGCCAGGGAATTGAATAGGGCAAAAACAAAACCGGGAGATCACGATGCCATTAAGGGGCTTGAAAATATTGACAAAATCGTCAATATTGACCAATCTCCTATTGGACGATCTCCCCGCTCAAACCCGGGAACCTATACCAAGTTATTTGACCACATCAGGGATTTGTTCGCCGACTTGCCCGAGAGCAAAATCCGCGGTTATGATAA
>CAZUMG010000140.1:0-2448 GCA_964621895.1 uncultured Anaerolineales bacterium | reverse complement strand
CTGGATGAACCCTCGGTCGGTTTGCATGCTGCCGATGTGCATAAGTTAATTGAGGTCCTCCAGCGTTTGGTTGATGAAGGCAATACCGTGTTAATCATTGAACATAACCTGGATATCATCAAGGTCGCGGATTATATTATTGACCTGGGACCAGAAGGCGGCGATGCCGGGGGAGAAGTGATTGCTGCCGGTTTGCCAAGAGAGATTTGTGAAACGCCTGGATCGTATACCGGGGAATATCTCAAGGCGTATCTGCGAGATAAACACAAGAAATAAATCTTACCAGAATTTTATAAGAGGACTAGATCCGATCAATCGACCTGGTCCGTTTATTTTTCAGGGTCGTATTTTCATTGCCAGGTAGATATCCGGATCATGAGTTCTGCTCGGCTTAGTTTAAAATATTCTAATCTTCCAATTGAGGATCTATCCGGATGCGGACATCTACAGCCGCGGCACCCTTTCCCGCCGGGAAAACCCGCAGGGGATTAATCTCAATCTCGACAAGCTGGGGAAAATCAGCGACCAGCTGGGCTAAACGAATCATCACATCGCGGACTGCCTGGATATCAGCCGGGAGGATATTTCTAAAGCCCTCTAGCTTCTGACCAGCCCAGGTTTTGTGAAGCATAGTTTCAATTTCCAACTCTGTCAGCGGCGCTAACCCAAAAGCCAGATCCTTCAAACCTTCAACTTCGGTACCGCCGGATCCAAACATCATCACAGGGCCGAATTGCGGGTCCTGGACTGCCCCGATGATGATTTCCTGACCCAGGGGTACCATCTCCTGGACATAGACTCCCCGGATGGCGGCATCTGGCTGGGCTTCCCTGGCTTGAGCCAGAATAGCTTGAAATCCGCTCCGGATAGATATCTCATCGGCGACATTAAGCAGCACACCGCCGACATCGGACTTATGGCTGATATCCGGTGAAGCCACTTTCAGGACAACCGGCATGCCCATCTCGGCAGCCAGGGTAACAGCACTCTGCTGGTCTTCTGCCAGATTTAACCTGGCAGCTGGAATTCCATAAGCAGCCAGGATTTGGCTGATTTCTACAGCGGAGAGCTGCTGATTCGTTCCGCGATCTTCGAGAATCTCCTTGACGCGAACCTTTTGAATGTCCTGGCGGGTAAGCGGTTCTGCCGAGGCGTGGTTTAATAATTCCACCCGCTCCACCAGGGCTGCCAGGGCTGCAGCTGCCCGTTCAGGGAAGCGATATTCTGGTATCCGGGCAGCCCGGAGGTGTTCTACTGCCTCCTGGATCAACCTCTCACCCATTACAGATACAACCACGGGTTTTTCGGCCTGGTGGATTATCGGGATGATCGCTTTGGCAACCGCCCCGGCAGTGTGCATGGGCGGTGTAGGATAGATCACCATGACGCTGTCAGTCCCGGGATCTGATAAGAGGATCCGGAGACAGTCTGCAAATTGAGTGGGGGTAGCTGAAGCCAGCATATCCACGGGATTCTGCAAGCTGGCAGCCGCAGGGAGAATTTTAGCCAGCTCATCCAGAGTTTCCGGACTGAATTCTGCCATGGCCAGATCCCTGGCTTCCAGGGCGTCCGCAGCGGTCACGCCCGGTCCGCCGGCGTTGGTCAGTACTGCCACCCGGTTTCCTGTGGGCAGGGGGCACCAGGCCAAGGCACGAGCCTGGTCAAACATTTCCTCACTGGTCTCCGCGCGCAGCACGCCCGCCCGCCTGAATGCGGCGTTATAGGCGTTTTCTGAACCTGCCAGGGCTCCTGTATGGGAGGCAGCCGCTCTGCGGCCGGATTCAAATCGCCCCACCTTGAGGGCAATAATTGGTTTTGAGGCGACCACCGCCTGGGCTTCCTGGATGAAGCGCCGGCCATCTTTGATCCCTTCCAAATAGAGAGCCAGCACATGGGTATATCCGTCTTCCGCGGTGGGTTTGAGCAGATCTGTTTCGGTAACATCAGCCTGGTTGCCCAAACTGATCAATCTGGATATGCCGTAGCCCTGCCCGCGAGCCCAGTCAATCGCAGCCGCGCAGATCGCGCCAGAATGGGACAGAAAGGCCACATCACCGGGGGTTGGACCCGGGGGGGGTAGGAAGGTGGTATCCAAGGGAAGATGCGTATCCAGGAGTCCAATGCAGTTAGGACCAATCAACCGGATCCCGTATTCACGAGCAACCTGGAGCATTTCCTGTTCCAGGGCCAAACCTTGAGGCCCGATCTCCCGGAACCCGCCTGTACCGATAATGGCCGCCTGGATGCCCCGTTTTCCACATTCCTGCAGGGTTGGGGTGACAAATTCGGCGGGAATCAGAACCGTGGCCAGATCTACAGGATCAGGCACATCCAGGACGGATTGATAGATTGGTTTTCCCAGCAGGGTTCCCCCTTTCAGATTTACAAAATGGACTGCGCCTTTGTAGCCGCTCCTGTGCAGGTTGTTGGCTAAACAGTAACCAAGTT
>CAZUMG010000139.1:0-4880 GCA_964621895.1 uncultured Anaerolineales bacterium | reverse complement strand
TTCGTGAGGGTGGTCTGACGGTTGCGTCCGGCGTGGTCACCGAGATCTTAGAGTAGGATTTTCCTACTGATTGGGACGGTAACTAAGTTATGGCTAGAAAAAAAGGCATCAGGCCGGTAATTACCTTGGAATGCACCGAGTGCAACGAACGGAATTACACGACTGAAAAGAACCGAAGAAATGATCCGAACCGGCTGGAATTGAAGAAATTCTGTTCCAGATGCCGGAAACAAACGCTGCATCGAGAAACGAAGTAAGGAATATCGAGGTGATCGCTTGAGGTACCCTTACAAGAGCGATCACCCGCTGCCCAACTCAGGCCAGTAGCTCAATTTGGCAGAGCACCGGTCTCCAAAACCGGGGGTTGTGGGTTCGATTCCTACCTGGCCTGCCTGTTTCATTTGCTTGACGCCGTCTCAAAAGGCGGCGTTTGACCGTAAAAGGAGTTTGCTGTGGCTACGAAAAATGTACAGCCCCGTGGGATCCGCAAATTTTATCGGGAAACCATGGCCGAGTTAAGAAAAGTTACCTGGCCAACCAGACCGGAAGCGATCAGCCTCACTAAAGTTGTGATCATCGTGATCTTCGCTATGGGTGCTTTTCTGGGTCTGCTTGATTATCTGTTCACACAATTATTTGGTTTGATCCTGGGTGCCTAGCAGACACCTGATCTGCTCCTGGAAGTACTGATTATGGATAATAACGAGAAAAAAGAACAGTTAGAAGAATTAGAACCGCTATCCGCTGATCCCCAAACGGATCCTGAAGATGTGCTGGAAGATTCAGCTGCTGAGGATGAACAGCTTGAGTCCCTGGCGGATGCTGAAACCGCGGATGACAAAGAAATTGATCAGGACGAAACCCCTGAGATGGATACAGCTGTTTCTGCAGAAGAGGAATTGGATGGGGAAGCTGAGAGCCTGAATGCTGCTCAGGAATATGACTTGGAAGCAGCCGATGATGTGGATGATATGGACTCTGAACCTGTAACGGTTTCAAAACCTGACAGGCCGTACCCCTTTCAGGATAGATTTGCCCCGATTGATCCGGTCAAAGATGACGGCAGAGTTTGGTATGTAATCCACTGCTACTCCGGCAATGAGGATAAAGTCCGTCATAATATCATGCAGCGCATTGAATCAATGGGCATGGATAATTTGATATTTGACGTGGTTGTTCCCACTGAAGACGAAGTCAATATTAAAAATGGGGAACGCCAAACAGTTGAAAAGAAAGTCTTTCCAGGCTATATCCTGGTTAATATGATCCTGACGGAAGAATCCTGGTACATGGTGCGCAATACTCCCGGCGTGACTGGATTTGTGGGAATGGGCAACGATCCAACCCCGCTGCAGCCAGAGGAAGTCGCCAGGATTTTAAAACGAATGGAATCAGAATCTCCCCGCATCAATGTCACCTTTAAACCAGGGGAACGGGTCCGCATCGTGGATGGCCCCTTTGAAGACTTTTATGGGAAAGTATCGGAAATTGACATGGACCGGGCAACAGTCCGGGTCATGGTTAATTTCTTCGGCCGGGAGACGCCAGTTGAGCTGGATTTCCTGCAGGTCGAGGAAGCTTAATGGATTAGTTCATTTGTGGGAGGAGCATCTCGTTCCGCTAAAACCACGAAGGAGAAAATAGTGTCGAAAAAAGTAAAAGCAAATGTACGACTGCAGATTGAAGCGGGGAAAGCAAATCCTGCTCCCCCGATTGGTCCGGCCCTGGCCGCACACGGCATCAACTTGATGGCGTTCTGCAAGGATTATAACGCCAGGACTTCCGACCGGATGGGAGATATCATCCCAGCCGACATCACCATCTATACAGATGGTTCCTATAAGTTTGTCCTGTTAACTTCCCCAGCGGCGATCTTGTTAAAGAAAGCTGCCGGCATTCTAAAAGGTTCCGCAGAACCCAATAATGAGATTGTGGGACAAATTACCCGCAATCAACTCCGGGAGATTGCCCAAACTAAAATGAGGGACCTGAATGCTGTGGATATCGAAGGTGCCATGCGTCAGATTGAAGGCACAGCGAAGCAGATGGGAATTAAAATTACAGACTAAATTCTCGTGGGAGGATACTCTATCCGCTACTACCACAAGGAGATATAAATGGCAAAACACGGAAAAAAATATCAGGCAGCATTTGATAAAGTAGATCGAGACAAAAAATACACCCCCCTGGAAGCCGTCACCCTGGCGAAAGAATTAGCTTACGCGTCATTTGACGAAACCGTAGAGCTTCACGCTCGTTTGGGTGTGGATCCCCGCCACGCAGATCAGATTGTCCGCGACCTGGTGAACCTGCCGCATGGATTGGGAAAGACTGTCCGGGTCCTGGTGTTTGCCCAGGGAGAGGACGCTGCCAAAGCCAGGGAAGCCGGGGCAGATTATATTGCCGACGGCGATGAAATGATCAACAAGATCAAAGGCGGCTGGTTTGAGTTTGACGTGGCAATTGCCACGCCTAACATGATGGGTAAAGTGGGCGTTCTGGGTCCTGTTTTAGGTCCCAGGGGCATGATGCCCAATCCTAAAGCGGGAACGATGGTCCCCGGCGAGGATTTACCCCGGGTAATCGAGGAAGCCAAATCAGGTAGAATTGAGTTCAGGGTTGATAAAACAGCCAATATTCACGTTCCAATTGGGAAAGTATCCTTCTCAGCAGAGCAGTTACATGATAATATGGGTGCTCTGATGGAATCCCTGGTAGCTAACCGCCCGCCAGCAGCCAAAGGCCAGTACATCAGGAAAGTAGTTATTTCAACAAGTATGGGTCCGGGCATCATCGTGGATCCCCTGCTGGCAGCAGAAATGGAAACGGTTTAATCGATTCCAAGTCTGATAACATTTTGTAAATAACAAGAACATATTTACCAGAGACAGCTGGGGTTTCTCAAAACTTAATTTCCAGCCCAGGTAAAAGAAATTTAATAGCAAGACCCTATTAAAGTCTTTACCTTCTCTGACCCGGTAAAGACTTTTTGTTATCTAAACAGTACTGAACCCGAATTGAAGGAGGTGAAATACTTTGGCTATTACTAAGCAGCAAAAGGAAGAACTTGTAGAGCGGTACAAGAAATGGGTTGAAGAATGTGATGGTATGATTTTGACACATTATCATAGACTGTCCGTTAAAGATATCAGCACTCTGCGCAAAGATATCAGGGAAACCGGCGGCGAGTTCCACGTTGTTAAGAACTCCCTGGTAAAAAGGGTCTTTGAAGAATGTGGAAGGGCCTGGGAAGAAAGCGCCTTTAACGGTCCGACTGCCCTGGGAATTTCTTTTGAAAATCCTTCCGGCCTTGCCAAGGTTCTTAAGAACTTCGCTAAGGAGTTTGGAACCATTGAGATTAAAGGCGGATATCTGGCAGAGCGGATGGTGTCAGTGGAAGAAATCAATGCCCTGGCAGAATTACCGTCAATGCCCGAGATGCAGGCGATCTTGTTGAGAACTATCACAGCTCCTGCTTCCAAGCTTGTCAGGCTCCTGGCTGAACCCGGCCGGCAGCTGGCAGCTGTGCTCAAATCCTATTCGGAAAAAGAGTCAGCAGCCTAATCAAATGATGTTAACAAAAACGGATAAAGAACCGTTACAAGGAGAAAAGAATGGCAGATTTAACAAAAATTAAAGACGAATTAAGCAAACTAACCGTTCTGGAAGCAGCTGACTTAGTCAAGATGCTGGAAGAGGAATGGGGTGTATCCGCTGCCGCTCCGGTTGCCATGGCTGCCGTTGCTGCTGGTGGTGGTGATGCAGGTGAAGCTGCAGACGAAAAGACCGAATTTGATGTGATGATTAAGGATGTTGGCCCGAAGAAAATTGAAGTCATTAAAGCCATCCGGGCAATCACCAGCCTGGGTTTGAAAGATGCCAAAGATATGGCAGAGGCAGCCAATGCCAAGGTGCTGGAAGGCGCCGGGAAAGAAGCCGCTGAAGATGCCAAGAAACAACTAGAGGAAGCTGGCGCTACTGTCGCGATTTCTTAACCGAACAAACGGGTTCAAAAAGGCTGCCCCGGTATACTTTCTGGAGGCAGCCTTTTGTTTTTAATTCCCAGGAATCCATCTTCCTGTTTCTGAATCGATATGCTGATCTAACCTGTTAATCCCGGGCAGCTTTTGTTAATTCCTCACGGCTTGCTGGCAGAGATACGCGCCACCGCTGCTTAACCATTCTTCCAACCGGGGGCTGTGCTCTTTCCCGGATTTGGCATCCCGGTAAATTTGCAGACCCCAGTACACATAGCGGGAGGTTTCTTCCGGCCATAATTCCTGGGGGTTTTGGGCTCCCTGGATCCCGCCGTTATATCCGGCCAAGGCCAGGCGGACATTTCCACCTGCTTCCAGGGCCTGGCGGAGGTAATGGAGGCCTCTGCTTGCGTTGATACCTGGCTCAAAGGGATTTTCACCTTCCTGGAAATGATAGGGCATCACCTGGAAAAGCCCTTTTGCTCCGGATGGAGATACGGCCCGGTCATACCCGCAGGATTCTATCTGCATGACCGTGGCAACTAAATTGGGGTCCAGCTGGTATTTTTCACTCCAGGCTTGAATTTCAGCACTCCAGGTCTGGACTTCCGGGGTGAACAAAGAGGCAATCGGTCCTCCGGAAGAAAGACTGAAATCCGCAGACCTGCTCTCCGGGGCAGCTTCGCCAATCTCGATCCGGCTGAGACCAAGGGCTAAAAGCAGGCCAATCAGCAGGACTGAAACCGGCGGGAACCAAAACCGCCGCAGGCAGCCCTGTGAATAAAATTGGGCTGCCTGGGCATCAGAGGAGGAAGGAGAAGAAGACATATTTAGTTTTCAGGTCCTAGTGTTGTTCTCTGCCCTGGGCAGAAAGCGGCTGATAGGAGGGTTCCGGACGGGGAG
>CAZUMG010000138.1:2218-4893 GCA_964621895.1 uncultured Anaerolineales bacterium | reverse complement strand
ATAACAAATAACGCCAAACCCAGGGCAATTATTGTTGTGCCCAAGAGAATTGTAAATATCCAGCGTTTTACCCCCAATCCGGGTTGCAGCCATCTTAGTAAGCTGTTAGCTTTTTCTTTGAGTGAACTCATAATTTGATTCTAATTCCACAGCGATTGAATAATAGCAAGGTATGGGGATTCCGTCAACTCTGGATTTCTCTCACTAACATACTTATATAATCCTGCCAGAGAAAATTTTTCATGCCAGTTGCACCCCGCTTCTTCTATGCTATACTTGCTTTTATGGAAGCTACAATAGCAATCGATATCGGAGCATCACGAATGCGAGCAGCCTCTTATCCCGTTCATGGCTCTGATCAAATATCGTATAATCAGATTCAAACCAGATCAAATGGCATTCCTATTGAAGACCGCCTGGCAAGCCTAATAGAATCTGTTTGGCCAGAAAATTACCAGGTTAAAAGTATCGCCGCAGCCTGTCCTGGCCCGCTTGATCCCATAAACGGTATTGTCGTAGCACCTCCAAACATTCCTGAATGGAAATATTTTCCTTTACAGGAATATTTAAGCAGTACTTTTCAAGTCCCGTCAGCAATAAATAACGATGCCAATTTAGCCGCTTACGGGGAATGGCATTTTGGTGCCGGAAAAGGAATCAGTGATCTAATCTATTTAACAATCAGCACCGGAATTGGCGGTGGCATAATTATCAAAGATCAACTTCTAATGGGATCAACAGGCTTGGCTGGCGAATTAGGTCACACAACTGTTCTTCATCAAGGTCCGCTTTGTTCTTGTGGGCAAACTGGTCATCTTGAAGCGATGGCTTCTGGGCCATCGATTGTTCGTTGGGTCAAGTCGCAGCTGGAAGATGATTCAGTAAAAGTCCACTTCCCAGAAGGCGAGCTGACGGCAAAGTTAATCGCGGAAGCCGCTGAAAACGGCAATGAACTCGCTATCGCGGCTTACCAACGCGCAGGCAAATATATTGGGCTGGCTATTGCCGATTTGCTCCATATATTCAATTCGTCAATGGTGATTATTGGAGGGGGTGTATCTCAAGCTGGTAATTTATTATTTGATCCCATCCGACTTGCAGTTAAAGAGTTCATCATTTCTGATATCTATCTTGAAAATCTTCAGATTGTGCCCGCTGCCCTGGGGGATGATTCCGGTTTATTGGGAGCTTTAGCTTTATCCAGGAAAATTGCAGGCAGCTAAACATCCTTAAACTCATAGCAATAATTTGTCACCATGAAGCCAGGACCACCGATGGATTTCCAGCATTTTCAATGGATTGAACCGCAACCAATTCCAAATGAATTGAAGTTAATTCTGGATGTTTATTCCGATCCAATTCAATCCATTCTATATCAGCGGGGGATTTTTACAGAAAAAGATATCATCAATTTTCTTCTACCAAAGGAACAGGATTGGCATCGATCAATAAAACTGCTCCACCTAGATAAATGCTGCCAGTTAATTCGACGCGCCATCCAAAACCAAGATACTATTGCGATTTATGGCGATTATGATGCAGATGGTATTACCAGTACTGCCTTACTCACTTTAGCCCTTCGCTCAATATCCGGAAAAGTTGTCCCTTATATCCCAAACAGATTGAATGATGGATTTGGTTTAAATATCGAATCGCTTGATTACCTAAAAAAGAAGAATGTCAAGCTTTTAATCACTGTTGATAATGGAATCAGGTCCTTTTTTGAAACTGACTATGCTAATTCAATAGGCATGGATGTCATCATTACAGATCATCATACACCTGGAAAAGAGCTTCCCCCTGCGGCTGCATTAATAAATCCAAAGCTCCCTGATGACCCCTATCCTAATAAAAATTTAGCCGGTGTAGGTGTTGTCTATAAACTAGTTTGTGAATTGAGCGATTACTATCCTCATTTGAACCCAACGGATTTTCTTGATTTGGTTGCGATTGGTACGATAGCAGATGTGGTCCCCCTAACAGGAGAAAACAGATACCTGGTTAAGCAAGGGTTAATCCTGCTTAATCAGTTTCGCCGTCAATCTATTGTTTCATTACTTGGCGCTGCAGGTTTGTCCAACCGGAAGATTTGTTCAGCAGATATAAGCTTTCAAATTGCACCGAGACTCAACGCCTCAGGTCGTCTGAAAACGGAATCAGCAGATACACCCTTAAACCTTTTATTATCCTCCGATCGGTCTACCTGCGGTGCTCTCGCTCAGATTATTGAAAATCATAATACCAAACGAAAATTTCTCAGCCGTGATCTTGAAAATAAAATGGATGCTATTTTTTCGACAATAGACCCCTTACCATTGGTACTGTTTGCATTTGATTCTGATATTCATTTAGGGGTCGCTGGTATAGCAGCAGGCTATCTGTCGAGGAAATATTACCTTCCTGCAATTGTTGGTCAGATCGATTCGGACATGACGACAGCATCCTGCCGAAGCATACCTGAATTTAATATTATCTCTGCGTTAGATAAATATAAAGACCTTTTTGTTCGCTATGGCGGTCACGCATTAGCGGCAGGTTTCACAATTCCAACCAGGTATTTGGCCGAACTTGAGAATCGCCTTAATGACCTGGCGGAAGAAATGCTGATGGGTAAAGAGCTGCAACCTACCTTATCTATCGACGCTGAAATCAGCTTAAGCCAGATTAACTCAACG
>CAZUMG010000138.1:0-2118 GCA_964621895.1 uncultured Anaerolineales bacterium | reverse complement strand
TATCAGGGAAATCGTTCTTTTCAATTACAAATCGTCGACCTAAAAGCAGCCTAATCAACAAAGCGATATTTGAGTAGCGTCCAGATGGCTTTAAAGGCATCCTTAAGTCCGATCTTTTTGCCTTCCTCGTAATCTCGGGGGTTAAAAGTTATCGGAACTTCAAAGATTCTGTATTTTCGCTTTAATATTTTTGCTGTAAATTCAGGTTCAAATTCAAAACTTTTGGCATGGAGCGGCATTTGTTCAATTACTTCTTTCTTAAATACCTTATATCCGGTCTCCATATCGGTGAGAATTGTGTTATAGAGAATATTAGTTAACAAGGTTAAGAGTTTATTTGCTACCATGTGCCAAAACATCGCAACCCTTCGAGATGCTCCCAAAAATCTTGATCCATAAACAACATCTGCCATTCCTTCCTGGATGGGTTTTAGCAACCCGGGGTAATCACGCGGATCATATTCCAAATCAGCATCTTGAATCAGCAAAACATCACCTGAAGCCTTATTAAACCCATTTCTAACCGCCGCTCCTTTTCCCTGGTTTTTTTGATGTAAAATAACTGTAAATCCCTTTTTATCCTGATAGCTTTCGACAACTTGCCTGGATCCATCGGAAGAACCATCGTCAATGAGTACAATTTCATCCGGTATACCGGATATTTGTACCCTTCGAATTAATTCATCCAGGGTTTGAATTTCATTATAGATAGGGATGATAACGGATATTTTCATGGTTTCCTTCATGCGATAAATTGTCCCAGCATCCTTAAGACATGCTATAATTTGAAAGCTAAAACCTTCGCTCATTATAATGTATTTACTACTACATTTTAGTTCATTGGAGCTTATCTATGAATTCCACCAGGATCCAGCCAGCGGAACACGAATCAGAATTCCAACATACTGGCACAAAACCGTTTGGCCCACCCCCTATCACTCAGATTAGCGACACTGGTTTATCCAGATTATGGCTGCAGGACTTAGCCCTGAAAATTCTCTATTTCCAAGGCTATTTAACCGGTTATGAAGTAGCAGATAGTATTTCTTTACCCTATACAGCTATTGTAGATAAAATCGTTGACTCGCTTAAACGGGAAAAATTCATTGAGGTTAAAGCCTCTACAATGGGATTAGGTGAAGGATCTTACCAATACGGAATAACCCAGGCCGGCATCAATCGAGCCCGGGAAGCCCTGGAAAGGAGTCAGTATGCCGGCCCAGCTCCAGTTCCCCTGGAAGACTATAACAAAGCCATTATCAAACAAAGTTTAGGAAAATTGAATGTTTCTCCCCGGGCTCTAAGGTCGTATTTATCCGAGCTTATCCTTTCCGAGGAGATTATTAACCGTGTTGGTCCTGCGATTAACTCAGGGACATCAGTTTTCATCTATGGACCTCCAGGAAATGGAAAAACCAGTATTGCCAGGGCCATTGGCTCAATGATTTTGCGTGAAAGTATTTACATTCCTTATGCTTTGTATATTGAAGGTCAGGTTGTCAAGTTATATGATTCTGTAAACCATGAAATTATCCCTGAACGGGAGGTAGCGGAATCTGGCACAGGGCAGTTAAAGACGGGTTTACGCCGGGACCCTCGCTGGATCCGCATTAAACGACCCTTCATCGTAGTAGGTGGTGAATTAACCCTGACAGATCTTGATTTAGTATTTAATCCTGTTACCAAATTTTATGAAGCGCCCTTTCAACTTAAAGCGGCAGGGGGTCTCCTGCTGGTTGACGACTTTGGAAGGCAACAAGTTCGACCAACTGACTTACTTAACAGATGGATCATTCCCCTTGAAAACCAGATCGATTTCTTGACGCTTCACACCGGTCGTAAAGTGGAAGTACCTTTTAATGAGCTGATTGTTTTTTCTACCAATCTTCCCCCAAAAGACTTGGTAGACGAAGCGTTCCTGCGACGACTGCGCCATAAAATCCGTATTGGGGATCCCTCTTTTGATGAATACAGAACTATTTTTAAATCCGTAGCTGACTCAAAGAATATTCCCTTTAATGAAGAGAATTTGGCCTACTTAATTAAAAATTGGTATATTAAACCCAATCGTAATCTTCGTGGATCTCACCCGAAAGAAATTTGCAATCAAATATTGGA
>CAZUMG010000137.1:0-4899 GCA_964621895.1 uncultured Anaerolineales bacterium | reverse complement strand
AGGCGTTTCCGGAAGATCCAGTATGTCCATCCCTGGTAAGCCAGAACAAGCGGCACAAAAATGGCTGCCACGATAGTAATCACCCGCAGTGTATAGGGGCTGGAGGATGCGTTGTAGATAGTCAGACTGTAAGTAGGATCCAGGGTGGAAATCATCAGTCGGGGGAATAGACCAGAAAATACCATCACAGTCGTTAAAACTATCACCAAACCACCGCAGATGAAGGTGAACCCCTCTTTTCCTTTTCGCAGGAACCAGCCAAAGGCCAGCAAGGCAGCTGCTGCCAGGATGGCGGGAATCAAACCATCAAATCCGGGATTGTTGAGTATATCCGTGGCCAGATACGTCCATACCAGAAAAGCGACTGCAAGAACAACCGCCGCGATCCAGAATTTCCCGGCTAGATTCTTGGCTCGCTGATTGAGCTCACCTTCCAGTTTTATTCCCAGGAAGCTGGCGCCGTGGATGATAAATAAACTCACGAATACCAGTCCTCCCAGCAGAGAGTAGAGATTCAACAAGGGCAGCAGCCCTCCGTAGTAGTTAAAGTCAGCTGCAATAGCCACACCGCGCATCAGGTTTGCAATGGCCACACCCCACAGTAAGGCAGGGACCAGGCTGCCTATAAAAATAGCCCAATCCCAGCGCTGTCTCCAGGTTGGGTCTTCCCGCTTGCTGCGAAACTCAAAGGAAACTCCCCGGATGATCAAACCGATTAACATAAATATCAAGGCGACATAAAAACCACTGAACAAACTGGCGTACATGTGGGGAAAGGCGGCAAACATGGCGCCCCCGGCAGTGATCATCCAAACTTCATTGCCGTCCCAGACAGGGCCAATGGTGTTGATAACCGCTCGCCGTTCAGCGTCTTTTTTAGCGATGAAGGGCAGTAAAATGCCCACGCCGTAATCAAATCCTTCCAGGAAAAAGAATCCGCTGAATAATACTGCCAGCAGAATAAACCAGAGTATATTGAGATTCATGATCATTCTCCTTTTCCACCCGCTACCGCAGGAACGCTAGTACCATATTTTAGAATCAATGAGATGCTGATCACTCCCAGGACAGTATAAAGGATCAGGAAACTGATCATCGAAAAGATAATATTTCCCGGAGTGATAGAGGGAGAAACTGCATCTTCAATTTTCTGCAATCCCTGTACAATCCAGGGCCAACGCCCGGTTTCTGCCACCAGCCATCCAGCAATCGATGCCACCGTGGGAAACAAACCAGCCGGGATGAGTGCTTTCAGGAACCAGGTTCGCTTTTCAACCGTATTTTGCCAGGACCACAATACTGCCAATCCTGACACTAGTATCATTAGCAAACCAATCCCAATCATTGTCCTGGATGCCCAGTAGCTGAGCAGAACTGGGGGTAAATAATACCCGGGACCATATTTGGCTACCTGTTCTGCTTGTAGATCAATCAGTCCTGGAAAACCTGTGCTGAAATTATTAAATAGCAGAAAGGAAAGAGCTTTGGGGATTTTGAGATCAACCGGATTCTGCTGGTTTTTTTGATCAACAATTGCAACTACAGAAAATGAGGCAGGCTGCTCAGTTTCCCAGTGACCCTCCATAGCGGCAACCTTTAAGGGTTGGGATCTAGCTAAAAATTGCCCCTGAGCGTGGCCAATAAAACCAACCAATAGAGCTCCGACCAGGGCAAATGTGGCAGCCCAGCGGAAAGAGGTCAGGAATAACTCTTTTGACTCCGGATTCTTCTGTAATAAATGCCAGGCGCTGAAGGCCATCACTAAAAAACCTCCAATAGCGATTCCAGCGGTCACCACATGAGGGAACTGATGCCAGACGTTAGGATTGCCCAATAAAGCCCAAAAATCGGTCATTTCAGCCCGGCCATTGCGGAGGGCGTATCCAACCGGGTGTTGCATAAATGAATTGGCGACCAGGATCCATAGAGCGGACAGATTGGATCCAATCGCCACCATCCACATGACCGCGGCATGGGCCTGTTTGGAGAGTTTATCCCATCCAAAGATCCAGATGCCGATAAAAGTGGATTCCAGGAAAAAAGCCATCAGCCCTTCAATGGCCAGCGGCGCACCAAAAATATCACCCATAAAACGGGCATATTCCGACCAGTTAAGTCCAAAATGAAATTCCTGGACGATACCGGTGACCACACCGATGGCAAAATTTATTAAGAAAATCTTTCCCCAGAATTTCACCATCCTTTTGTAGATTTCGTTACCGCTGGTGACATACTTGGTTTCTAGAATAGCCAGGAATAAGGCCAGTCCCAGGGTCACCGGGACAAAAAAGAAATGGTAGATGGTAGTTATTGCAAACTGCCATCGGGATAAAATTACAGGATCCATACACACCTCTCTTCTTGATACAGATTTATATCTAAGCTTTTAATCTTCTGGGCATTTAATATTGTACTTCCTCATCAGCAACTACAGGGATATTGATTATTCTGTATTCAGGTCGGGAAGGACCCTTTTTTGTCTGCGGGGAGGTTTTTTTTCCGTAAAAAAAGTTATCCATCAGCAGGGCGGCCCGCCGGAAGGTTCCTGATCTGGAAATCCCCCAGCGGACCAGGTTATGAGCCCAATTGTCCGGATGGGAAAAGGGACAAACTGCCAGGCAGCGTCCGCAGTCAGTGCCAATAGTTGTCCAGTAATGGTAGCAGGTTTCCGGAATAATTTTCCAGCGCGTGACCCCATTATCAACCTCCCGGTTTCCCCGGGGAATAGATTGGCTGGGGCAGTTCTCGGCGCATTTATTACAGATGCTGCAGAAATCAAGCGTGCTGGGTTCGGGTTGATAGCTGTCCGGGATCAGGGGTAAATCGGTGGTTACAACACCAATTCTGACTCTGGGACCCAGGTGGGGAGTCATCAGTAATCCCATTCGGCTTATTTCGCCCAGACCGGCATCCCGGGCAACTAAAGGAGCGATAATCCGATAATTTCCGTCAATGTGAGCCCGGGCAGGGTACCCCAGGGTCCGGATGGCAGCTGCCAGCTGGACTGCGATTCTAGCGGACTCGACATATTGGCGGCCGGATTCCATGGTGATGGGCGGATAAGGAGCTGCCCCGGTCATCTTAAAATCCATTTCAACGGTAAATGCGATCCCATAACGATGATTGAGAATAACAGGATCCCCATAGCTGCCGGTGCCCCGGCCAATGTGCGAGTAGATATGGAGGGGTTTTAATTCGGTAATTCCGCAGTCCAGGGCTCCGTAAAACCTGGTTAGGTATTTCACACTCCAGGTAAGGTTTTCTGGTGATGTGGAAAGCTGATCGAGAGCGGTTGGTCCGTTCACAGCCTCACGGAGGGCATCAGTTAGGAAAAAACTTCCCTGTGCAGATGCTGAATGAAGGGGATCGGTTAATCGGGCTTGAGGGGAAAATAGTCCGGGTTGTTTTCGAGAGGCGTCGTCAGCACCCTTGTGGTCAGGATGTTCCTGATAGTAATCAGCGTAATGCTCAGTGCCGGGTTCCAGCCTTGCCCGGGCAAAAATTATTTCCCGCTCGTCCACCTGATTATCAGGATGCCTGATTTCTGGTTTGATTTGCCCCACAGGAAGGAAAAATACTATCGTTATAAGCGCCATGACGCAGGCCAGGAAAAAGATCACTATTTCTCTGCTGTTTTCTGGAAGGGCGCCAGAGCAAAGCAGCAGACCGGTCAGGGTAAAAGTAATCCAAGCAGACCGCCTGAGAGCGGTTGTTTCTCCTTCTTTGATGCAAGTCACCATAAAAGCAGCTCCAAGCACCAATACAGCAGCTGAAGCCGAAAATAACACGATAGTGGAAATTGAATTCATGTTATATTTTCCTAGTAGAAAGGGTTATGCGTTCCTGATGGGAGTGGCTGGGAACATTTCTATTATAGTGGGGTTTAGTTTTTTCGGGATAATCCCGGAAACCGGGTTTGGAAGACATAAAATAACCGGCAGTAGATCCTTTTTTGGGAAAATGATCTCCAGATATTCCTTGGCTTGGATGTCTGAGAGATGATATAAGAATTATTTCTATCCCGTTGACGATCTTCAGTGTTCATGCTATATTAATTCAGTGTAGCTGGAAATTTCCGGCTGCAGTAGCAGAACGTACGTTTCTTGAGCAATTATTTTGTTTAGAACGAGGGGGAACGCCCTGCTGAGTTAATACCATTTAGTATGAAGGAGATTTTTTATGGCAGAGCGTGAGACTGGCACTGTAAAATGGTTTAACGCAGGAAAAGGTTACGGCTTTATTGAACGCGACAATGGTGAAGGCGATGTTTTCGTCCACTACAGCGCGATCAATGGATCCGGGTTCAAAACGCTAGACGAAGGTCAGCGGGTTGAATTTGATGTGGTTGAGAGTGACAAAGGACCTCAAGCACAGGATGTTGTTTCCCTGGGCGAGAGCGTCACATCTTTCAGCACAGCAGAACCTGATGATAGCGATGACATTTTCAGCGAAGATACTGACAGTGTTTTTTAAATAACCTACTGTAAACAGTCAAAAGGGCAGCGAGAGATCGCTGCTCTTTTTGTTTCCCGGGATAGAGATCCATTACAATTAAGGGAAGGAGGGAATCTTATGAGATGGTTAAAGAAGACGATTGTGGTAGAAACCCGGGGGAAAGGACTTTACCCAATCACCAGGCAGATCAATCAAGTTGTGTTGCCCTGGAAAATCCAGGAAGGCATCTGTTATCTTTATATCCCTCACACCAGTGCTTCGCTGATTATCAATGAAAATTATGATCCTTCCACCCGCCAGGATCTGGAAGCATTTCTAGAAAATCTTGTCCCGGAAGGAGAATCCTGGTATAGGCACACCATGGAGGGCAGAGATGACTCGCCTTCCCATATGAGGTCAATTCTTACCGCAACCAGTTTAAGCATCCCAATTGATGAAGGAGTA
>CAZUMG010000136.1:1349-4935 GCA_964621895.1 uncultured Anaerolineales bacterium | reverse complement strand
GAATTGGGAAAAGTCTTCTGGAGCAAGAGCGGCATCAGATACTCAAACATGGTTCCGGTCCAGCTCAAGAGCACCCGGTGCCCCCCATGGGAACTGTAAGGCCGATTCAACGCCAGCCAATGTTCTACAGGAACATCTCCCCGGGCGATGGCAACAAAACTACCCAGGCGGGATTCACTGGCAAGCAAATCGTAATACGATCCATCCAGCTGGTTGGTGCTGACATTGTGGCCGACCGAAAATAAACGCCGCACCGGGTCGTACAGATAATGCAGGTTGATATCTTTGGAAAACTCTCTCAAATCGGTTTGCAGCTTTTCAGCCAGGGCAATCTTCTCGCCTGCAAACCACTTCCCACGGGAATAAGCCTCCGTAAATCGCTCAAACCAGCTATTAAGTTCAGCATCTTGAATCTTGCCGGTCAGTTCACCAGGATCAAATGAGTCCAACCCTTCCACCTGCCCGACGGCCAGGGACTGCAGTGAGGGAGATTGATCAAGCTTTCTGCGGCAAGTGAGCAGGTTTCCTAAACCTGCATCCCTTATCTCTGATTCTGATCGTTCGGCCAGGATCTCCATCCAGACCAGATAACGATTAATATCTTCGATCCAGGCCGATACTTCATTCTCAAGCTGTCTAACCCAGTAAACTGCTCCTGCCCTGATGCCTTCCTCACCAGGGAGCTTTCCAACCAGGGAGGTCACCGCGGTGTGGATCCTTCGTAAACAGCGGATCAGATCAATAACCTCAGTCGGACAATCCCGGATAATCGTCAGGAGCTCATTGGCAGCCCGTAATATTTCGGGGGAAGTTTTTTCGATTATTAATTCTTCGAGAAGGATTTCCCCCGTATCTACCAAACCTCCCAGGGCTGATGGGCTCAACAGGGGCAGCTTAGTAATCTGTTCAATTCCCTGGTCGAGTGTCCAGAGGGCGGCAATAAAATTCCCGCTGTCAACGGAAGAAACATAACGAGGGTTGAGCGGCTGAAGATCTTCCAGATTGTACCAATTCAGCAAATGTCCTTCATGCCGCTCGAGCTGCTTTAAGGTCCCCAGGGTAGAAGTGAGCCGATCGATGATCTGATCCAGGGTTAGATAACCGAAATCATAGGCAGCCAAGGCGCTCAACATCCACAAGCCAATATTGGTAGGGCTGGTGCGCAGTGCCAACTGGTCCTTGTGAGAGACTTGATAGTTATCCGGGGGCAGCCAGGAAGTATCTGGCCCTACAAAATCAGCGAAGTACCGCCAGGTCCGCCGGGCTACTTTTCGAAGGGAAAGTATTTCCGTGCTGCGAAGCTTTTGCTTGGATAAACGGGGTGATGGCTTTTTGGTGAACAGCCAACCAACCAGCGGGCTGAAAAACCACAAGATTAACCACGGCAGGGCATACAAGAGGTTACCGGGATTCAATATGAATAAGCTAATCCCAAGCGTCAGGCTGAGCAGTGAAATCAACCAGAAATAATATTGGAAAATGTTCTTCTTTTCCCTGACACCCCACTCGGTCATCTGGGCAGTGGTCCATTCGAGCAGACCCCGCCCGCTGATTAACCGTCGGTAAAAGACACGCGTAATGGCATCCAGGGCCAATCCTGCCTGGTGTAACAGCAAAGCAGCGTCGGCAAACCCCCGGGTGAGGTCATGACGGATCTGACGAAAAGAAAATAACCGCAGACCCCCGGAAGAGGTGGCCCAGGTTAGAGGTCCGGCGAGGGATTGAAATAAAATCACACTGGCAATCAGCACGGTTGTATAAAACTGCAAGTTGTTAAATAAGAACCAGGTCACCACCAAAGCGCCTACACTGGCAGCTGGAACTAGGCTGCGCCTCAGATTGTCAAAGATCTTCCAGCGGTTGAGAGCATCTAAGGGATTGGAGATCTTGGTAAGGTTCCTGTTTGGAACTCTGGGAAAGATCCATTCCGCGATCTGCCAATCGCCGCGGATCCAACGGTGCTTCCTGAGACTGTAGCTAATATAATCCGAAGGAAACTCATCAAACAGCTCAATATCAGTAGCCAGACCCGTGCGAACATGGGCGCCTTCGATCAGGTCGTGGCTCAGCAGCCGTTCGTCGGGGAAACGATCAGCCAGGATTCCGTGGAAATAGCGCGGATCATAGATGCCTTTGCCAATATAAGACCCTTCCCCAGAGAGATCCTGATATGCATTAGAGACCGCTTTGGTATAAGGATCGGTCCCTATCGGATCCGTGTAGATCCGGCTGAAGATTGAGGCTACCGCACTTGGAAGCGAGGGACTTACCCGGGGCTGGATGAGCGTATAGGTGCCTGGGGCAACCAGGCCGTTTGAATCCAAACGAGGCTGATTAAGAGGATGAGCAAGTGTCTCGATCATGCGCCTGGCGCTGTCGCGGGGAAGCTGGGTATCACTATCCAGGGTGATTACAAAACGCACCTCAGTTAAATGGTCGGCCTCACCAACATAAACAATGGATGGTTCATCTTCTCCCCGCAAACCCAGAATCAGGCGGTTGAGTTCTTCAAGTTTGCCGCGTTTGCGCTCCCATCCGATAAACTTTCCCTCCGTTTTACACCAGGTCCTTTGACGATGGAATAAATAGAAAAGGCCCGGTCCATAACGGGCATTAAGATTCTGGATGCCTTGCTCTGCAATGGAAAGAAGATGGGAGTCTTCCCCGGTAGTCTCTGAAGGCGCATCCTTAAAATCGGAGAAAAGACCGAAGATCAGATTGTGTTCCGGATTGGCTACATAGCGGATCTCAAGTTTCTCAATCTCATCTTGAATGGTAGCTTCATCGTTCAGGAGCATGGGTACAACAACCAGGGTTCGATATTCATCCGGGATGCTCTCGAGGGAGAAATCCAGCTTTGGCAGCCGGCGGGCCGGTAGAATGCGGGTAATCAGGTAGTTGATCCATTCTGCGGCGATCTGGCTGGCAGGAAAAGCTAAAAGGATCAGCAAACCCACTTCAAGCAGGGATACCCCTCCCTTTAAACAAAAAAGAACCGGGGGGACCAGCAAGCCAGCACTTACCAGGGAAACCGAAGTCAGGTAGATCCCTGCAGGATGGCGATAAATCCACGCTCTGGCTAAAAAGCGCCAATTCTCACGGGATCCGATAGATTTTGCGAACTGCCTGCGGCCTTCACCTATTATATAAGTCCCTATATGCCTTTGGCGGGATTGCCAATCCTGATTTTTTTCACCAGCCGAGGCCATATCAACCACTTTACGGGCTACCTCGATCTGCTCGATTCCCGACCCTTTCGCCAAAACCTCGACTGCTTCCCGATACTGGTTGCGGGTATCAAAGTCCATCTGGGGATAAACCCCGGCAGGATCCCGGCGCAGGATGCGTTCAACCCGGCTTTGCCCCTCAAAAACTTCCCGCCAATCTAAAAGGCTTAACTGACGCAAACTTGTGATAGCATTTCCAATCGAAATCTGGTTGGCAGCCTGGCGGGATTGTTCTCCAGAATGAAGCTCCGTGAGCGGTCTGTGCAGGGAGCGTTCCAGCCAGCTCTGTACAGGGACCAGGACGGCATCCTCATCATAAAGATGGCCGCTCAATTGGATGGCGAAATAAGGACTGGGCC
>CAZUMG010000136.1:0-1249 GCA_964621895.1 uncultured Anaerolineales bacterium | reverse complement strand
CGGCAGGGCGGTGAGCTCTCGCAGGTCGGGTTTTTCCGGGAACTGCCGCGGGGGGTGCAGGGCATAGATTGAGATCTCTGTTTCGATTGAGTCGCGCAGGATACTCACGGCAGAAGAGAGAGTCCGGAGCGGTGCCTGCAAGATTAAAAGCGACTCTCCACTTCTCAACCAGGAGGATTGCTGGACAATGACATTAGTCGAAACACCCGAAAGGAAGTAAAGGGAAGCCGGCCATCCAAGCAGCACACCGATCCCAAAGCCGAAAAAACTAAAAATAACCTGATTTAGAGAGATCTGAGTGAGGATATCAGGCAAAATACCTGCCCGTGAGAGGAACAAACAGGCAGTGCTGGTAATCAATCCGGCAACCAACATAAGGAAAAAACGTGAGCGGATACTCGGATCGGTCCGATATATCCGACCTGCAGGGGTGATCTGCAGTAAAACCCTTCTGCGAAAGCCCTTCTTCCCCAACAAACGCAGAGCGTCCTGGGCAGCTTCAGGTTCCCGAATATAACTCAGTAATAATCCGTTTCGACTCATGAACCCTTTCCGGGGATAATTATTTTTTGACTCACCAACGGTAGAAGATGGTGATGAGGCAAACAACTCACCCTGCATTATATCGTGGCTCCCCTCATGCGGTAAGTGTGAACTTATTAACCAGGCATCCTGAGTAGCACTCCAAAGGAGTGCATAACGAAGGGCGTATCGAAGGGTGCCGGCTGTTCCCGCCCCCAAGCATCGTTAAGCATATGCTCTTAAAGATTTAATCGATATTTTGGCGGGAGGACTATAATTTAGATCAAATTGCGGGACATATCAGGAGTTTAATAAATGAAAAAACTGGTTATTATCACTCTTTTATTGGTATTCTCACTCAGTCTGGGGGGCTGCGATCCCCGCCTGGCTACCAATCAGCCCACTCTCTCTGTCAACACAGATCAAAAGGATGCCCTTCAAGCCCTGGTTGATTTTTTCCAGCTTTTACACGATGGCGACTATCAAGCAGGGGCAGCTCTTTATGCTGGATCCTACGAGTGGCTGATAGGCAATAACCCGGACATTTCCCCTGCGGATCCGGGCGCCCTTTTAGAACGGGGCTGCCGGCAGAACGGACTGATGTGCCTCGCGGTGCTCACAGCAGACCCGCTTCCCAGCACCTCCCCATCCCAATATATTTTCCAGGTCGAGTTTAAAATGGAGGACGGCTCCCTGTTTGTGCTTGGCCCCTGCTGCGGGGCAACCG
>CAZUMG010000135.1:0-4939 GCA_964621895.1 uncultured Anaerolineales bacterium | reverse complement strand
CTGCCCTACGACCAGATCCTGCATTTCGGATGCTGCAGTGCATCTTCCCTCAACCCCATTCCTGCTCAGGATATGGTGGCTTTTTTCGCCCTGACCGGTGAGCAGTGGTTCTACGTTGAATTGGGAGACTTCGGTAAACCTTAAATATTGCAGGAGTTTATATCCAGGCAGCTCCCTATTTGGCAGTTATTACTAATCTGAGGCAAGCCTCAATCCAGGGGGTTTTCACGCCACGCCCGCCCTTGTTGAGCACGTGATTGTATATCATGGTGGTCTTCACGTTGGCACGCCCCAGCAGCTCCTGGACGGTGTGGATGTTGAGCCGTCCTCTAACAGATGAGTTAAGAAAGCTTCGATATCTTAGTCAGTCAGTTCTCCGGGATATTTGAGATTGTGGAAAAATATATAACATTTGATCCAGGAGACGTAAGCATACTCGGTGCGTTAAGCGTAGTTTTTACGTCGCAGAGTATCCCGAACATGGTCGAGCAGTTTCTTTTCGCTCATGTTTCCCCCTTCAACGACCCTGGTGGGATTATGCTATACTGCGATTATAGAATGAAATAAGCTGAGAACGCAAGGCCTCTGAGGGGCGAGCTTCGGCATAATGACTAAGTGCTTATCACGCATGTGCAACATAATTAACGTTGAGCTTAATTTGAATTGGTTCTAAATAATCGGTGTCATTAAAATTAATTCCGCTACTTATATAGATAGGATACATTTATGAGTATCGATGCTTTAGAACTCTACAATGCGCTAGAGAAATCGTTCATTTTTCCTCAGTTAAAAGATGATTGGGTTCATGAAATAACCGACATCATTGAATTTTTATCACCAAACTTTCAAAACAGATCGATGGGGTTGGTCTGTGATTTTACTAAAACTATTTCAAGAGTATTTACAGCTGTTTTCCCATCTGAAAAGGTAATTGAGAATATTCTAAAATCGGAAGCTCAAAATGCCTTGTTGTTTGTGCATCATCCAGCAGTCTGGGATATTAGGAAAGCCCCAAATGTTTTTCAACAAGTGAATAGAGATCTCTTGGCAGAATTAAAAAATCGAAACATTGCAGTCTATAATTTGCATGTTCCTTTAGATAATTTCGGAGATTATTCCACCAGTGTCTGTTTCGCAAGAGCACTGAAAATCGAACCTCAAAGTCCATTTGCACCATATTATGGCGCACTTGCCGGTGTATTTGGCAAAACGGAATTTAATACAACAACAGAATTGCGTGAATTCTTTATACAACAAGTTGGTCACTTCGTTTCATTGTATAACTATGGAGAAGAAAGAATAAGAAACAATATTGTTGCAGTAATAGCTGGTGGGGGGTTAGGCGAAGATATTGAAGAAATATCCAAGAATGGGGTAAATACATTCGTAACAGGGATTTCTGTTAAAAATAAATTTTCAGAAAAATCCCATGACTTCGCCAAGGAAAATAAGATAAATATCTTAGGCGGAACACATTACTCGACAGAAAAATTCGCTTGCATGGAAATGGTAAAATTCTTTTCAAATTTTGATTTACCAAGCGAATTCTTGTCAGACGAACCAGTTTTAGAAGATATGTGATTTGAATAACGTGAAACTAATAACCCTCGAATCAGCCCAATAAAACTCAGAGTGTAAAAAAAACTTCTGGCAGAATTGGCTGTACAGTCGGCATTAGTTCTAATTCATAAATTCCGCCCAACCCGGTTTGCAAGCGACACGGCCGCACCGTGAAGGTCTGCGGAGCATAGATCTTAGATTCACTCGGGCAAAAGCAATTTTCGGAGTTAAAACGCCGTACGCCTGAAACAACCGTTAGCGGGAACAAATAATTGAGTATGTAATTATGCCTTCAATATTCTGGTCAGGAAAACTAACTATACCAATGAAGCTTCTCATCGAAGCAAATAATCTTCTGTCTATCATATCTGGAAGCACGAGAGATCTAGCAGGGATGAAAGAAAGAGTAAAACAGGGTTATGAAGGTAAATACACAGACCATGTGCAAGCTTATGACAAACTTGGTTTTCATTTGCAGGACAAATCAGCGCGTATCCAATTAGTTGGCCTTGATTTCACCGGAATGAGCGTCCTTGATGTGGGCTGCGGTACTGGCGCACTTGGTTATGCAGCAAAAGAGCAGGGGGCGAAATCCGTAGTTTGTGGTGATATTTCTTATCTGATGCTGATGGCGGTGAAGGAAAAAGATGCCAATTCAAACACCAAGCTTGCCAATTGTCAGCTCGATGCAGAAGGATTGCCCTTCGCTGATGGTTCGTTTGACTCGGTGATTTCGGGGATGACTTTCGGTACGTTGCCTGACCAGGAACTCGCTGTAAATGAAATGATCAGAGTAACAAAACATGGCGGGTTGGTTTGTGTTGGCGCTCATGGTCCAGAGCATTATTGGGAAGCAATAGATGCAACTCTCAGATGCGTCAATAAAAGATACGTCCTGGGTTATCGTTTCGAGTGGTGGCCGAGGACAGAGATGTATATTCGAAAGCTACTTGAACGAGCGAAGCTCCAAGATATCCAAAGCAAGCGGGCAACATGGCGGAATCAGTTTGATGATGGTGGTGCTGCATATGATTTCTTTGCGGCAATCTCCTCTTCTTGGTGGTATGCGAAATTTCCACAGGAGGAAAGGATCAAAGACTCCAAGCGAACCCGTAATTATTTCATGCGTCGCAAGATTGATGTAATCACGGATGATATTGTTGTTGCATTTGGTCGTAAACATCAAGAGGTAAATTGAGACCCTTCTAAAGAGAGATAAGTCCAGCTAACTCCCGCTACACCCGACAGCCGGTTAAGACGAACGACAGAGGACGGAGAACCGAAAAGGAAGACCCGGCTACGGGTGAGCTCATCCGTTATGCAGAGCAGTGTTTATAATACTGATGAAGACAATGGCCAAATGCACAAAAAAAGATCAACCAATTAGGAAAACTACATGACCACACAAGAATTCCCAAGAGATTTTCCGAAATTAGAGACCAAAAGGCTGGTTTTGCGAAAGTTAGAAGAAAGCGATGCGCCTGCCTTGTTTGAGAACTATTCAGACGAAGACATTGCGAAGAATTTTATGGATAAGCCCTTAGGAGATATCAAACAGGCAAGTCAATTTATAGAAGCATTCAATGCAGAGTTTAGCGAAGGAAAAGCCATCACATGGGCAATAACCATAAAAAGAAACCATCAAATGATTGGCACTTGCAGCTATATGATTGAAACAAGCACAAGTGCAGAGATCGGATACGATTTGGCAAAAACCCATTGGGGAAAGGGAATAATGACAGAAGCGCTAAAAGCAATGATAGGATATGGATTTGATGAATTGGGGTTCGAGAACATCAAGGCAGATACGTTATCGAACAATACCCGGTCAATAAATCTTCTAAAAAGGTTAGAATTCAAGTTGGATGATGTGCGAGAAAACAGTCATTACTTTATTATGCACAAAAAGGAATATGAAAGTCCAAAATAAGATAACTTAATAGCCCAGCATAACCCCCGCTCCACCTAACTGACCCTTCGATACGTCCCTTCGACTCCACCCTCAGCTGCGCTCGGGGACAGAGCTACTCAGGAATGGTGAGCTCATTTGTTAAGCCAGTCTGAAAGCGGTATTGTATAAAAACTCATTGTTTGGTATTTATGAATAATCAATCGTTCAGGAATCTGCTCCTCCAAGCTAAAGAAAAAGTGATATCGCTTGCGGGGGGAATCACCCTTCAGCTCATCGCAGGCTACTACAAGGCTAACCAACGGCCATTTTCGTTGGTATTACCGATCCAGAGTCAGTATTATGGGCTTACTTAAAAGCTTTGAAGCAAGATGACTGGTCTTTTCAAACATCCCTGCAGGATGAGAAATATACGGGGATGGTACTTGAACCTGTGGATTCCATTCATATTCTGGTGATGCAGGCTATTCCAAGTTCATCATCATTAGAACGAACTTACCATGTTGTCTTCGAGATTAAAGCACAACATCTAGGAGGAAGTAGGCAATGAAATACAAGTCTTCCCTGCGAATGATTGCACTTCTGATACTATTTGGTTTGATATTGTTCCCACTTTCAACACTGCTTGCGCAGGAAAGCGGCTTCACCGAAACTTTCAACGACCCAAAGCTTCCCAACTGGGAACGATCCCCCAGTGCGAATGTGGCGGACGGTGTCTTGCGTATCGATCCGAACGGATATGTTTTGCATAGTGGAGGATGGGGTGACTTGAACCTGGCCGTACGTGCTAGTCTGGTGGGGGAAGGATTCGTAGCGGTCAGCTACCGGGTAACCGAGATAGGAGACTATTCTATTTATATCAGCGAGGATAAGATAACCCTTCAGAAAGCAGGAGAACCTATCGCTCAGGAGATGATAGCATATATACCGCCAGGAGAGCGGTTCTGGATTAATGTGAGTGCAGTTGGTGATTCTCACGAAATTTCTCTGAACGGCCAGCTGGTCTTGACGGTTCTCGACCCAGATCCACTTCCGCCTGGCGGTATCGCCCTTTCTGTGCAAGGGCAAGCAAAAGGAGAGTTTGATGATTTGACTCTGGTTTCCATGGGGGAAGAACACCAACCAGAGAAATCCGGGGAAACGAAAGAACCTCCATCGGCACAAGAAACTGGCGAAGAGCCAACAGAAGCCCCTTCTGTTTCAAAAGAGGGGGTGCCCGCCTACCAATCTGAGCCATGGGTTGTACTTGGAGGTCCGCCTGGAGGAATTGGCTACGATATTCGAATGGTGCCGGAAAACCCGGAAATCATGTACGTTACCGACAGTGGGGGGGGAATATTTAAAAGCCAAAACGGCGGCAAATCCTGGGTCCCGATCAACCAAGGAATTGAAAGTAACCCAGATATCGGAACATTGGTTTTTTGTGCCACGATCGATCCCCATGATTCCAATACGATCTGGATAGGAACA
>CAZUMG010000134.1:0-4983 GCA_964621895.1 uncultured Anaerolineales bacterium | reverse complement strand
ATTGATTGCGCTCCAGCTGCCAGGCTGCCGTTGATCGTACCGTTGATGGTAACAACAGACCCACCAGCAAAAACATCCCCGTTGACCGTACCATTGATTTCAATGGAATCCCCACCAATGAATACATCATCGTCGATGACTTCTCCCTCTTCAATAATACCGTCATGATCAAATTCCACTGCTTTTGCTGTGGATGTGATCCCGAATCCAATGGTTAACACAAGGAAGATTGGGATAATAAGAAACAAGATTTTTTGTTTTGTTGACATGTGAACTCCTTAAACCTGGATTAACTTGATTCCGATAAATGGTTATCTTTCAGCAGTATATACGCCAGACTTCTCTAAAAGTTGCAATCCGACTGATTTGTGATCACAAAAACAGCCCACGTCAGGACGACGGGGGCTGAAAGTCATATCCATCGGGCGGAGATGGGTTTTTATGAAGATGGATTGCTGAGGATATATTTGTCCCAATAACGTTTTATGCCATCCGCCGACATGCCAGAGGGATTTGCTTTTTCAAATGCATCCAGAGTGGATGGATCCACACCGAAACCTGCTGCCCGGGTATTAACCCAGCTGACAAATTTTGTCCTTAACTCAGCGATGGTGTCCCCAAGGGGGAGTGTGTCATACATCCACTTCTCAACTGCATCCAATTCGGATAAGACAGCATCAAGGTGCCATTCCACGTCCCGGTAAAAACCAAAATGGGTCGGGGCAATGCTTGTGATTGTTTCTTTTTTGAGGCGTTCGATTGAGGATCTCCACTTGGGGGGATGGAACTCTGGCGGGGGCATGGGGATTCGCAAATGTTGTACCCCCGGGGCATTGATCCTAACTCCCCCAACATCTCCGCTGAAACATAGCTGATCAAGCAGATACACCAGGTGATGATTGGCATGCCCGGGAGTGTCTAGGGCTCTAAAGGTATAGGGACCAATTTGAACTTCAGCACCGTCCAGCAGGATATTAATTTGTTTCTCTGGTACGGCTAAAAAATCACCCCAGAGAGTTTCCATTTTTTCCCCGTAGATTCGGGCAGCGCTGGCGATTAATCGGGTTGGGTCAATAAGATGGGGAGCACCCCGTTCGTGGACATAAATCTGGGCTCCAAACCCGGCCAACCAACCCGCCGCACCTGCATGATCCAGGTGGATATGGGTAAGCAGGACATGGGAAACATCTTGCAGGCCGTAGTCTAATTCTTCAAGATTTTTCTTAAGTTGAGCTTGGGTTGATCCCGGACCGCTTTCGATCAGGATGACACCAGCAGGGTAGGGGATCAGGTAACTGGCGATTGCCTTACGACAGTTTTGAAAATTGAGGTCAAGGGTATAAATTTCAGGGTTTTTAGTCATTGATCCAATCCAGGTTGTTTTGGTTGAAAACCTATTTTAACATTATCTTTCTCAAGAAGCGAGCAATTGCTTGGACCATTGATATGTCACTCCAACCAACCGCTTATCTGCCAGATACAGACTTGAAATCTCTATACTCGGATTGCTCATCTAAATAAAGATTTTGTCCCGGATGATCCTTAACCTTAACAAAAACTTAGCTATGAAATGTTTAAGGTTAACTTAACAACTGGTGGGTTGCGTGAACAGGTGGGGTATGCTAGAATACGACCACTCAACCAGATATATAAGGGAATATAAGGAAGATACCCGCACATATGGGGGTATATTTGCTACTGAAATTGCTATACCTGATTGAGTATTTTGTTTTCTATTATTATCTTTAGGAGCTTTTTATGGTAAAAAACGTCGTCTCCCAGGCGAATCGTGATGATGTAAATCCGATTCCATCCCTGCCAACTGGATTGCCGGAAGTGAACTTGACAGAAAATGCCCTGGAAGTGTTTAAACGACGCTATATCAGAAAAGGTGAGAATGGAGAACTGAGCGAAAGTAAGGAAGAGACTTTCTGGCGGGTTGCTTACAATATTGCAGCTGAAGAAGAAAAATGGGGTGGGGATGTTGACGCGACTGCAAGGTGGTTTTACAGTCTGATGGCTACCAAGCGATTTCTACCTAACTCTCCCACCTTTACCGGAGCAGGTACACCGCTTGGGCAGCTGGCAGCCTGTTTTGTGCTTCCCATCAGCGATGATATGGGGAAATGGAGTGATGGTATCTTTCAAACCCTTCGGGATGCGGCATTAATTCAACAAACCGGAGGTGGAAATGGGTTTTCCTTTTCTCGTATAAGACCGACTAAGTCCTTAATCAAAGCATCTTCAGGACGTGCCACAGGACCAGTGGGTTTCTTAAAAGTGTATGATAAAGCCTTCGGGGAAATCGCCCAGGGTGGAACGCGTCGGGGTGCGAATATGGCGGTGCTCCGGGTTGATCATCCAGATATCGAAAGTTTTATCACCTGTAAATCTGATGAAACTGCTATTACTAATTTTAATATTTCGGTTGGCATCACAGATGCTTTTATGGAGGCTGTGCTGAACGATGACAGTTGGGATCTCAGATTCCCGGATGTTAAGCACCCTACCTACCGGGACTTCAACGGAACTCTAGAACAGGCCGAAGCTGGCGGGATTCCAATTGAAGTATATGGAACTACCAGGGCCAGGAAGCTGTTTAACAAGATCGTTCAACACGCCCATCATAATGGTGAGCCGGGTTTACTTTTTCTTGACCACGCGAATCGGGAAAATCCTATCCCCCATCTTTATGATCTGGAAGCTACCAATCCCTGTGGGGAACAATACCTCGGTCCCTACGAGAACTGCTGTTTGGGATCTATTAATTTAAGCCAGCATTATAAAGAAAACGGCATGCCAGACTGGGAGGCATTAAAAGATAGCGTTGAAATCGCAACCCGATTTCTGGATAATGTAGTGGATGCGAATGCTTATGTGCCATCCGTTCCCCAGCTAAAAGAAGCTGCTCTTCGTGCCAGGAGGATAGGACTTGGCATCATGGGTCTGGCAGATTTAATGTTCCGAGCTCGAGTTCGTTACGGATCTGATCAGGGGCAAGAATTTTCTGCCCAGATAATGGAATTCATTCGCTACCATGCCATGTTAACGAGTGTGAAACTGGCGTCAGAGCGGGGGTCCTTTCCGGCAATCAGCGGAAGCCGCTATGATCCACAGGATCTTTCCTGGCAGATTCCCCATCCAGTCAACGCTTATGTGCATGATTGGGATCGCCCCGAATTAAACTGGGGAGAAGTAGTCGATGGAATTAAAAAACACGGCATCCGTAATGCTGCTCAAACTACTGTCGCCCCAACCGGGACAATCGCCACAGTCTCTGGATGTGAAGGGTATGGTTGTGAACCAGCCTTTGCCCTTGCTTATACTCGCCATGTTGTGGAAAGTGAAGGAGATCTCGACCTCACCTACCTTAGTCCCTTATTTAAGGAAGCTCTGGATAATTCTGAATTAGCCGCTGGATTGAAAGAGCAGATTATCAACTCAATTCTGGAAACCGGGACCTGCCAGGGAATTAAGGATCTCCCGGGAGAAATCGTTAATACATTTGTGGTTTCTGGAGATATCACAGCTGAAGAACATATCAGGGTTCAAGCTGCCCTGCAGGCGTTTGTGGATAATAGCATATCCAAAACGATTAACTTTCCATCCAGCGCCGAGCCGGAGGATGTTGCTGGTGCTTATATCCTGGCGTGGGAAACCGGCTGTAAGGGAATTACCGTCTATGTGACTGGATCACGGGATAAAGTGATCTTGGAAACAGGAAGCTCTGGCGAAGAACCAGCCCAAAGGGAAGTTCAGACCCAGCTATCGAAATGGCAGGCGGCGAAGAAACCCCGTCCACGCCATCTGGAGGGATATACCTACAGCATCGAGACTCCCTTGGGGAAAACATATGTCACTATCAACGAAAATGGTGACCAGCAGCCATTTGAAGTATTTATCAACACTGCCAAAGCAGGTTCTGACACGGCTGCTGTATCTGAAGCTATTGGCCGTTCCCTTTCTTATATCCTGCGTATGTCATCTCCTGTTCCTCCCAGACAGCGCCTGGAAGAAGTCTATCAGCAGTATTCTGGTATCGGTGGTCGGCGTCCAATGGGATTTGGCCCTAACCGGGTCCGCTCCCTGCCGGATGGTATTGCTCAGGCTCTCCAGGAATACTTGGAAAACACAGGCTGGAAATTTCAGGAAGTCTCTTCAGAGGAAATCGAGATATATGAGGAGATCAACCAGCCCGAGAATTGGCTGGAAGTGGGAGATTTGTGTCCTGAATGCGGCCAGGCTGCCCTGGTCAATGAGGAAGGCTGCCGGAAATGTTACTCCTGCGGCTACAGCGAGTGCTGATGCCGGCATGCCAACCGCCAATATTCTATTGACTTGTGAGAACCGCCTGGCTCTGAATCACCGGGAGGCCGGGAATGACCAATTCCACCATTAACCTCATCCACCAGCATGGATCTGTCCGCAATTACAAACCTGATCCGGTGCCAAAGGATTGGATAGAACAGATTGTAGCTGCCGGACAACGGGCTGCCACCTCTTCAAATTTGCAGGCTTACAGTGTGATCGTAACCAGCGACCCTGCCAAAAAGGAGCAGCTCCAGGAAATCAGCGGGGGTCAGAAGCATATTTCCCAGTGTCCCCATTTTCTGCTCTGGTGTGCGGATTTCAGCCGCTTAAAAAGGGTTTGTGCTCATCAAGGGTATACAATCGAAGCAGGATATATAGAAAACTTCATGGTTGCTACCGTGGATGCAGCCCTGGCTATGCAAAATGCTGCCTTGGCAGCGGAGTCGCTGGGTTTGGGCTTTTGTTATATTGGGGCAATTCGGAATCAACCTGAAGAGGTGATCAAACTTTTTGCATTGCCAGAGCTTGTTTATCCGGTTGCCGGGATGACCCTAGGTTGGGCGGTCGAACCTCCCAGGTTGCGTCCCAGGCTGCCGTTGGACGCAGTACTTCACTGGGAAACTTACCAGATTGATGATCAGGAGTATCTGGAGGAATATGATCAAGCCATGA
>CAZUMG010000133.1:0-5004 GCA_964621895.1 uncultured Anaerolineales bacterium | reverse complement strand
GATTAATATCAATCAGGCATCTCTCGATGCATTGATCTCCTTGCCAGGCATCGGACCCGTTACTGCTGAAAAGATCATTGCATACCGGGAGGAGCAGGCCTTCACCCGTGTCGAGGAGATCCAAAAGGTGCCTGGAATTGGTCCGGCAACGTACGAGCAAATCAAAGCTTATTTAACTGTGGGGGAATAAATCAGAAAACGAGATTAATCCAGCTATTTAACAAAAATACCTTGTCAGCTTGATCGTTTAGGAAAGAACGGATCACCGTTGTTGGGCGGTTGCTTTCTTTGCAGATGGCTGACAAGGTTATTTGGTTTTGCTTGGATCTTTTCAATCCATTACAGACAAGTATTAGCCTTTTTTTAGAACCGGCAAACCATTCTTGGTTTCAGAAACTACATACCCGGCTGGAACGCTGTCAAGCGCGCCATCTTTGACTTCTTTTGCGAAAAAGTACAGGGTTGATTTTTTTCCACTGCTGAGGGTTCGGGTCCTGCCGTGCAGGAAGTAGGTTACACCTTTAGAATTCGTTTTGCTATAAGCCATAATATCTCCTTTGTTCAATTCTTACTATCAAACCGCCCAACATGATTTTTTATGAGGTTTTTATACCCCAAATGGATAGGTGGAGCTTTTTCTTAAAAATCATCCATAAATAGTTGGGTGTTGAAAGGGTGGATGATCGTTCTTCTTCCTCTATTGTAACCCCTAAACCTTAAAAAGTTTTGAATTTATCCTCAATTTAGGGACAAATTAGGGGTTTAAGCCCTTTTTTTTAGACAAAATTCCCCATATTGGGCTGTTATTACAAATCCAAGCGATTTATACAGGCTCAAGGCAGCTAGATTATTGGCTTTCACATTAAGTCCAATAAAATCAACCATCTCACTCAGTGCAAGACAAAGCCTGGTTGTTACTGCCCTTCCGAAACCTCGATATCTGAAGTCAGGATGGGTAGTGATATTACCCAGGCAGGCTGTCCTATACTCAGGCGAAAAGACATGAACACCGCTGATGCTGACAAGCCTGCCATCTTTCAGATAGCCATAATATTGGCCGGTTAACAGCATCCGGGGATCAAAAGCATTATCTGGATAGCTGCGTTCATACAAAAGGAATATTTCAGTAAGGTTCTTTTCGGTCAATTGAACAGTATATCCAGCATCTACTTTTCTTATGGTGCTAAGGTCATCGAGCTTCATCTTGTAATGATCCCCCATATCTTGAATATTGTATTGTTCCTTGAAAAATTTCTCCACGCCTGGGCTGAAGTGAGCATAGAATTGATCAGGAAGCATCGGTATTAATTTCTTGAGATAGGTTTCATCCAATTTCCCAGCAGTTCCCAATGCCAGCAGGATTGGCAAACCTTCTCCGCGGTACAGCAAGGAAACCTGATCAACATCTCCGGGGGATTGAATTCCGAAGTAGGTTGTGTTTGGCCAATAAAAGTTATCCAAATCTCCCAGGCTATAGGCATGCAAGGAAATATCTGATCGGAAATATTTTTCTAAAAGGCAGCGGTCTGTTATAGTCGTGATTTTCATGGGCTTCAGGTATTGTACCAAGTCGCCGGCCTGGTCCAATGGGAGATTTGGGCGGTCAGGAGCTTAGTCTGATAGGCAGGACCAGGAATCTCCCCGGGATGATAAGTCGATGAAAACCAGGTAGGAAAGGGAAGATAGTAATTAAAATTAGATTTGATCCTGGGACATGTCTGAAACTAGTTTTTTCGGGTGCAGGAAGGTTAAGCAGCAATAAGATAACATCTAACCTACCAGCCATGGAGTAAAATTACAGTATGAGATTCCAGCATTGGCTCAGTCGGTTCCAGATCCGGATTATTCTCATCTTGATCGGTATTGTCGTGCTGACTGCGGTTGCTGTGGGTATTCCCGCTGTTGTAATCATCCGATCTCAGTTAAATCGACAAGCCTGGGCTCAGGTCTATCAAGGAATTCAAGCAGCTGACGTGCTGTACGATGCCCAACAAAAAGATCTTGAGAACTTGGCTTTGCTGACAGCCCAACGGCCCACCCTGCTGGATTTATTAAATGAAAAAAATCCTGATAAACTCAGCGAGTATTTGATCACCCTCCAACAAGGCACTGTACTTGACCTGATCGCAATTTGTGATTCCAGCCAGATCGGGGGGACAGCAACGCGGGAGATAGACCTCGGTGCTTCCTGTCAAATCAAATCAAAAAGTGGTTTTCAAATGATCTCCTCTGAGGGGGTCTCTGGATTATGGCTTACCAGCGCTCGACCAATATCCGGAACGGAGTACTTGGTGATCGTTGGTAGAGAGATAAATGACCAGTTTGCGGCTGAGATCAGTGAGAAAATCGGTTTGGATCATCTGGTCTGGGTTGGTGGAAAACAGGCTGCGTCCAGTCTTATTGCGCCTCACACCGGTTTAATAAGAGAAAAAATACAGCTGCTTGTTCACCCCCTGGCGGGTATCGCTGAGGGCACCCGTTTTGAGATCCTCGGTGTGCCGTACATAGCAAGCAGTTATTTGCTTGACCCCCAGCTTAATATCCAAGGGGAAATATTGTTAAGTACCGCTGATATTCGTGAAACCCAGATAAACCTGATCCGGATTTTGATCGCAAGTATTTCCGGGATTGCCATCCTTGTTTCCATTATTGGTATTTTTACCGCCCGTCAAATCAGTCAGCCGCTTGTTCAACTTGCTGAAACAGCTGCTGAATTGAGTAATCTTAACCTGGAAGAAACTGTGGTGGTTGATACCACGATTTGGGAAATCAGCCAGGTGGCTGATGCTTTGGAGAAAGCCCGGAGGGATTTATGGGAATCTCTCTCACAGCTAAAATTAGAGAAACGCTGGGTAGACCATCTTCTGGCATCAATTGTGGAAGGCATCCTTACATTGGATGCCAAAAACAGGATAACATTTTTCAGCCGAGGAGCTGAAAATATCACTGGCTGGCAAAGTAAACAAGTTCTCAATCAAAGTTGTAATGATGTTTTTAAACTGTTTGAAGGGGAATTGTCATTCAGTCAATCGATTCCCAAACCGGGCAAGCGCAGTAAAATGGATATTTTGTTAGCGGACGGGAAAATTGCTACACTGGCAGTTACCCGGGCTGAGCTAGCTCCCACGAGTGTGAGGGACGCTCGGGCCGTTCTGGTATTTCGGGATATAAGTGAAGAAGAGGCAGTCCATAGGATATTAGGGCATTTTATTTCTAATATTGCCCATGAATTTAAAACACCGCTATCTGCCCTGGCAGCATCCAGTGAGCTTCTCCTGACTCAATCACTGGATTTGACACCAGAAGAGCTTCAGGAATTATTAATTTCATTAAATTTAGGCATCGTTGGTTTGCAAACCCTGATTGATAATTTGCTGGAAAGTGCCAGCATTGAGGCAGGGCATTTCCGGGTATTTCCCCACCCAACTGATCTGGGAGAAATCATTGCCTCCGCAGTTCGCACGATGAAGCCGCTGATGAATAAATACCATCAAAAACTGGTTCTTGATCTGCCTGTGGATATTCCAGTTGTCTGGGCAGATCAAAGACGGATTAATCAGGTGATAGTAAATTTGCTCTCGAACGCTATCAAGTACGGACCGGATCACGCCACAATTACTATCCGGGTAGAAAAAGATGCTGCCCGGGCAAAAATCAAAGTAATCGATCAGGGTCCGGGTATTCCTCTTGAAGAACGGAAGGAAATCTTCCGCAGGTTTGTCCGCCTGGAAACCGGCGCGGAAAAATTCGAAGCAGGTGCGGGGCTTGGTTTGTCGGTTGTCAAGGAAATTATTGAGGCACATGGAGGTGCTGTTGGTGTTGAAGGATCAGAAAAGACTGGCACGGAATTTTTCTTTTCCCTGCCGATTTACCAGGAAGGTGATCAAACATGAAAGTACTTATTGCAGACGATGATAGAGTTTTAGCGGATGTAGTCGCTTTTACGTTAAAAAGGGAAGGTTTTACAGTATTCCTGGCATACGACGGAAAGACAGCCCTCACTCGATTCTCTGAAGAAAATCCTGACTTGATAATTCTCGATGTCAATATGCCGAAGATGGATGGATTTCAGGTATGTAAAACCATTCGGATGGATTCAAGGGTTCCTATAATTCTGCTAACCGTCCGGGGTGATGAGGATGATATTGTCAAAGGTTTGGGAATTGGCGCAGATGATTACATGATAAAACCATTCAGCCCTCGCCAGCTGGTTGCTCGGGCTCACGCGGTGATGCGACGGGCAGGACAAACCGTTACTCCTGGGATTATCCGGGCGGGAAACATCCAATATAATGGGCAGAATAGAACTGTGAGTTTAAACAATAGTGAACAGATCCGATTGACCTCACTGGAAAGCCGTTTGCTGGAATACCTGATCATAAATGCCGGTCAGGTTTTAACCAAAGAGTCATTGATTGACCAGGTGTGGGGTCCTCTGGGAGGCGATAATGACATGCTGCGGCAGACGATTCACCGCCTGAGAAATAAAATTGAAGAAGATTCTTCCAATCCAAAAAACCTCAAGACTGTACCGGGATTGGGCTATGGTTTAATGATAGGATCGGAGCGGACCGAGTTTTAATATCAAATTATTGGTAGGATCATTTGGTTTTATAATCTTAATCCTGATAGCTCCCTAAGAAATTTCCCTTTTCTCTGGATGCTCTGCAGGCGGTTTATTCCCCGCTGCAGGCACTTTCTCCCCCATTTCCAAACGTCCCCAAGCCTTGGACCGCGCCTTTACTTGGCCAATATCCTTCTGGCAGGGGAAGTGACCTTACCGTCAGGTCACTGATGATGTTTTAACAATCAGCAGTGACCGGTCAATCTGAGATAGTATTTTCCGGGCCAGATTGTCCAGTAAAAATTTCTGCCAGCCAGTTGGATTGTGCGCGCCGATGATGACCAAATCATACTCCCCTTTTCGGGCTTCATCCAAAATTTCATCCACAACTAAACCGTGCCGGACCTTTGGCGCAGGATGGCTGCCTGCCTGACTGAACT
>CAZUMG010000132.1:1636-5061 GCA_964621895.1 uncultured Anaerolineales bacterium | reverse complement strand
GCACTCAACACCGCATACCTGGCCTTCCCGTACAATATCGTGGAATTCCAGGATGTTCGTGTTCGTGAAGCTCTTGCCCACGCCATCAACCGCCAGGGGTTAATTACTAACTTCTACGGTGCGTATGGTGAAGTCGCAACCAACTTCCTGCCTCCCCTGATCTGGGGCCACAACTTTGATATCGTTGATTGGACCTATGATCCTGATCTGTCCCGAGAACTTCTGGCTGAAGCCGGGTTCCCGGATGGGCTCAGTGAAGTGACCATTGACCCTGCCTTCGTTACAGAGTAAATCCAGCTCAGGTAAAACAAATCACCTGAACGGATAGGTTAGGTCAATCTGTAGTAAAAAAGGAGGGGCGTTAACCGCCCCTCCTTTCTGTAAGAAATACTGGAGGGTTCGTTGACTCGCTATATTATTCGACGCATAATCTCCGTGATCCCTACACTGATCGGGGTCACCTTTGTGATCTTCATGTTTCAGCGGCTGATTCCCGGTGACCCTGCCATTGCCATGCTGGGGGAACATGCCACCGAAGAAAGTATCGAGAGGATCAGAGAGCAATTTGGACTCAACCGCCCGCTTTTCCTTGATCGGGAAGCTCTGGCAGCAGGCGACCTGGCCGGCTTTTTTAACAGCCAGTATATTAATTACATGGAACGTCTCAGCCGTTTGGATTTGGGTGAGTCCATCCACCGACGGATCCCTGTGCTGGAAACCCTGGAATTAAGATTTCCAGCTACCGTAGAACTTTCCCTGTTATCCATGATCATTGCAGTTGCGGTAGGCATACCGGTTGGTATTATTTCCGCTTCACGGAGAAATTCATTGATAGATAGTGTCAGTATGGTGGGATCCTTAATCGGGGTCTCAATGCCGATCTTCTGGCTGGGCTTAATGGAGATCATGCTTTTTGCGGTGATTTTACAGTGGCTTCCTGCCGGAGCCCGTCTCAGTACCGGGGTAGAAATAAAATCTGTGACCAACCTGTACCTGGTTGATAGTTTGATTACCGGCAACTGGGCGGGTTTTGTTGACGCTTTGTCTCATATCATCTTGCCAGCAGTAGCCCTGGCGACCATTCCTATGGGCATAATTGCCCGGATGACCCGATCGAGTATGCTGGATGTCCTCCAGGAAGATTACATCAGGACTGCCCGGGCCAAAGGCCTGGGAGGCCGGCTGGTGCTGTTTCGGCATGCCCTTAAAAACGCTGCCTTACCCGTAGTCACGATCATTGGTCTCCAGGCAGGGACATTGCTGGCCGGGGCAGTTCTGACCGAAACCATCTTTTCCTGGCCAGGCATTGGCCGCTGGGTCTATGATGCCATTTTGGGAAGGGATTATCCTATTGTGCAGGGCGGTACCTTGTTGATTGCCCTGATTTTTGTCGGCGTGAACTTGATCGTGGATCTTTTGTATGCCCTATTAGATCCGCGGATTCGGTATAAATGAGGAAGATTTATGACCAAGATCACTCCTGAAGAGTTTTCTGTAACAGATTTTGCTGTCCGAGAGCATCGCTCCCTGTGGAGTGATGCCTGGCATCGTTTGATTTCAAGCAATACCGCTCGCCTGGGTATGTTCATTGTGGTCCTGTTTGTATCCTCGGCTACCTTCTCACATTTTTTCTGGAAATATGAGCCAAAAAAGGATCTGGATTATTCCTTAAAACTAAAGGCGCCCAACCTGGTGGTGACAGAAGAAATTCCCTCTATCCACCCCTTCGGTACTGATAAGTTGGGCCGGGATATCTTTCGAAGGGTTGTTCACGGCGGCTGGAATTCCTTGCGGGTCGGCATTGTGGCAGTTGGGATATCCTTGTTTTTTGGCGGGATAATTGGCTTGCTGACCGGATTTTATGAAACGGTCACCATGACAACGGTGGAGCGGATTGTATTATATGGCATAACCGGATTGTTGTTGGGTATGCTGTCTGCCTGGATTGCAAACCAACTAATACAATTGGTGGTATTTACCGGATTAGGCATTGCGACCGGTTATTTTGAAAGTTTTTGGGCCGAAAAATATTACCGGGTGGTATTTTTTAGCATTCTGGGAGCCCTGCTCAGCGGCCTTCCTGCTCTAGCTGCCGGTCTGCCTATCGCGCTGGTTTGCGGCACCCTTGGTCTGTTATCCGGTGTGATGATGTCCTTAACCCTAGATGGAAGATTTTTTTCAAATGTAATGATGCGGATAATGGATATGATCTTATCCTTTCCGGGTTATTTATTGGCAATCGCCATTGTTGCCTTTTTAGGACCTGGCCTGGGTAAAGGCATGATCGCTATTGGTGTTGTCGGTATACCGGTCTATGCCCGGTTGACCCGATCGGCGGTGCTATCTGTCGTCCATAAGGAATATATTTTAGCTGCCCAATCTGTAGGTGAGTCCCACAGCCGCATTATTCTCCGTCACATCACTCCCAATATCCTTTCCCCGATCATAGTTCAAACGACCATGGGATTGGCAAATGCGATCTTGTCTGCGGCAGCCCTGGGTTTCCTGGGTTTAGGAGCTATTCCACCGGAACCGGAATGGGGAGCGATGCTTGGTGACAGCTACCGTTATCTGACCAGCGGTGCCTGGTGGGCGGTTTTATTCCCCGGCCTGGCAATTATGTTGAGCGTGTTGGGTTTTAATTTACTTGGAGATGGCCTCCGTGATGCCCTTGATCCCAAACTGCGGTTGTAGGAAATAAACATGAAGCCTCTATTAGATGTCAAGAATTTAAAAACTCGATTTTATACCCAGGATGGCGTTGTTAAAGCGGTTAACGACGTATCCTATTCCATGAACAGCGGCGAGGTTCTCGGAGTAGTTGGAGAAAGCGGCTGTGGAAAAAGTGTTCATGCTCTTTCCATGATGCAGCTGATCCCGGATCCTCCTGGAAAGATAACCAATGGAGAAGTTTGGCTGGATGGGCGGGATCTGCTTAAACTTTCAGAAGAAGAGATGCAGAAAGTCCGCGGCCGGGAAATCGCCATGATTTTCCAAGATCCGATGACATCTCTTAACCCGGTTTTCACGGTTGGATTCCAAATCATCGAGGCGATCCAGCTTCACAATGATATGACTCATGATGAAGCGAAACACCGGGCAGGAGAACTGCTGGACCTGGTAGGGATTCCAGGCGCTGCAGACCGATTAAATGATTATCCCCATCAATTTTCCGGTGGGATGAGACAGCGAGCGATGATAGCGATGGGATTGTCCTGTGAACCCAAGTTATTAATTGCGGATGAACCCACCACAGCCCTGGATGTTACCATCCAGGCCCAGATCATTGACCTGGTGAAGAAATTGCAGAATGAGCTGGGCATGGCTATTATGTGGATCACTCACGATCTGGGTGTGGTGGCAGAAATTGCCCATACCATCAATGTGATGTATGCCGGTTCAATCATAGAAACTGGAAAAATCCG
>CAZUMG010000132.1:0-1536 GCA_964621895.1 uncultured Anaerolineales bacterium | reverse complement strand
AAAGTCAAAATGAAAGCTGAGAATAAAAAATTACTCGAAATTAAAAATTTAAAGAAGTATTTCCCGGGTTCGGAAGGGCAGTTATTTAAAACCAGCAATGAAGTAAAAGCTGTTGATGATGTCAGTTTTGATATTTATCAGCAGGAAACTCTGGGATTGGTAGGTGAAACCGGCTGTGGTAAAACAACAGTTGGTCGAACCATGCTGCATTTATATCAACCGACCGGCGGAAAAATTCTTTTTGATGGAGTCGATCTTAATTCCCTTGGAGAAAAAGAATTGCGACATCAACGCCGGAAAATGCAGATGATTTTTCAGGATCCTTATGCTTCCTTAAATCCCCGCATGACCGTAGGATCAATCATTGGATCTCCCCTGGACGTCCATACGAAACAGAGCAAGACCACAAAACAGGAGCGTGTGCAGGAACTGCTTGACATCGTGGGTTTAAATCCGGATTTTGTAAACCGATATCCTCATGAATTCTCTGGTGGTCAGCGCCAGCGGATTGGAATTGCTCGTGCCCTGGCTTTAAACCCCGAATTTGTGGTCTGTGATGAACCCATTTCTTCCCTGGACGTCTCTATTCAAGCCCAGGTGGTTAACTTGCTGGAAGAACTTCAGAAGCGACTCGGGTTGACCTATCTGTTCATCGCCCATGATTTGAGTATGGTCCGTCACATTAGCGACCGGATGGCAGTTATGTATCTGGGAAAGATCATGGAGCTGGCTGACCGGGATGAAATCTTCCTGAACTCCCTGCATCCTTATACCCAGGCTTTAATGTCGGCAGTGCCCGTTCCCGATCCTGACTTATCAGCCCAGAGAGAACGAATCATTTTGGATGGTGATATTCCTAATCCGTCTAATCCACCAGTCGGATGTAACTTCAACACAAGATGTCCCTTGGCAAAAGAAATCTGTTTTAAAGAGGAGCCGGAATACTTGGAAGTAAAGGACTTACATTGGGTAGCCTGCCACTTTGTAAAATAATCTTAATTGGATTGATTATATCTCCTCTAAGAATAAAACCTCCTTGGCGGGGCTGCGGGAGGTTTTTATTGTCAGCTTCACAATGGTGCAATTAATTATTGGCTAGTACCAGGCCATTTCAGATGAATGTATCTAACGGAGACAGATAGAATGAATAGACCGGCCCGGCTAACCTGGGAAGCGATAAACCTCGAATTTCATCACCCTTTCCGACTCTCCACGGGAGTCAGTACAACCAGAACAGCACATTGGGTTCGACTTGAGAATGACCAGGGATGGGGAGAGGGCACTATTCCTCCTTATTATCATATTGAAGATGACCAGATGATTTCTTTCTGGGAGCAGGCTTCTCTTAATGATCAACCGTTTCCTGATGACCCGTCAGAAATTCCGTCCTGGATGGGGGAAGGGGGACCGGCCCCTGCCCGGGCAGCTGTTGATCTGGCCCTCCATGACAGGATCGGCAAAAAAATTAATCTTCCCTTATATAAGGTCTTGGGGCTGCCGGCTCCAAGGATTGTTTCGACAGCCTTTACAATTGCT
>CAZUMG010000131.1:1975-5077 GCA_964621895.1 uncultured Anaerolineales bacterium | reverse complement strand
TCCAAATCCCTGCTTAATGGTCCTTGCGGAGGATCAGAAGCCGGTCATTGTGAAATCGACCCGAACGTTCCTTGTGCCTGGCAGTTAATCTTTGACCGATTAACCAGTATGGGAAAACAAGAAGTCATGCTTGAACTCCAAAAACCAAAAAATTGGCAGCGGTCCCGGGATGGCGGACCCCGCAAGATTATCCGCGAAGACCTGAAATTGGTTTCAGATGAAGCTTGAGTTGAGGAGAATCATTGATGAGCAGTAAAGACAACGGATACCTGGTAGGATCCCACCTCGAAAAAATGCTCCGGGCCGGTCATTTTGTCGTTACCGGAGAACTTGGCCCCCCGCAAAGTGCCGACCCAGAAGTGATCAAAGAAAAAGCAGCCCTGTTAAAAGGATATGTTGATGCTGTCAATATTACTGACAACCAGACAGCTATTGTCAGAATGTCAAGCATCGGTGCGGGCACTTTGGTCCTGCGGGAAGGTCTGGAACCGGTCATTCAGATGACCTGCCGCGACCGCAACCGGTTAGCAATCCAGGCTGATTTGTTAGGTGCCTATGCCCTTGGTTTACGCAATCTGTTATGCTTGACCGGGGATCATCAAATTTTTGGCAACCACCCTACCGCAAAAAATGTTTATGACCTGGATTCCTTGCAGCTGGTTGACATGGTTTCTGACTTGCGGGATAAAGCTGTGTTCCAATGTGGAGATGAAGTCAAAGGTACCACTGCAAGTTTCCTGGTGGGAGCTGCTGCCGCTCCTTTCGCCGACCCGGTAGCATTCCGGCCTTTACGGTTAGCCAAGAAGATTAAAGCGGGGGCGAATTTTATTCAAACTCAGCTGGTTTATGACGTTAAGGAATTTGCAAAATACATGGAAAAGGTCAGGGACCTTGGCGTCCATAAGGAAGCCTATATCCTCGTTGGGGTTGGCCCCATAAAGAGTCCCGGCATGGCCAAATACATGAAAAATAACGTTCCGGGCATTCTGGTTCCAGATGAAGTGATTGATAGGATGACGGCAGCTGGAAAGCAGTGGGAAGGGAAAAAAGCCGCGGATCTATCACCCGAGGAGAAAAAAGCCCGCTCAGCAGCCTGGCAGGCAGAAGGCATCCAGGTTTGTATCGATCTGATCAAGGAAATCAAAAAAATCGAAGGTGTTGCCGGCGTCCACATCATGGCGATTGAATGGGAAGAAGCCGTAAAACCAATTGTTGAGGGAGCAGGCCTTTATCCTCGACCAGAAGTAAAATAACCTACTTTATTCGTAGTATTTCCTTAAGGAAAACTTATGTCAGAGGAAACCAAGCTCTCAGAAAAACCATCCATTACTATCAACGGGGACCTGGCGGCCAGGATTCTTGAAGAAATCGGCGAGAACGTTTATCTGTGCTACCAATGCGTAAAATGTACCAGTGGATGCCCCGTAGCAGAATATTTTGATTGGCAGCCTAACCAGATCATGCGGTCAATCCAGCTGGGTCAGGAAGATATTGCCCTGCAATCAAAAACACCCTGGTTATGCTCTTCCTGCCTGACCTGTTCAACCCGCTGTCCCCAGGGATTAAATATTACCGGGATCATGGAATTCCTGACCCGGGAAATCCTGGAAAGAGGATATAAGCCCCAGATACCGGAAACCAATCAATTTAACCGGGCTTTCATGAGGGAAGTGAACCTGTGGGGACGGTCCTATGAACCGGGGTTAATGGCAGAATTGATCATGCAACACCCCAGATCAGTTGTGGATGACTTTCAGCTCTATCTAAAATTTTTCCAAAAAGGGAAAGTAAGCTTCCTGCCTCATCCAACCAGAATGCCAAGCAAAAAGAAACAAAGTCCCAAACCCGGAGCAGTTGAGATCGTCGCTTATTATCCCGGCTGCTCGCTGGAAACTACCGCAACTGAGTATAACCATTCCACCCTGGCAGTGTGTGAAGCGCTGGATTTCCCCCTGGTGGAACCAAAAGGATGGGTCTGCTGCGGCAGTTCTGCTGCTCACCGGGCAGACCCTGCTGCTGCGCTTCATTTACCCCTGGAAAACCTTGCCTTGATAGAACGACAGGGCTACAAAGAAGTTGCCATGCCCTGCGCTGCCTGTTTCAACCGGCATAAAGCAGCCCAGTTTGAAATCCGTGAACACCCGGACCACAAAGAGGCGGTAGATCAGCTGATGGGATATACCTACCAGGATGAGGTCAAGGTCAGCACCATGATTGAAGCTATTTACGATCATGTTGGACCTGTAAAATTGGCTGAAAAGACCAAAAATCCCCTGACCGGACTGAAATTGGTTTGTTATTACGGCTGTTTGCTCACCAGACTGCCAGAGGTGACTGAAGCTGAACATCCGGAATACCCCATTCAAATGGACCAGCTGATGACCGCCCTTGGAGCTGAAGTGCTGGATTGGTCATTTAAGACATCCTGCTGTGGTGCCGGCCATTCTTTGACCCGGCCAGATATCGTGGTCGATTTAAGCGGATCCCTAATCCAAAATGCCATTGATGAAGGCGCTGACGCCATTGCAGTTGCCTGTCCTCTCTGCCACATGAATCTGGATGCCAGGCAGTTCCAGATGGATATCGAGCATCCAATACCAATCCTCTATTTCACCCAGCTTATTGCCATAGGACTGGACCTTCCGGCAAAAGCAGCTGCCTTAAATAAGAATGTTGTTGACCCCAGACCGCTTTTGGTGCAGAAAGGGCTAATCAAAGGGTAAATCTAATCTGCTGGTCCAACTTGCTAAACAACCTATTGAAGATGACCATCATTTGATGGTCTCTTCCTTTTTAGAATAGGGAATTTCCTGATTATCAAGCAGAAAATCACTAATTTCCTGATAAATGTATTGAGCTATTTACCCTGCAATTGACATGGCTTTTTTATTGGATTAAACTGATAGGAGAGGAGATCATGCCTGAGGATTTTCCTCAACTTATTTTTCTTTGAAATCAAGGACAAACCCATTCCTCCAAGGAGGCTTCCGTGTATAAAAAATTGTTCATACCAGGTCCAACCCACGTAACAGATGAAATCCTGCATGCCATGGCAGTGCCGATGATTGGTCACCGGGATTCCCTTTATTCCGATTTACATGG
>CAZUMG010000131.1:0-1875 GCA_964621895.1 uncultured Anaerolineales bacterium | reverse complement strand
GCTGTCTGCATCACCCACAACGAAACTTCCACCGGGATTATGAACCCCATTAAAGAGATCGGTAAGCTGGTCAAGGAAAAATATCCGGACGTCCTGGTTCTGGTGGATGCGGTCAGTTCCATGGCGGGCACTGAAATTCTAGTAGATGAATGGGGTTTGGATGTTGTTCTCGCTGGAACCCAGAAAGCCTTTGCGCTGCCGCCAGGATTATGTGTAGTCACTGTGAGCGAGGCTGCCCTGCAGCGCAGTGCCGCTGTTGAGAATAAAGGATTTTACTTCAATTTTGAAATCCTCGAGAAATATGCCCTTAAGAATCAGACCCCGGCAACTCCGGCAATCAGCCTGATCAATGCCCTCAATGTCCAGATGGACCGGATATTTGAGGAAGGTGTCCAGAACCGGTTCAAACGGCACCTGGATATGGCCAACCTGGTGAGATCCTGGACAAAAAAGAATTTCGCCCTCTACAGTGATGAAAACTATCTCTCTCCTACGGTTACCAACGTTCATAATACTCGCGGCATCGATGTCCCTGCGCTCAATGGCGAGCTGGCAAAACGCGGAGCGATGTTATCCAACGGCTATGGTGAACTCAAAGGGAAATGCTTCCGGATTGCCCATATGGGTGACCTGCAAATATCCGATCTCCAGTGGCTGACCGAACAAATCGACGATATTTTAGGTCTCTAACCAGCCGGTCAGCAGGATGTACCCTTTTATAGACAGCGAGGAAAAATGAAAGTATTGATATGTGACTCAACCGATCCTAAAGCATTGAAAATCATTGAAGACGCAGGCATCGAGGTGGTCAACCGCCCGGATATTACCCCCGATGAACTGCTGGCAGAGATCTCCGAATATACCTGCATGGTTGTTAGAAGCCGCACAAAAGTGACCAAAGCCGTCCTTGACGCAGGAACTTCCCTTAAAGCAGTCGTACGCGCTGGTGTCGGGGTCGATAATATCGATGTTGCCTATGCGAAAGATAAAGGCGTGCTGGTACTAAACACACCCGGCGCGTCAACCCAATCAGTAGCGGAATTAACTATTGGCTACCTGATGGCTTTAGCCAGATCCATTCCGCTGATGACAGCATCTATGAAAGCGGGAAAATGGGAAAAGAAAGCCTTCCTGGGAAGTGAGGTAGCAGGGAAAACCCTGGGATTAATTGGATCAGGCCGGATCGGACAGGCAGTTGCCCAGCGGGCAAATGCCTTAGGCATGGAACTGGTTGCCTTTGATCCCTATGTTACCGAACTGCCCGGGATAGAACTGATCAGCCTGGATGATTTATTGGCCCGGGCTGATTATATCAGCCTGCATATTCCGCATACCGAAGAAACCCATCATATCCTGGATGCTGCCGCTTTCAGCAAAATGAAGGATGGCGTCAGAATCATCAACTGCGCAAGGGGAGGCACCATTGATGAACAAGCCCTCTACGAAGCTATCCAGGCAGGTAAGGTAGCTGGAGCTGCGCTAGATGTCTATGAAAATGAACCGCTGGCTGATTCCAAGCTATTCTCATTGGACCAGGTAATCGGATCTCCCCATGTCGGGGCCGGGACCCGAGAAGCCAATGCGCGGGTAGGAACAGAAGCCGCCCAGCGAGTGATTGACACGCTTAAGGGTTAAAGGAAACGAAACATGGCTACCATAAAACCATTCCGCGCAATCCGCTACAACCAGGAAAAAATCAGTCAGATTAACGATGTGATCAGCCAACCTTATGACCGTGTTCGTTATGGACTGCAGGAGGACTACTACAATCTGAGCGATTATAATGTCGTTCGCATTATTAAGGGAAAAGAATATCCAGACGACTCAGATCAAGATAATGTCTATACCCGGGCAAACGCTTTCCTGAATCAATGG